>CAYWJH010000235.1:0-2500 GCA_964458555.1 uncultured Spirochaetaceae bacterium | reverse complement strand
ACGTGGGAAGCTCGTACGCGGACATCCGGGCGAGCGGGAGCTTGATCGCGGGGTAGGGCGCCCTGGGCGTCCGCGGGGGACCACTACGGCGCGAACATCTCCTGCAGAACCCCGAGTACCCGGGACATTGTCTTCGCGTCGAGGCTGCCCAGCTTGTCTGCGAGGCGTCCACGATCAACCGTGCGCACCTGGTCGACGACGACGTACCCGTCTTTTCCGTTGAACCGACACCGCACGCGGAACGGGTACTCGTGGCTGCCGGTCGTCATGGGCGCGATGATGAACGTGCCCATGTGCGCGTTCAGCTCGTCGGGCGAGACGATCACGGATGGCCGGGTCTTGCGGATCTCGCGCCCCTGCGTCGGGCTCAACGCGACGAGAAAGACATCCCCGCGGCGTGGCATCGCCTCGGCTACCACTCCCACTCCTTCTCGTCGAACTCGGTTGGAGTTGGTTCATCGAGCAGCCCCTTCGGGTGATCCGCAGCCGCCGCCGCGGCCCACCCCTTCCGGGGCGCCTCCACGGGACGGATGGTAATGCGGCCCGGCTCGGCGTGGATATCGACTTCTCCGGTCAGTCCGGCCTCATCGATCAACGCCTTCGGGAGACGAATGCCACGAGAGTTGCCGATTCTCACGAGCATGGATTTCATGGTGACCTCGATAGTAGCTACATTGTAATCACGCTGGCGCCGGGGGTCAACGTCGGACGTCGTGCCTACGCGAGATCGCTCACGTCGAACGGCAGCCCCTGGGGCCACGTGTCCACCGGCTCGTATCCGATCACATCGCGCGACGGTTCGAGGTCGAGCCGCATCGTCGTCTTCGGGTGGCTCGTGACGAAGAGCGTGACGCACTCGCCGCGCGCCGGGCGATCGGACTCCACCGAGCGCTCGAAGAAGCGGCCGGCGTCGTCGTGGCTGAGAAAGAAGTCGGGTCCGCGCTCGCTTCGCGCGAGCCCCTCGGCGCCCTCGCGGTGGCGCGGCAGCCACCCAATCCGCGCGTTGATCACCGACAGGTCGTGCTTCCGCGCGTACATGTCGCCTGTGGTCTCCATGAACGCCTTCGTCAACGCGTAGAAGTCCTGTGGGACCGGGTAGGCGTCTGCGGGGACCGGTAGCGGCCCCTCGCGCCGGCCCGAGACCGCGCGAAGCGAGCTTCCCAGCACGAGTCGAGGGACATCGTACTCGCGCGCCGCGTCGCAGACGTAGTAGAGGCCGACCACGTTTGGCTGCAGCAGGTCGTCGACGAAGTCGCCGACGTCCGGGTGCGCGCCGAGGTGGACGATCGCGTCCATGCCCTCTACGGCCTCGCGCACCTTGTCGCGGTCGTTGAGATCGCCCTGGACGCAGTCGCTCACGCCTTCGGTCGGTCGGCGCGCGAAGCCGCGGACGAAGTGTCCGCGCGCCATGAGGCGCTCGCATACCGGCGTGCCTACCGCTCCGGTCGACCCGGTGACGAGGACGCGCTTGGGCTCATCGGTCTTTTCGATCATGTCTGCCCCCGGGTGCGCATCATACCACGGCCGTCGCGCCGTGCAAGCGACCCGCTGGACACCTTGCCGACGATCCTCCATAGTATTGCCATGGGTGGAACGATGTTTCAATCTCTCCTCGAGCGGACCGCCGGGTTTCCCTTCGTCGCCGACTACCTCGACGGCGCCATCTCCCGCGACGACTATCGCTCGCGCATCGAGCAGACCGCCGACGACCTCGAGGCAGCCGGCCTCTCCCGCTTCGAGATCAAGAAGCTCTCCATGTTCCCTCCCGACCGGCGCGTCTGCGCCGCCGGCATGCTGGAGGCGATGGCGGGCGCCGGGCTCGCCGACGATCCGGCGCCGCGCGACGCGGAGTTCGACGCGTACCGCACGCTGGTGGAAAAGAGGTTCCGCCACCTCGACCACCGGCACACCTACATCTTCCCGGACGAGACCCGCGGCGCCTTCGAGTTCTCCATGGCGGTCCATCCGAAGAACGTCGTCGTCTGCGGCGCCTACTACAACTACCTCGCCGTCTGGCTCGTCGCGGGTCTCGCGCCCGGCGGGCGAATGCTCTGCCTCGACATAGACCGCTCGGTCTCCGAGGCCGGCCGCGCGAACATGGAGCGCCTCGGTTTCACCGACCGCGTCGAGACGGTGTGCCGCGACGCGGAGGAGGCGCTCCTCGCCGAGGACACCGCGATCGACCTGCTCGTCCTCGACGCGACCGGTCCGCAGACGCACCCCGACCCGCGCTACCACGGCAAGTCGATCTACGGGCCGCTGTTCGCGGCGGCGCGCCCGCGCATGGGAAGCGGCGCCTGGGTTCTCGCGCACAACGCCGACCAGGGCTCGGCGCTCCTCTCCGAGTTCTACTCGGGCGTCGCCGACGCTACGTTCACCCATTACCTCGGCACTACAGACGATCTCGCGGTGTTCAGGCTGCCGTGACACCCGCCGGCGAGGTCTTCAATATCCAGCACTTCTCGCTCCACGATGGGCCGGGCATCCGCACGACCGTCTT
>CAYWJH010000234.1:0-2512 GCA_964458555.1 uncultured Spirochaetaceae bacterium | reverse complement strand
CCGGCTACCTCCACGAGAACTACCCGGCGTTCGACGTCGTCATCTCCGGGTTCAACCTGGCCTCCGGAGGCGAGCCCACCGTCGACACCGCGCCGTTCGCGGACAAGCACGTCTTCGTGGGCCTGAGCGCCTCCGGGCTGCTCGATCTGCGGCCCACGCCGCTCGACCCGCGCGCCCCCGGGGTGTCCGTGCACGCGACGATGCTCGACAATCTGCTCGCCGGCGACTTCCTCCGCGACCTGCCGACCGCGGCGGCAGGCGCGCTCATCGTTGTCCTCACCCTCGCTGCCGCCTTCGCCGCGACATACGCGCAGCGGACCGTCGGCGAGGCGTTGTTCATCGTGGGGTTTCTCGCGCTGATCGTGGCGCTTGCGGTCGGAGGGTACCTCGTCGGCTTCTGGGTGCCCATGGTCGTGCCGCTGGTCACCGTCTTCCTCGGTCTCGCCGCGGCGAACGTCGCGAACTACGCGACCGAGGGCGCGCAGAAGCGGTTCATCCGCGGCGCCTTCGGCCAGTATCTCAGCCCGGTAGTCATCTCCGAGATCGAGAGCGACCCGGAGAAGCTGCGGCTCGGCGGCGAGAGGCGCGAGCTTACCATGTTCTTCTCCGACATCCAGGGGTTCACGACCCTCTCCGAAGGGTTGCAGCCGGAGCAGCTGTCGGGCTTTCTCAACCACTATCTCACCGAGCTCGTGAGCATCATTCAGGACGAGGGCGGTACGATCGACAAGTTCGAAGGCGACGCGATCATCGCGTTCTGGAACGCGCCGCTCGACCTCGACGACCACCCGACCCGCGCCGTTCGTGCGGCACTCGCGTGTCAGAAGCGGCTCTCCGAGCTTCGCGCCGACTACGCGAAACCGGTCACCGGCGGGATCGCCGACGGCGAGATTCCAGGCGTCGGACGCGAGATCCACACGCGCATCGGGCTGAACACGGCCGAGGTCTCGGTAGGCAACTTCGGAAGCCGCACGCGCTTCGACTACACCGCACTCGGCGACGGTATGAATCTCGCGGCCCGGCTCGAGGGAGCGAACAAGGTGTTTGGTACCTACGCGATGATCTCGCACGCAACGCGCGAGCGGACGGGCGACACGTTCCCGGTCCGCGAGCTCGGTCGGATCGCTGTCGTCGGGCGCCTCGAGCCTGTCACCGTGTACGAGCCCATGCTCTCACCCGATTACGATGCGCGGCGGGCGGTCCTCGAGACCTACGACCGTGCGCTGCGGCTCTGGTACAACAACCGCCTCCAGGAAGCACGCGATCTGTTCGCCTCCATCGCGAACGACGACGTCGTTGCTTCCAGGATGGTAGATCAGTGCGACACGTGGCTCGCCGCCGATCCGTCGGAGCGCGCCTCGTGGACCGGCGTGACCTCGCTCACCGAGAAGTAGGCCGGCAGCTGACGCGCGCTCGCCTCACGACGCGGCGAACAATTCGACCCGGTTGCGGCCGAGTCGCTTCGCCTCGTAGAGCGCGCGGTCGGCCTTGTCGAGCACCGCGTCGACGGTCTCCGCCGGTTCGGGCGCTTCGCTGACGACGCCCACGCTGACCGACAGGTGCTTTTCGGTGCTCGGGACGATGATCTCGCTCACGCGAGCGCGCAGGCGCTCGGCGATCGTCGTGGCGTCGGAGGTATCGGTGTTCGGGAGGACGACCGCGAACTCTTCGCCCCCGTACCGACCGATGATGTCGCTGCGGCGCAGTACCTCGCGTGCGGCGTCTGCGGCGAGACGGATCGCCTCGTCGCCACGGCCGTGGCCGTACTCGTCGTTGAACGCCTTGAAGTGGTCGAGGTCCGCCATGATGAGGCTGATCTGCTGGTCGTTGCGTTTCGCCTGCTCGAGCGCGTGCTCGGCCTGGACGAAGAAGGCGCGACGGGTGGCGATCCCGGTCAGGCTGTCGGTCATCGCGAGCTCGCGCGTCTGCTCGTACAGCCGCGCGTTCTGGATCGCGACGGCGACGTGGTCTCCGAGCGCGGTTGCGAGGCGGACGTGCTTGGAGGTGAAGAAGCCGGGGGTCACGCTGTCGAGCGCGAGGAGCCCGATCACTTCGCCGTGCACGACGAGCGGCACGCCGAGCCATGACCGGATCTCGGTGCCCGAGATATTGGCAAACCGGGGAAACTCTTCCGCGACATCGTCCACAACCGTCGCGTTTCGGGTTTCGATCGCGCGGCTGTGCGGATTGGCGCCGGGGCAGGGAATGCGCAGCCCGCGAATTGCGTCAAGGTCCTCCCACCCGTTGCCGCCGATCACCTCGAGCGCGTCCTCGCGCAGCAACAGGACGCTCGCCGTGTCGTAGGGCACAACGTTGAGCGCTTGGTCGAGCACGAGCTGCACGGTCTGCTCGACTTCGAGGGTACTCGCGACGATCGCGCCGGCCATGCGCAGCGTTTCCGCCTCCTGGGCCTGCTCCTCGGCTTCGGTCTTCGCTCGCTCGAGCGCCTCTTCGGTTACGCGGCGCTCGGTGATGTCGACGTCGGCACCGAGGAAGAACTCCGGGTGACCGT
>CAYWJH010000233.1:0-2617 GCA_964458555.1 uncultured Spirochaetaceae bacterium | reverse complement strand
CTCGAGTCGAAGAGGCGAAACGCCATCTTCACCGAGGTCGCCAGGACCGTCTCACCGGAGTTCTTCACGATGTACCCGTAGGAGGTGATCTTCTCGGTCCTCTCAACGACGTCCGGTTCGGTATGCGAGGAGAGAAAGACGACCGGCAGCTCTCGCGCGGCGAGGATCATCTGCGCGGCCTGCGTCCCGTCGATCCCGGACCCCAGATTGATATCCATGAGTACGAGCTCGATCCCCGGATCGTTCGTCGCCATTTCGACGGCGTATTCACCGGTGGTGGACGTCACGACGCGGTAGCCGTGGCGCTCGAGCATCATCTTCTCGTTCAGGGCGATGATCGCCTCGTCCTCCACGAGAAGAATGGTCCGGTTGTGGTTCTCTCCGTCCGTGGATCCGGTCATTGCGACGCTCCTCTATCTGCTGTATTCTGCGCTCTCGCCGAAGCCTGACATCCGGCCGGCGCCGGGAGCACGACCGAGACGCGGGTCCCCGTCTCTCCGCCGTCGCCGATCTTGACTGTCGCGTCGATCTGTTCGGTGAGGCTGCGAATGAGCTGCCAGCCCATGCCGCCGACCGGAGGAGTCGAACCCTCGAAACCGACGCCGTCGTCGGCGACGACGAGCCTCGAGCCGCCGGCCGAGTCGCACTCGAATCGCACATCGACCGTCCCCCGCTCGCGTCCGGGGAAGGCGTGTTTGAGCGCGTTCGAGACGAGCTCGTTTGCGACCAGCCCGAGCGGGATCGCGACGTCGATAGGTAGCTCCGCAGCGTCGATCTGCGAGGCGAGCTCGACCTGGGTCATCGCCGAGTCGACGGTCGCGCGTATTCGCTCGATCAGCTCGCTCAGATAGTCGGCCGAGCCCACCGTCGCGAGGCCGCCGGTTCGGTAGAGCTGTTCGTGGAGCAGCGCCATCGATCTCACCCGATTCTGGATGGTCGTAAGCGATCGCGAGGAAACGGGATCCGGCCCCTTCTGGAACTCGAGAAGCGAGTTCACGATCGCGAGGTTGTTCTTGACGCGGTGATGAACCTCGCGAAAGAGCGTCTCCCGCTCGCGAACGGCGACCACCAGCTCGCCGCGAGCCTGCTCGAAGTAGATCAGTACCATCCCGACTCCGGTGATCGCGGCCGCCACGGCCCCGAGAAGATAGCCCCACGGCGCGAACCACTCCACTGAGCGGAGAAACGGGTAGTCCATCTTGTGAATGCCCCAGACGAGAAGCGTGATCCCGACGATCGGCGCACCCACTCCGGGTCCCCGAGGCGCCCGGAGAACGAGAACGCCCGCCCAGACGAAGAGCCATCCGGAGTAGAAGAACACCGGAACGGTGAACGCGGTGAACCCGATCCCGAGCGCCTCGCCGGCCACGAGCCAGACGAGCGCGACCCCGGTGGCGACAGTCCAGCCGACGGGCGACGCGGATCGACCGAGCCACAGACGAAACCCCGACAGGAGCAGGTGCGAGCTCACGAGCACGCAGACCTGGTTCGCGATGAAAAAGAACTGCGATCCGTGCGCCACGTAGAGCAGCATGAAGACGAAACGGACGGAGTAGACCGTCCAGCTCCAGAACAGAGTCGCGAGACTGCGCTCGCGTTCCTTCGCGGCGAGATAGAGATAGACGAGGGCGAGAAGCGCGGAGTTCGCGAGCGTCGCGATCACCGCCGGTATGAGCCACTCCACGGAATCGTACCTCCAGGAAGACCGGGTTGTCTTAACCTCATAATACCTGAGAGCCGGACTACGTGCTGTCGTCCGAGTTCGACACTGCGTGTAGGAGTTTCTCCTACAGAATATGTCAAGCTTCCCCGACCGACGGACGACGCGGCCCGTCGCCATTATGGGCACAGCCAAACACCCCCAAGGAGAATGGATAGATGCTGAAGAGAATGAAGATCGGCAGTAAGACGATCACGATAGTCACGTTGTTGATCGTGGCTGTAGCGGCAGGGATAGGTGTTACGACCTACTTCCAGGCGAGCACCGCTCTGAGCGAGCAGGTGGAAGCTACGATCACCGATCAGGCGCAAGAGGCCTCCGAACTCGTGAGAACGGAACTGGACAAGTACCTTCTCATCGGTCGCGAGCTGGCGCATCATCCGAGTGTCAGAAGCATGGATCTCGAGACCCAACTGAGTGCTGTGGAAGCCATGAACGAACGGCACGGTTTTCTCGGTATGGGGATCATCGAATCCGACGGAACGGCCCATTACCCGGATGGAACAGAGGCTGCGCTCGGTGACAGGGCCTACTTCAGGGAGGCGATGGACGGCACTGCGAGCTTCTCGAACGTACTCATCTCTCGGGTTACAAACTCTCCCGTCATGATTCTCGCAGTCCCGATCAGCGACTCCGGTTCCGTTCCCGTCGCAGTGTTGCTCATTCGGCTCGACGCCGCGTGGCTCAGTGAAATCACCGACAGGATAGGCTACGGAGAAGGCGGATACGCGTACATGATCGACGGAACGGGAGCCCTTATCGCTCACGACAACAGAGACTACGTGCTGAACCAGCGGAACTTCCTCGAAGAAGGCAAGACGAATCCGGAGTTCGCCCGTCTTTCGGAGATGCTCGAGAGGATGACCGAAGGAGATTCCGGCTACGACGAGTACTCGT
>CAYWJH010000232.1:0-2653 GCA_964458555.1 uncultured Spirochaetaceae bacterium | reverse complement strand
GGGTCGACCTCGCCGTCGTACGCCGCGCGGATCGAGCGGGCGATGGGGTGGGTCGAATGCGACTCGGCGAGGGCGGCGAACCGCAGGATCTCGCGTTCGTCGAAGCCGTTTCGCGAGGCGCCGCCTATGCCGCCGAAGTAGCCGAGCGGGATGGAGATCACGAGCTTGCAGGGGCACGAGATGAACTTCTCCGTCGGTGCCTTCCGGGCGGCGGCGTCCTCGACGAGCTCGAGGATCCGCGAGACCGAGGAGTCGGCGAAGGGTTTCGTGACGCGCACGCGGATCGTCGCGGAGCCGTTGACGAAGCCGGAGAGTACCGTGTCGCCGTGGCCTGCCGACCGGGGCAATCGACCGGCGGCGCGGTCCTGGACGTACTCGGCGAGCCGAAGCGGCGTCGCCCGCTTCGCCGTCACGCCCGTTCGTGCCGGGGCCCGCGCTGCGGTGGCGCTCGCGCCCCGGTGCTCTGCCATCGACCTTCTCGACGATTCTGGCCTCCGGCTCGATCCTGCGCAGCGCCACCGAACCGGATTGCGGCCCCGGGCACGCGGCGGTAGAATGTGGGCCAAGGAGCTCCCATGTTCAGCACGACCCGCAAGCGATTCGCCCTCTCCCGCGCCGGGCTCACCCCGTTCGTTCCCCTCGTCCCGTACGAGGAGGCCGACCGGCGGGCGAAGGAGATCGTCGGCGCGATGAGCGACGAGGAGAAGTTCGATATGGTCTGCGGCCGGGGATTCTACATCGCCGGCTGCGAGCGGGTCGGGGTGCCGGACATCAACTTCACCGACGCGTCGCAGGGCGTCCACCTGCGCGAGCAGTTTCCGTCGGGGAAGCTCACCGAATCGGTCTCCTTCCCGAGCGCGATGACGCTCACGAGCACGTGGAACCGCAAGCTCGTCGCCGAGTACGCGCGATCGGTCGGCGAGGAGTGCCGCGCCGGTGGGATCCACGTGCTGCTCGGCCCCGGGATGAACGTCTACCGGATCGCGCAGTGCGGGCGCAACTTCGAGTACACGGGCGAGGACCCGGCGCTCGCCGCCGAGATGATCTTCGTCTACGTGACCGCGGTCCAGCAGACCGGCGTGATCGCGACGCTCAAGCACTTCATCGGCAACGAGACCGACTACATCCGCAAGCACTCGAACACGATCGTCGGCAGGCGTGCGATCAGGGAGATCTACCTCCGCGCCTTCGACGCGGGCGTGGAGGCCGGCGCGCTCGCGGTGATGACCTCGTACAACTACCTCAACGGCGAGTACTGCGGGCAGAGCAAGGAGGTGATCGACGGCCTCCTGCGCGACGAGCTGGGGTTTCGCCACCTCGTCATGACCGACTGGACCTCCGTCGACGACGGGACGAAGCTCGCCGCCTCCGGCCAGGATCTGGAGATGCCGCGCGGCGAGCACCTGAAGGTCGCCCGCGAGGAGCTTTTGGGCTCGAAGGAGATCGACCGGATGGTGACGAGCATCATCCGAACGTTCGCGATGATGGGCTTCCTCGACCACGCGCACGAGCAGCAGGCGTATCTCGCGAACCTCCCGCTCCACGAGGACGTCGCCTTTCGCGTCGCCTCGGAGGGGACGGTGCTCCTGCGAAACGAGGGTGCGCTGCCGCTCGACCCCGAAGAGCCGGCGACGATCATGGTCACCGGCGGCTGGGCGACGCGGGCGCCGCTCGCCGGCAAGGGCTCGGGCTACGTCGAGGGTTACGCCAACACCACCTACGCGGAGGCGATTGACGAGCGTTTCTGGTCGGCGACCGTGAGCGTGCGCAACGTGCCGTCGGACGCCGAGCTCGCCGCCGCGGACACGGTGATCGTCTGCACCGGCTTCGAGTTCGAAGGCGAGGGGCGCGATCGCTCCTTCCGGCTCCCGGAGAGCGAGAACGCGCTCATCGCGCGGGCGTGCGAGCTCGCAAAGCGGGTCGTCGTCGTGATCACCTCCGGCGGCGGCGTCGCGATGGAGTGGCACGACGGCGCCGCGGCGATCGTGCAGGCGCCGTTCACCGGGCAGCGCGGCGCCGAGGCGCTCGCTGCGATCCTCTGCGGCGACGTCAATCCCTCGGGCCGGCTCGCCTTCACGATCGAAGAAGAGTTCGCCGACTCGCCGGGCGCCGACTACCTGCCCACCGGTGCGAGCGTCGACGATCCCGTGCAGAACCTCCAGCCGGGCGCGGCGAAGCCGGAGCACATCGACTCGCCGTGGCCGTACGAGATCCGCTACGACGAGGGCGTCTACGTAGGCTATCGGTGGTACGAGGCGAAGAAGAAGCCGGTGCGCTACTGGTTCGGGCACGGTCTCTCGTACACGAGCTTCGCGTACTCCGACCTCTCGGTGGAAGTCGCCGGCGACGGTGCGTGGGCGGTCGAGGTCACCGTCGCGAACACCGGCGAGCGCGCCGGCGCGGAGGTCGTCCAGCTCTACGTCGAGGACCGCGCCTCAGGGGCCGACCGTCCGCTTCGCGAGCTGCGGGGCTTCGACAAGGTCTACCTCGAGCCCGGTGAGGAGCAGCGCGTGCGGCTCTTGCTGGATGTGCACGACCTGGAATACTTCGACGAGGCCGCCGACGCGTGGACGCACGCACCCGGCGAGTACGGGCTGCACGTGGGAAGCTCGTACGCGGACATCCGGGCGAGCGGGAGCTTGATCGCGGGGTA
>CAYWJH010000231.1:0-2689 GCA_964458555.1 uncultured Spirochaetaceae bacterium | reverse complement strand
CCATGGCACCAAAGATCGGACTCATCGGACTGGGCATACGGGAGCTCGTCGAGCAGGACCCACAGTGGGTCCTGAACTGGCTTTCAAAGCTGGGACTCGACGGCATCGAAGGCGCGGCGTCGTACGCCGAGAAGCTCGGGATCACCGAGGAAGAGCTGAAGCAGAAGCTCGACGGGCTCGGGCTCGCGGTCCCCTGCCAGGGCGGCATAAAGTTCGGCAAGAGCGATGACGAGGTCCGCGCGGCGATCGCGACCGCGAAGACGATGGGCGCACCGTTCGTCGTCGACTACTTCGCCCCGTTCAAGGACAAGGACGAGATCCTCAAGTACGCCGAATACTACGAGCACGCAGGAAAGATCTGCGCCGATGCCGGCGTCGGCCTGCTCTACCATAACCACAACCAGGAGATGGTGAAGTTCGACGGGAAGCGCGGCATCGAGATCCTTCTCGAGAACACCGACCCGAAGCTGGTCAACGTCGAGCTCGACGTCGGCTGGGTCGCCTTCGGCGGGGGGGACCCGGTGGAGCTCATCGAGACGTATCCCGATCGGTTCCCCGTCCTCCACATGAAGGACTTCGAATCGCTCATGCCCGATGCCGACGATCCCAACGCGGCACGCAAGGAAGCGGTCTTCACCGAAGTGGGTGACGGCGTCGTCGATATTCCGGGCGTGGTTGCCGCGGCGAAGAAGGCGGGCGTCCGGTGGCTCACGATCGAGCAGGACCGGCTGAACAAGCTGGGCCCGAAGGAGAGCCTGGAGCGCAGCTTCGGGAACCTGAAGGCGATGGAGGGCTGATGGGGGATCGTCCCCTCGTCCTCATCACCGGCGCGGGCGGCATGATCGCCCGCGACCTCGTCGGCTTCCTCGCCGACCGGTACCGACTGCGCCTCAGCGACCGCGTGCCGCTGGAGACCGAGCACGAGTTCGTGCAGGCCGAGCTCACCGACCCTGAGGCGATCGACCGCGCGTGCGAAGGCGTCGACGCGGTCATTCACCTCGGCGCGCTCACCTGGGACTACGACGTCCGCGAGCAGATGATCCCGGTGAACGTGGAGGGCGTGTGGAACGTCTTCGACGCCGCGCGGCGCGGGAAGGCACCGCGAATCGTGTTCGCGAGCAGCCACCACACCGTCGGATTCCACCACGCCGACGGTACGCTCGAGCTGACCGAGGCGGCCGAACCGCGCCCCGACACCTTCTACGCGGTGACCAAGCTCTACGGGGAGGCGCTCGCGCGTCACTTCACCGAGCGATACGGTATGCGGGCGTACTGCCTGCGCATCGGCTACTACATGAGCCGGGAGCGCATCGCCGAAGGCCTCTCGCGCTCAAAGGAAGCGCTCGTACTGTCGGCGCGGGACTTCGCACAGATGATCGGCCTCTGCCTCGAGGCCGTCGCTCCCCGGTTCGGGATCTACAACTGCGTCTCAAAGCCACGCCGGCCGTGGCTCTCCACGGAGAAGGCGCGGATCGAGCTCGGGTACGAGCCGGTCGATTCGGTCGAGTCGATCTTCCCCGACGAACCGGAGCAACCGGAGCTCACCCGCGAGCAGTGGGCCTGGCTCTACGGCGAGTCGAGCGGCGACCCGGAGCACTGAGGCGGGCCGCCGCGCCCGCGACGCCGCCCCGCCTATATCGGCCCGGCGACCGTCCTTCCCTCCGCCGCCGACACGAGCGCGGCCTCGCGCAGCTTCATCGTCCGCACGACCGAATCCGCGCTCACGGCGAGCTCCTCGCCGCGTGCGATGTGCGCCGCGACGTTCGCGTAGTAGCTCTTCCAGTCGCCGGGGCCGGGCGAACCGAGCGCCAGAGTCCCGTCCGGGCCGACGAACCGCACCTCGTAGTCGCCGGCGCTGCGCTCGACACCGCGGACGCGCTGGTTGAGCAGGTTCTCGCGCGGGTCGAATCCCTTCACGAGGAGCCTGCCCTTCGTGCCCCACAGCTCGTAGCCCTTCGACGACTCGTGGTAGAGCTGCGTCGTCTCGATCACGTGGCTCGTCCCGTCCTCGAAGCCGATCACGCAGAGCGCCGCGGTCTCCACGTCGATCCCGGGCACCGCGTGCAGCATCTGGCACGAGACGGTCGCGACCGGCGCGTCGTGCAGGAGGAGCGCCTGGTCGACGAGGTGCGCGCCCCAGTCGCTGAAGATACCCCCGCCGTGCGACGCCTTCGCGCGCCAGCGGGTCGGGTTGGGAGCGCCCGCACCGTGGACCCAGGCGCGGATCCGGATAACGTCGCCGACGTCGGGTAGCTCCCCGACCGCGCCGGGTGCGGCGGCCGCGGCGAGCGCCGCGCGAACCGTGAGGAAGTCGCCGTCCCACCGGCGGTTGTGGAAGACGCTGAGCATCACCCCGGCCTCGCGCGCGGCGGCGGCCATCGCCTGCGCCTCCTCCACGTCGAGCGCCATCAGCTTGTCGCAGACGACGTGCCTGCCCGCCTCGCACGCCTTTCGCGTGAGCGGCAGGTGCGTGTCGTGCGGCGTGGCGATCACGACGAGGTCAAGATCGTCGCTCGCGAGCAGCTCGTCCGAGCTCGCGTGCACGCGAAGACCGCGTCCGCGCGCGAGCTCCTGCCGCTCGGCGCGGCTCGTGGAGACCGCGACGAGCTTGAGCTCGGGCACCGCCTCGATGAGCGGCGCGTGGAGCACCTCGCCGGCGTATCCGTATCCAACGATGCCGACCCTGATC
>CAYWJH010000230.1:0-2708 GCA_964458555.1 uncultured Spirochaetaceae bacterium | reverse complement strand
TCGGCGATGCACTCGGCTGCAGCGGGGACGTTCAACCGGTCGATGGAGCCCGCGCTTGGTCCCTCGGCGTTCGCCTGGGCGGTGCAGCGGTGTTCTTCGTCTTGTCCGAACGCGAGAGCGGCTACGGCGGCACGCTCGCGACGCTGCTCGCCCACCACCCTTCCGGCGAGCTCGCGGCGCTGGTCCCGTGTGCCGACAGCCTCTCAGCCAATGATCGCTCCCTGCTGAGCCAGCGACGCGCCACCGTGATCGCGTGCGACGAGCTTCTCGATCTCGATGACGCCGGCGCGCTCGTCCAGCGCTCGCCTGCGTACGTGATGCCGGCGCCCGAGGTACTCACGGTCCGCGATGGCGTCGGCGAGTATGGGCGCAAGCCGATCGCCATCTGCTGGCGACACGACAGCGACGCCCCGGTCCACATCGCCACCGAAGAAGAGCTCGTTGCCGCGCGCGGTCTCGAACAAGACGTCGATCACTTCGTCGACGCCACCATCGACAAGCCGTGTTGCTCGAAGCGCAACGGCAAGAAGAAGCGCGACGCGGAGCGTCTCACAGCCGGCCAGGTCTCGATGCTCGCGGCATACCTGGCTCGCGCCAATCGCAACCTCGACCACGAGCGTCCCGAGAACCTGCGCATCCCCAACGTGACCACCGCCGCGAGCCGCAAGAAGGCCTTCAACGACATGCGCCGCAAAGTCGACGTCACCACCAGCTCGCGTCGCAGCTACCGGCTGTTCAAGGACCGCGCGAGCTTCTCGGGGGACCGCAGGAGTACGAGTTCCGTCCCGACGACGGTGCCACGTACTGCTTTCTCGTGCGATTCGAGCACTACGGAAGCGTCGAGACCGCCGTGATCCGATAGCCCGAACTCCACTCCCACTCTTCTCCGACTCTGCTCCCAGCATCCTCCGACCCCGACCCGCAGGATGACCTCGTCGCTGGCGGATGGGCCGCCGCGAGAAGCACCGGAGGTCATCGATGCAGAAGAGTTCGCAGGAGCACGAGTGGCGCTGTCGCAAGTGCCGCTCGCTGCTCGGGGTGGAGCGGTCGGGTCGGCTCCATCTCAAGTACAAGGACGCCCAGTTCGTCGTGGAGGGCACGGTCATGGCCGTGTGCCGTCGCTGCTCCGAGCTGAACGAGACCCAGAGCTGCCGGCAGCGAGACGCCCGCTCGGTCGCCCGAGCGTAGAGGCGCGTGTTGCCTGCCGGCGCTGCGATGGGCGTGGCGTCGGCCCTTGAACAACTGAAGTAGCGGCAACGCCAGAGGCTCCTCGAGGCCCATCGGCACCGCGCCCCAGCCGGGACGCGCCGATGGCCACCGCCGCGAGCGGAGGAGCCCATGGGCCTTCATCAGATGAAGTGCGCCCTCAGAGCCGAGGTGCGTGCAGAGAGAAACCAGAAGCGTTTTGAAGAAGCCAAGAAACATCAACTGGAGCTGCGCGAGCACGAGACGGTGCTCAGCGTGCTCAGCGTGCTCAGCGTGCTCGCCGTCCTCGGCGACGAGTCGAGCCTGCGCTACGCGGAGAAGGAGGCGCTCACCCGGGCGCTGCTCCGCGAGCACAAGCGACGGCCGCATCCGTTCTGGAACGCGGTCCTCGTCGTCGCCTTCTACCCGATGCTGGCGTGCCTACGCGGCCGCATCTTCGGCGACGCCGTCCCGGGCGACGACCTCGACCAGATCGTGCTGTCGTCGTTCTTCGAGGTCGTCCGCGACTTCCCGCTGAGTCAGAGGCGCGACCGCACGTGCATGTACCTGCGCCAGATGACCCAGCGCGAGGTCTTCAAGCGGGTGCGCGCCGAGCAGCGCGACCTGGAGCAGGTGCGTTTCGACGATCCGGAGGACATCTCGCGCCGGCAAGACGACCTGGAGTCCCTCGGGCACCTGTCGAGCTGGCCCGAGACCAAGCCGAACAAGCCACGCCGCCGTGATGCGAAGGAGAGCGCCGCGCTGGTGTCCTTCCTGGTGGAGCACGCCGGTCACATCTTGGACGGCGACAAGCTCGAGCTGGTGGTCGCCATCCTGGTCCGTGGCGAGCTGCTCACGTCGTACGTCGACCGCGTTCACCCGGAGCTGTCCCCGTCGGAGCGGCGGCGCACGTACCAGCGCATCAAGAGACGGCACTCGCGGGCCATCGCGCGGCTGCGTGAGGTGCTGGCGGATCTGCGGGTCGATTTCGAGTGTCCCCAAACCGCGTGTCCCCGACCGGACCCCACCCAGGCTTTGACCTCTCGTGACTCGGCAAGCCCGCCGCACGGCGGAACCACCCGAGCCCGCAAAGGAGGTCAGAAGCCATGAGCACCAAAGACCAACGACCGGCGCTCACCCGCGCCTTTCGAGAAGTGACGCTCAGCCTCATCGGGCTCTTCGAGCTCTACGACGCCGAGCCCGAGCTCGTTGAGGCGACGGCCGATGCCCTCGGTCGCGTCTTCCGAGCCCACCTGAATCGCTCGGGTCCGCGCCCGAGCGACGAGGCGAAGAGCGCCCTGCACGGGCTGCTCGACGAGATGGATTCCCTGGCTGCCGAGGCGGCCTGAACAACCAACCCAACACTGGAGGACCAAGACAATGACGACTGCATGGGAAATGGCCACGACGATGGCCGACAAGCACGCGAACTCGGGCGGCATCTTCGTTCGGCTCGCGAACAACGGAGACAAGATCGTCGGCGCGTTCTGCGGCGAGCCCTACGCCCGCGAGGTGATCTGGAC
>CAYWJH010000229.1:0-2765 GCA_964458555.1 uncultured Spirochaetaceae bacterium | reverse complement strand
ACGGTTCCTTGGCCGCGCCGTCGTAGAATACGCCGCCGTGCATGGCGAGCTCGCCGGCCTTGCCGAGGAACAGCGTGGTGACCGCCTCGAAGACCGGCTCGCCCGGGTGCAAGTAGATCGCGCGCGGAGACAGCGCGTCGGGCGGAAGGGCGATCTCGCGGCTGAACGTGAGCTTGTCCTGGATCTCGTCCGGGTAGGTCTGCATCGCACGGCGGACGCTGTCGGGGCACGGGTCCAAGAAGAACACGCCGTCGAGGTCACCAGCGAGCCCCACGCCGGCATGAGGCGCGGCCTTGGCGAAGAACGCGCGTACGTAGGACGGCATCATGCGCTTGACTTCCGCATCCTCTCGCCGTTCCTGCAAACTGTCGAGTAGCTGCCGGACCTCGGAGCACTCGACTCGGCTCCGCTGTTCGGTGAGGTGGTGCTCCACCTGGTCACGCGTGAGCGTCGAGTCGATGGTCCGCACCACTTCCTCGTCCTGGCCCTCCACGACGGCGCGGAAGATGAGGTCGCGCAAGGCGACGTCGCCGAACTGCGCACCGATCACGTCGAAGACCTTGTCGTTGCCGAGCTCCTTGCGGATACGCTCGAGCTTGTCGAGCAGCACCTTGAGAACCCGCCCCTCGCGCGTCTCGGCGGCGACCATGTTCAGCAGCAGAACCTCGTGATGCTGCTTGTAGCGGTGCACACGGCCCATCCGCTGCTCTATCCTGGCCGGGTTCCACGGGATATCGTAGTTCACGAGCAGCCAGCAGAACTGCAGGTTGATGCCCTCGCCGGCGGCGTCGGTAGCCACGAGGTAGCGCGCACCGTCCGGGTCGCGGAAGAACTCGGCGGCCCGGTCCCGGTCCTTGTAGTCCATCCCCCCGTGGATTGTCGTGATCTTCCCGGTGAGGCCCAGGGCCTCCAGGCGGCCGACGAGGAAGTCCAGCGTGTCGCGGTGCTCGGTGAAGACGAGCACCTTCGTGTCCGGGTACGCCTTGAGCGCGTCCCACAGCTTCTCGAACTTGCTCTCGCGCTTGGTTTCGTAGACGCGGCGCGCGAGCGAGACCAGGCGCTGGACCTCGGCGATCTCGGCGCATAGCTCCTCGGGCGACACCGCATCGGTAGCGGTGACGATCTCCTCGTCGTTTCGCTCGGATTCCTCGCGGCCGTCCTCGATCTCTTCCTCGTCGCCGGTTTTCGTGTCCCGGACGTCCTCCTGCGGGAGCTGCTGCTGGCGGATCTCGAGATCCTCGGCCGAGATGAGCCCCTGCTCGAGCAGGCGCAGCTCTTCGGTGAGCTTGGCCTCGCGACGCTCGAACGACCGGAGCAGCGCCCAGGTGCTGGAGGCGAGCCGCCTCTGCAGGACGCTCATCGCGAGCCCGGCCGCGCCGCGGTTGCGCAGCTTGGCGCGGTTCCAGTGCAGCTCGCAGTACTCGGTGGTTTTATCGTAGAGTTCGCGTTCGTCGGCGCTAAGTGGATACTCGACCGTGATGCTATCGCGAGGCGGGTAGATAGGCTCGCCATCGAAGCGGACCATCTCCTCCTTCATCCGGCGCAGGGCGTAGCTGGTTCGGCGGTCGCGCGACAGCCGGTTGAAGGCCTCCGGTGTCGACAGCAGCTCGGGCTCGAGGAGACGCCAGAGGAAGTAGTACGGGTCGTCCTTGCCCATATGGGGCGTCGCCGTGAGCAGCATCAGGTGCCGACCCTGGGCGGCGATCTCCTCGGCCATCTCGTAGCGCTTCGACGCTCTGACGGTCAGGTCGGCGTCGCGGTAGGCCGACAGCTTGTGCGCCTCGTCGAAGACCACCAGATCGTAGGGCCGGGCTTCGCGCATGTGGCCGCGCATGCGTGGCCGCGTAAGGGTATCGACGCTAACGATGGCCAAATCGTTCTTGGGATCTTCGAGCGGGTTCTCGCTTGCGCCGTCTCCGCTCCCGACGATGCGGAAACGCAGTCGGAAAAGGTTGCGCAGCTCTCGCTCCCAGTTGCCGACAAGGCCGGCCGGCGGGACGATCAGCACACGTTCTACGAGGCGCCGAAGTAGCATCTCGCGGATGTAGAGCCCCGCCATGATGGTCTTGCCAGCGCCGGCGTCGTCAGCGAGCAGGTACCGCAGCCGAGGGTGTTGGAGCATGTGGTCGTAGACCGCGATGAGCTGGTGAGGCAGCGGATCGATCAATGAAGTCTCGGTGGCGAACAGCGGGTTGAACAGGTAGGCGTGCGCCAACCGATAGCACTCGGCGACGAGACGTACGATCTCGCTTTCGGCCTGGAAAGCTGCCGTGCCCCCCTTGAGGATCTCAAAGCGCTGCTCGGCCTCGGCAACCGGGTAGATGAACGGCTCCATGCCGCCCGTCCGGGGAGCGTCGAACCATATCTTCACCACACGACCGAGGCGCTCGACCGCGCGAACGAGGCGCTCCAGCCCCCGCTGTTTGTCGAGGAGACGAACGCCGGGCTGCAGGGCTTCGAGCAAGCTCATGACTTCTTCCTCCCCTGCCTGCCACGTCCGCCGCCGGTGGACCGGCTTGACGCCTCGTCCCTCTCATCGCGCCCTGCCGCAGCTTGCATCTGCCTTTCGATCCAGCGATCGATGTCCTCGCGCCGAAAGCGCCACGTGCCGGCTACTTTGAACCCGGGGATCTCCCCCTTCTGAGCGAGCCGATACACGGTCTTCTGGTTGACATTGAGGTACACAGCCACCTCTCGGACGGTCATCGCTGTCTCAGCCATGTGCAACTACCCTCCCGAAAGGGAAAGGAATCTAACGCAGGGCA
>CAYWJH010000228.1:0-2839 GCA_964458555.1 uncultured Spirochaetaceae bacterium | reverse complement strand
ATGCGCGCACACTCGGACGAACGCTTCGCGGCGATGGACAAACGCTTCGAAGCGATGGACAAGCGTTTCGACGACGTCCAGCACAGTATCCGCACGACGCAGTGGCTCATCGGGCTCGTCCTGATCGCGCTCACCGCTTCGGTCACCGTCTTCGGCTTCCTCGGCTGACCTACCCCCTTTGACACGACCCCTCCACCGTGGCAGAACCTTCGCATGGCAGATCTACGCATTGGGGTCATCGGGGCGGGCGGACGCGGAAGCCTCGCGCGCCACGCGCACAAGCCCGGCGACGGCGCGCGCGTGGTAGCCTGCTGCGACACGAGTGAGGCAGCGCTCGAGCAGGCCCGCTCGTGGTACGGGGCTCATGTCGTCACAACGCCCGACTACCGCGAGCTCCTGGAGCAGGAGCTCGACGCGGTGTTCGTCACCACGCCGGACTTCCTGCACGAGGAGCACGCGCTCGCGGCGATTCAGGCGGGTGTCGCGGTCTACCTGGAGAAGCCCATCGCGATCACGGTCGAAGGGGCCGATCGCATCCTCGAAGCCGCGCGAGCGAAATCGGTCCGGCTCTACCTTGGCCACAACATGCGCCACATGGCCTTCGCGCGGAAGATGAAGGCGCTCATCGACGACGGGGCGATCGGCGAGGTCAAGACCGCCTGGTGCCGCCACTTCGTAGGCCACGGTGGCGACTTCTACTTCAAGGACTGGCACGCCGACCGGAGGCTCTCCACGGGGCTGCTCCTGCAGAAGGCGGCGCACGACATTGACGTGCTCCACTGGCTCTGCGGCGCTTATACCCGGCGCGTGAACGCGATGGGACGCCTCTCGGTCTACGGCAAGATCACCGACCGGCACGGACCGGACGATCCGGGTAACCCGAAGGTGAACCGCGACAACTGGCCGCCGCTCGCGCAAACGCAACTCAACCCCGTCGTCGACGTGGAAGACCTGAGCATGATCAACATGGACCTCGCGAACGGCGTGCTCGCGAGCTACCAGCAGTGCCACTTCGCCCCGGATTACTGGCGCAACTACACCGTCATAGGGACCGAGGGCAGGATCGAGAACTTCGGTAACGGCGCACCCGGCACGCACATCAAACTCTGGAACCGCCGCGCCGACTGGAACCCGGACGGCGACGAAGTCTTCGCGATGGACGCCGAATCCGGCGGGCACGGCGGCGCCGATCCGCGCATCGTGGGTGAGTTCCTGCGCTTCGTCCGCGAGGGCGGGACGATCGACACCTCCCCCGTGGCCGCCCGGTACAGCGTCGCCACCGGCGTTCGCGCGACCGAATCGCTGCGCGGCGGGGGCGTCCCGCTCGACGTGCCGGAGCTCGACCCGAAGACCGAGGCGTGGTACGAGTCTGCGTAGGAGGGTCATGATGCCCAAACTCGTCATCGTGGGCGCAGGCAGCGCCGTCTTCACACAGGGTCTCGTCATGGACCTCATCGCGACGCAGCGCGGCGAGCCGTGGGAGCTCGGCCTCGTCGACACGAACGCGGAGGCGCTCCAAATCGTCACCAGCCTCGTGCAGAAGATGATCGACGGTAGGGAGGCGCCCATCGCCTTGTCCGGGTCGACCGACCGCACGGAGATTCTTCCGGGGGCCGATTTCGTCGTCTCGACCATTGGCGTGGGAGGCCGTCGCGCGTGGGAGGCCGATGTCTTCATACCGCGCGAGTACGGCGTCTACCAGCCGGTGGGCGACACGGTCATGCCCGGCGGCATCTCGCGCGCGATGCGGATGATCCCCGCGCTGGTCGACATCGCGAACGACATCCAGGCGATCTGCCCCGACGCCTGGTTCTTCAACTACGCGAATCCCATGGCGGCGAACTGCACCGCCATCCGATGCGCGACGCAGGTTTCTGTTATAGGACTCTGTCACGGCGTCCACGACTCGCTGCGCGCGCTCGCCTCGGAGCTCGATGTGCCGTTGGACCACCTCTCCGCCTGCGCGGTCGGCATCAATCACCTGACCTTCGTCTACGAGCTGCGCGCCGACGGCCATGACCTCCTTCCCGCGCTGCGGGAGAAGATCACCGAGCGCCGGATCCGCGGGATCGACCCCGAGCGAATCGGCGCGCTCGCGTGGAAGGACGGCGGTGAGGAGCTCAACCCCTTCTCCTGGTCGCTCTTCGAAACGTTAGGAGCGTACCCGGTACCCGGCGATCGGCACGTGACCGAGTTCTACGCCGATGTCTTTCCAGGCGGCGACTACTACGGCAGGCGCCTGGGCGTTGACGCCTTTCCCTTCGAACCGGTGATCGAGGGCGGCGACCGGAAGTACGAGGAGATGACGAGGCTCGCGCGATCGCCCGAGCCGCTCGACGAGGCGTTCTTCGGCCGGTTCTCAGGCGAGCACGAGCAACTCCTGTCGATCATCGACTCGATCCGCACCGACGCGCGCCGGACGTACTCGGTAAACATGCCCAACGGCGGCGCGTACTCGAACCTCCCGGCCGACGCCGTACTCGAGCTGCCGGCGGTGGCGAGCGCGGACGGCTTTCTCGCGCTGCCCTTCGATACCTTCCCGGATACGATCGCTCCGGTGATCCGGCGGCACCTGGATATCATCGGCCTGACGGTGGAAGCGGCGCTCGCGGGCGATCGGCACCTGATGGTGGAGGCCATCCTCGCCGGCGGTTACCTTCGCGAGCGAGCGGCGGTCGAAGCGATGACCGACGAGCTCCTCGCCGCGCACGCTGAGTACCTGCCGCAGTTCGAGTGACACCCGCGGGGCCGACGGCGGGCCCCTGCCTTGGCGGCGCTCCACGGCTGGCGGGCTGGCCCTCCTGCGTTGACACCGCGCCCGCCAGGCCGTACGGTATGC
>CAYWJH010000227.1:0-2839 GCA_964458555.1 uncultured Spirochaetaceae bacterium | reverse complement strand
TGAGCAGCTCTTGCGGCGAACCCTCTTCCGCGACTCTGCCGTTTGCAAGCACGACGATCTTGTCGGCGTTCACAACGGTGCGCATCCGGTGCGCGATGATGAGCACGGTCTTGTTCTGCACGAGCTCCGCGATGGCAGCCTGGACCTTGGTTTCGTTCTCTACATCGAGCGAAGCGGTCGCCTCGTCCAGGATCACGATCGGGGCGTCTTTCAGAAGTGCACGGGCAACGGAGATCCGCTGGCGCTCACCACCGGACAAGGTGTCACCGTTCTCGCCGATGACCGTGTGGTAGGCGTTCGGAAGTCTGTTCACGAAGTCGTCGCATTGAGCGAGTCGGGCGGCGCGCATCACCTCGTCGTCGGTAGCGTCGTTCCTGCCGATCCGTATGTTCTCCATGACCGACGTGTTGAACAGGACGACGTCCTGGAAGACGACCGAGTAGTACTGTAACAGCGTCTCGGGATCGACCGCGCTGATATCCTGCCCGCCTAACAGAATCTGCCCGGCGCCTGCGTCCCAGAAGCGCGCTGCCAACCGTGCCGTGGTGCTCTTGCCCCCGCCGGAAGGCCCGACCAGCGCCGTGATCTGACCCTGTGACGCGGTAAACGACACATCCTTGAGCACCTGCTTTCCTTCTTCGTACGAGAAGGCGACGTTCCGGAACTCGAGGTCAAAACCGACAGGGTGGAAGTCAGTGCTCCCGCTCTGTACAGGCATCGCCTCCATTTCCTTCATTCGGTCGATACGCACGTCGAGGTAGAAGAGAGCGGCAAGGTTGTTGAACACCTCATTCACCGGAGCGTAGACACGCGATGCGATCATCAGGAACACGAGGTAGGTGAACAGCGGAATGCTCCCCGTAGAAAGCAGACCGGCTCCGACGACGATCACACTCGGTAGCCCCAGCTTCAGGATACCTTGCGCCGAATTGACGAGCGTACCGACAAGCAGCTCTCCGCGTATCAGCTGTCCTTCGTACTTGTTGAGGACACGGTCCAACCCGCGCAGGTACTCGGACTCGCTGGTGTAGGACTTGATCTCCTGGATCGTCTCCAGTCCTTCCTGGATGCTCTCGGTGACCTCTCGCTTTGCCGCGTAGCCCGAGTACGACTCCTTTTGTTGCACCCTCTTCGACAGGAGAACGACTGTACCGGCTATCGGCACGACCCAGAACACAGCGAGCGACAACTGCCAGTTGAAGACGAACAGCCCAACGGCGATCAGGACAATGCTGATGATGGACGCGAAGAGTTGCGGAACCGCGTGCGAAAACGTGTGCTCCAGCTCGGTACTGTCGTCCATGATCGTGGAGGTCAGATCGGAGAGGTTCTTTTCGCCGAAGAACGCCAGCGGGAGCCTCCGGAGTTTCTCCGCGAGCGACACGCGTCGATGGGCGCTTTCCTCGTAGACCGTCGTGTACGAGCTGCGGTACTGGAAGACCGCGATGACAAAGATCACGCCCATGGAACCTAGTGCCAGGGCGATGTAATAACCCAGTCCGCGAGTGATCGGCGAATCCGGGTCGAAAGCCCGAGGCAGGTACTCATCCAGAAAGGTGAACATGTAGACAGCGGTCAGCATCAGAGCAATGTTGAGTAGCGACGTGAATGCAACGCCGCGAAGAAAGTCCGTGGCGCCCTTGCGGGTCAGGGCGAAGCGTTCCTCGATGACCTTACGCATGCTCACTCCTCCCGATGGTCCACCGGACGGACCGTTGGTACTCGCGCCACAACCCGGCGTAGACACCGCCTCTCGCAAGGAGATCACGATGAGTACCGTCTTCGGCTATCCGGCCGTCATCGATGACCAGAATCCGGTCTGCGCCGACCACGCTCGTCATCCGATGGGCGATCATCAGCACGGTTTTTCCTGCGGAAAGCTCCTTCAGGGCGCGCTGGATAAGGTGCTCGTTCTCCGGATCGGTGAACGCCGTGGCCTCGTCGAACACGACGATCGGAGCGTCCTTTAGAATGGCCCTGGCAAGAATGATCCGCTGCTGCTCGCCGCCGGAGAGATACGTTCCCTCGACGCCGATCCTGGTGTCCAACCCGTTGGGAAGCTTGTCGATGATCTCGCGGCATTGAGAGAGCTCAACCGCGCGATCAACCTCATCGACAGATGCGGAGGGGCTGCCGTAGCGGATGTTCTCGCGGAGCGTCGTCTTGAACAGGCGGGTGTTCTGGAAGACGAAGGACACACGTTTCATCAACTGCTCCGACGCGATCTCTCTGACGTCCGAGCCGCCGACGATCACCTGCCCCTCGTCCGCGTCCCAGAACCGGGGTACGAGTCGGGCGATCGTCGTCTTGCCGCTGCCCGAGGGACCGACGAGCGCCACGGTTGTCCCCTCTGCAATCTCGAACGAGATACCGTCGATGGCCTTCCTGCTCGTGCCCGGGTAGGCGAAGGAGACGTTCCTGAACTGAACGGCATTTCCTGTCATCGGTCGGGGTGAATCCGGTTCGACCAGCCGCTCGCGGCTGACAAGAGTCTCAACGCGGTCGACGGCTTCGCTCGCTTGCCCGAACGTCATCGACAGATACATGCTTCGCATGATGCTTTGAGAGAACATCGGGGTGATGAGCACGTAGAGAAACACGTTGAGGATCGTTGTCGCGTAGTCTCCGGTGGCGTTGATGATCAGCAGCGCCGCGGGAATCAGGAAGAAGACGAAGCCGTTGATAACCACCGTGTACGCCGACATCAGATACTGCCACATTCGGGTGTATCCGAAGACGAGGTTCTTGTAGTTCATGATGGCGTCGTAGAACCCCTTGAACGAGTGAACCGTCTGCTGGAACACCTTCACGACGGGGATTCCCCGTACATACTCGACCG
>CAYWJH010000226.1:0-2854 GCA_964458555.1 uncultured Spirochaetaceae bacterium | reverse complement strand
GCTTCGCCATGTCGGTGAACCACGGGACGCCCAGCTTCTCGCCGAGCGCGCGAGCGGACGAGTCGCTTCGGCTCCACACGCCAACGAGCTCGACGTCGTCGATCTGTGAGACGAGCCGGTGATACAGGTAGCTCGCGCGCTTGCCGGCGCCGAGGAATGCGATGCGGATCGGTTCCATTACTGCCTCTCGCGGGCGAAGATCTCCACGCGCCGGTTGAGCTCGCGGCCCTCCGGTGTCGCGTTGCTCGCCGCCGGGTCGCGCGCGCCCATACCGCGGACCGCCACCGAGCTCGGAACGGGATCGAGGCGCTCGAGGAGGTAGTCTGCGACGACCTCCGCGCGCTCTTCGGAGAGCGCCTGCGACGTCTCCGCAGCGCCCACGCGCGCGGCATGCCCGACGACCTCGAGCGTCCACGCCTCGTCCTCCGGAAGCGTTCGGGCGAGCGAGTCGAGGGTACGTCTCGCGCGCGGTTGAAGCAAGGCCGAATCCGGCGTGAAGTAGACGACCTCGTCCAACGCCGCGGCGAGGCCGGGCTCGGCGGCAGGTTCCTCGCTCCCGCTCTCCGTTGCGGGTTCCCCCTCGGCGGCAGGCGCCAGCCTCGTGTCGTCCGGCGGGGCATCGCGCGCCGGGCCTTCGCCCGACGCGGCCGCCGCGTCCTCGCTGTCGATGACGTTGCCGAACGGAAGCAGCGACGCGATTCGTTCGGCCCCCGGGTACACGAAGGCCGCGAACGCGACGGCCGCCCCGAGCAACAGGAGCGTCGCCACGAGCGCCCGGCGGCGCCGCGGGCGCGGGGTCGACGCTGGCTCGGCAGCGGTCGAACCGTCAGGAGCGGCCGGGTGGGGTCGCTCGGCGGCGTCGGGTTCCGGTTCCGCCGCCTCGGGTGCTGCGTCGGTCGCAGGGGATCCGTCGGTCGCAGAGGGTGCCGGCGTTGTGGTCGACGTAGCTTCGACCGTTGCGTCACGCTTCGTGGTTCCACGCTCGTCGTCCGGCGCCGAGACCGTCTCTTCGTTCGCCGCCGGCGCTTCGGCGGCAGCGTCGGGCTCTTCGGTCGCGGCACGCTCGGCCGGCTGCTCTACCGGGGTGGGCGGCTCGTGCGCGGGCTCCTGCGCCGGCGCAGGAGCGTCGTCGGGGAACGGCGCTTCCCCCGCCTGCGGCCCGGCCGGCTCCGTGTGCGGTTCGGCGGGCTCCCCCGCGGCGCCTCCGTCGTCGGTCGGCGCGGTAGCCGAAACGAGGTGCGTCTCGTCCGCCGCGGGCTCGGGACGACCGACGAGGCCGGCGAGCGCGGTCTGCACCGCCGGGTCGCTTCCGTGCCGCGCGATCGCACCGACGTTGAGGATGAGCCGGACGTCGTCGCCGTGAACGTAGCACCCGTACACGACGCCGTGCGCGGGACGCACCGGAAGCTCGCGCTGGTCGTGCCGGGGTACCTCGCGCCGGCCGTCGACCCGCGCGGGCGCGAGAACGGCCTCCACGTCGCCGCTTCGGATGAGGATCGGCTCGGCTCCTTCGTTGGTCCCCGGTTCGTAGCCGAGATAGCCGGCGAGGTCGAGTGCCGGAACGAGGCGGCCGCCGTGCGCGTACGCGCCGCTGACGAGCGCGTGCTGGACGGGGAAGCCCGTGGGCCGCAGGTCGTCGGGCGGCTCGGCCGTCTCCGCGTAGGGGACCGCATAGACGCTGTCTCCGAGCGTGAACTCCACGACGGTCACGTCGGAGTCGAGGAAGTGCTCTGCGAACGCGGTAACCGACTCGTCCGGCGTCCCCGATTCGTCTTCGCTGTCCGCCAGGCCCGCCCCGCGCACGAGCGGAAGCGGTTCGCCGTCGACCATGACCGCCTCGCCAACCGTGGGCGTGGCGAGAAGCGGCGGCAGCTCGACCGGCTGTGGAGCATCGTGCACCTCCGCTCCGATCTCGTCGGCGAGAAGCAGCACCGTCGCGTCGCCCACCGCGCAGGCCGCGACGGCGCCGGCGGTGGGCTGCCGGTCGTGGCCGAGTCGGCGGGCGAAATCGACCACCGGCACCATCGCTCCGTCGTACGCGGCCATGCCGGCGACCGCATCGGTGGAGCCGGGCAGGGCAACGGTCGCCGGCGATCGTTCGAGCCGCGCGAGCGGCTGCTCTGTGGCTACGACGTAGTGCCGACCGGCGGCGGTGAGGCGTGTGAGATGGTTCGCCGGGGCGGAGACATCGGCATTGACCCGAAGGCGTGTCTCTCCCACGCTCGCACCGTCGTCGAGCCGCGCCAGGAAGGCGTCGCTGAGTACGGGGATCGACTGGTCGGCGAAGAAGGCGCACGCGTCGAAGAGGTCGTGGCCCACCGAGTCGGCGATCGGCAGGATTCTGTGATCCTCGAAGCCGATTTGCTGCGGGGCGTCGGCGACGACGAGCCCGGCGATACGGCCGGCGCGCTCGAGAACGATGCCTGCCCCCGTCGAGCCAACCGGGGCACCGACGCCCATCCGAACCGCGAGATCCGAGAAGAATCGTACCTCCCCGTCCACGACGGCAGCCACGAGGTCGGGGCGCTGCTGCGCCATGCGCGAGGCACCGCTGATCGCGACGGTCTTCTCGATTCGGTCGGCACGGATCGCGAACGTGTCGCCGTCGATCGCTACGAGCACGAAGGTCATGCGCACATTATAGCGCGATTAGTGATTTTTGATAAGGGCAAAAGAGCGCCGGCTGCGAAATCCGTTGCGAGCCCGGCCGCGACCGAGGATCGCGGCCGGCGCGCGGGTCTGAAGCCCGACCTACGCGTAGATCTCGTTCATCCGGCGGTAGATCGTCCGGCCGTTCACGAGCTCCTCGTGGCTGCCCCGCTCGGCGACGCGTCCGTCCTGCAGCACGATGATC
>CAYWJH010000225.1:0-2882 GCA_964458555.1 uncultured Spirochaetaceae bacterium | reverse complement strand
TGGCGGCCTCCGGAGCGAGCATCTGGTGACGAGTCTCGCCTTCCGGGCCGACCTCGAGCTCCACGAGCTCGCCGCGCGGACCGAGTGAGAGCGCGTACACGGGGGATAGAACGATCCGTGAATCAGACTCGTACGTTACTGTTGGTGAGGGCATCTCCCACTCTCGCCGATACGACGGTTGCTGTCAAGAACCGCTGGGGGAGCCGAACGATCACCGTTGCAGGTGTACGCTCGGCGCGCTATGCTATGGCGCATGAAACGGATCCTGGTTCTGGTCGCCGTACTGACGGCGATCGCGTCAGCGGGGTCGTTCGCGCAGAGCGGTTCGGTCGCGCTGGGAGTCGGTGCCGGCTTCGTCGTCCCCCCGCCGGCGGTCGACGGCGGGCGCGACCCAGCGTTCGCGTGGGGCTTCCACGTGAACATCCCCATCCTGAGCACGCTGCACCTCTCGCCCTCGTCGGAGATTTACCGCAGCGGCGACACGTACGCGACCGACAACGCGCTCTCGTTCAAGTTCATGATTCCGCTGTCCGGGTGGTCGATCTACTTCGGCGTGGCGCCGGGGCTCACGGCCTGGGGTGGAGACGTGTCGCCTCACGTCGGCGCGCTCGGCGGAGTTACCGCGCCGCTGGTCAGCAACATCGGTGGGTACGCGCAGTACAAGTACAAGGTGCTCTTCCGCGACGGGACGAATACGCGCTATTCGCATGCGTCGGCCGGGCTGATCTTCTCGTTCTGATCCGCCGGGCGCCCCGTTCGGTCCGCTCCGCCTACGCCTCCTTCAGCGAAGGCAGCCCCATGTTCCTGATCTGCGCGTTGTGGTTCGCGTCGTGCGCGACGAGCCACGCGAACGCGTTGCCCAGCGAGGTCTTCATGGGCGCGAAGCGTTCCTCGAGCTTCTCTGCGCTCGCGCCCTTGAACGCCTCCACCGTCGGACGGTGAAACGCCTCGAGGTCGTCGATCATCGCCTTGTAGCTCGCCTCGCTGTTCTCGTCGGGCAGCGACGGCCAGCCGTTCTCGTCGTAGTTGTACGCGGGCAGGCTCGCACCCAGTTGCGCGCCGACCTTGTACTTGAAGAAGAGCACGTGCAGCGCCACGCCCCACGCGGTATAGCCCTCGTAGGTATCCGTGGAGGCGGCCTCCTCCGCGGAGAGCGACCGAAGCGTCTCCACGAGCGACGGCCCGTTCATCGACGGCCCGGCGAACTCCGCGTCCGCGAGCCGGATCATGTAGTGTCGTGTTTCGTCCATGCACCAAGGGTACCCAGAGTGCGACGGCAGCGCAAGATGCAGATCGGTCCGCCCGGATGCCCCGGCACTCCGCGCGGCCGGTCGCGGGACTCGGCCACAGGGTGTAGTATGGGCGTATGAAGTCATTGATTCTCTACGATTCGGTTTTCGGTAATACCGAAGAGCTCGCGCAGGCGATCGCCGGCGTGCTCGCGTTGGCCGGTGAGGTCGAGGCGAAACGGGTCGGGGAAGCGGGCCGATCGGACCTCGAGGGCGTGGACCTCCTCGTCGTCGGCTCGCCCACGCGCAAGTTCAGCGCGATGCCGGCCACGATGCAGTTTCTCAAGGGGCTCGCGCCCGACGCGCTGCAGCGGGTCCGCGTGGCGGCGTTCGACACGCGGGTCGACGTCGCGGCGGAGAACAACCGGTTCCTGTCGTTTCTCGTCAAGCTCTTCGGCTACGCCGCGGAGCCGATCGCAAAACAGCTCGAGAAGAAGGGCGGCGAACCGGCCGCCGAGCCCGCCGGGTTCTTCGTGGGCGGCACCGAGGGGCCGATTACCGAGGGTGAGCGCGAGCGTGCCGAGGCGTGGGCGCGGTCGCTCGTCGGCGAGTAGGGGCACACGCTCCCCGCGGCCCCTCTCGTCCGATCAGCCGTCGCTCATCGAAGGCGGCGCGTCCTCCGGCCGGCTTGCCCACGCCCGGTTCGGCTCGGCGCCCGGAGCGCGGTGCCTTACAGCCCCAGCGAGGCGAGATAGTCGCGGTTTCGCCGCGCGCACTCGATCGGGCTCCCGAGGCCGGGCAGGACGTCCTGTTCGACGACGATCCACCCGTCGTAGGCCCGCGCGCGTAACTCGTCGGTGATCGCGGCAAAGTCTACCGCACCGCGGCCGAGCTCGCAGAACACCCCGCGGCGTACCGATTCGAAGTAGTCCCACCCGCTCTCGCGCGAGCGCGCGGCGACGTCGGCCGAGCAGTCCTTGTAGTGGACGTAGATGATGCGGTCCCAGAAGAGCCGGATCGCCGCCTTCGGGTAGCCCCCTGCGAAGAGGTAGTGGCCCATGTCGAGGACGAGCCCGAGCGTGTCGCCACCGGTGGACGCGAGTAGCCGCTCCACCTCGCCCGGCGTCTCGACGAAGCCGGCGCAGTGATGGTGGAACGCCGTGCGCAGCCCGGTCTCGTCGCGGACGGTCTTCGCGAAGCGTTCGGCGCCTTCGCGCAGCGTGCGCCACCCGTCGGCGCCGAGCCCGAGCCCGCCGTGCACTCTGCCGGCGTTCTGCGTCCGGGCGGGGACCGTGCCGTTGTCGTCGGCGAGGACGATCTTCGCGTCAGGGTAGCCCGCGTCGGCGAGCAGGCGCGCGGTCTTCACGCCGGTCTCGATCCCGGCGTCGTGCGCGCCGCGGTCGCTCAGCGCGACCGGTACGAAGGCGCCGAGCATCTCGAGCCCGAACGAGTCGAGCTCCGCGCGGAGCTCGTTCGGGTCGGTGGGCATGAAGCCCCAGTCGCCCAGCTCGGTCCCCTCGTAGCCGGTCTCCTTCATCTCGGCGAGGACGGTGCGGTAGTCCGCCGTCTCGCCCTCGAGTCCGAACTCCAGGACGCCCCACGAGCACGGGGCGTTCGCTACTCTGATCATGGTCGCTCCTTGGCCCGCGGGCC
>CAYWJH010000224.1:0-2882 GCA_964458555.1 uncultured Spirochaetaceae bacterium | reverse complement strand
TGCCTCACTTCGTTCACCACGCGCCCCATCGTCTCGTACCACGATCCGCGAAGCTCCGCTATCAGGTTCTCCTCCCCGTTGCGGGCGGCCTGTTCGATCCGGAGCGCGAGCGCGTGAAGCTCGTCGGCGCAGATCGTACCGGCCACGCCCTTCGCCGAATGCGCGAGCCTCTCAAGCTGCCGAAGGTCGCCCGCCTCGAGGGCGGCGTCGAAGGGGTCGAGGAATCTCCCCGCATCCCGGACGAACTCCTCGAGGATCTCCCGCGCAAGGTCCTCGTCGTCCATCATCCGCTCCATCATCGTCGCCCGGTTCCAAACCGCTGCCGCCGGTAGCCACTTCGTGAGCGTGCGGGCGAGCGAGTCGGGGTGCACCGGTTTGGCGAGATAGTCGTTCATACCGGCGGAGAGACAGCGTTGCCGATCCTCCTGCATCGCGTGCCCGGTCATCGCGACGATGGGAATCCCCGGGTGATTGACCCCGAACGACCCCGAGCGTATGCGACGCGTGGCTTCGAGACCGTCCATCTCCGGCATCTGAACGTCCATGAGAACAAGATCGTACGGCATGGTCTGCAACGCCGCAATAGCCTCCGTTCCATCCGCGACCGCGTCACCGTGAGCACCCAGTTTCCGGAGGATTCCCAGCGCGACCATCTGATTGGCGACATTGTCCTCGGCAACGAGGATCCGCGCGCCGCGACCGGCGAGAGGGCCCGCCGGTTGTCCGGCGGCCCGGCCGTCAGGCCGTTCGCTCTGCGGGGTGTGCGGAAGAAGGCGCGGACGGTTGCCTGCAGCGGCGAGCGCGCGGGAAACCGTGCTGCGAAGCTCTCGGCTGTGAGTCGGCTTGTTCAGGTACCCGGCAAAGCCGATCTCCGCGAGGCGTCGAGTATCGCCCCAGGCCCCTAACGACGTGAGCATGATCATGACCGTATCCGCGACATTTTCATCCGATCGAATAGCCGAACCGAGCTCCGCGCCGTCCATGCCCGGCATCTGCATGTCGATGATCGCGAGACGAAACGGGTCGCCGGCACGGTACGCGTCCTTCATGAGCTCGAGCGCCTCTGCACCGTTTCCCGCTTCGGCGGGTCGCATCTGCCAGGAGACGAGCAGCGTTCGCAGAATCTCCCGGTTGGTCGCGTTGTCGTCTACGACGAGCACGCGCACGTCGCGTACGTCTCCGGACTGAGCCTCCAACGGTCTCGAGGAGGTCTCGTTCTGCCGGGCGAGTGTCACGGTGAACCAGAACTCCGATCCCTTCCCCTCCTCGCTCTCGACGCCGATCGACCCGCCCATCATCTCGACGAGCTGTCGCGAGATGGCGAGCCCGAGCCCCGTGCCACCGTAGCGTCGCGTCGTCGAGGCGTCCACCTGCGTGAACGACTCGAAGAGCGTGTCCGTCTTTTCTGCGGGGATGCCGATGCCGGTGTCTCGCACCGAGCAGCGAAGACCCATCGAGTCGTCGGCTTCAGACTCGAGCGTGAGCCGGATGACCACCTCTCCCTCGGCGGTAAACTTGATCGCGTTTCCAGCGAGGTTGGTGAGAACCTGTCTCAGACGACCGGGATCGCCGCGAAGCAGCGTCGGTATCGCCGGATCGACCCAGTAGAGAAGCTCAACCCCCTTCTCCTGTGCCCGGAGCGCCAGCGTGCCGCAAAGCTCGTCCACCATGCTCTCCAGATCAAAGTCGACGATCTCCAGATCCAGCCGGCCGGACTCGATCTTCGAGTAGTCGAGGATATCGTTGATCAGCGCGAGTAACGACTCACCGCTGCTGCGCACGGTCGCGGCGTAGCGGCGCTGGACGTCGTCCAGTTCGGTGTCCAGGAGGAGTCCCGTCATCCCGATCACCGCGTTCATGGGCGTGCGGATCTCGTGGCTCATGTTCGCGAGGAACTCGCTCTTCGCCTTGCTCGCCGCCTCCGCCTTCGCGGCGATGCGATCCATCGGTCGAACAACGAGCGCGGGAACGATGACCCACGCGTTCACCAGCGCGACCGCGACCAGCAGGAGCCCGGCGACCCCGAGGAGCACGCCGGTTCGCGTAAGGCTCGCCTGTTCGATCGTCTCGATGCGTTCTGCGATCGTATCGAGCTCGCGTTGCATCGCCTCCTGGGAGGACCTGACGCGCGCGATCGCACGCGCGGCTTCGTCGCGGCGGTTCTCGCGCGAGAACGCGACGGCCACCACGAGGTCCCGGTAGAGATCCTCGTAGACGCCGGACAGCGCCACGCTCCCGTCACAATCCGAACCGGTCGCGCAGATGATGAACGCTTCCAACTCGGCCATGGAACGAAAGAGCCCGCTTGAGAGGCGAGCTGCGCGGACGAGGTGTCGCTCGTCGTCGGTGGCGATCGACTGCATCGTCTCGGAGATCACCCGCTCCACCGACAGGGCGATGTGCAGGTATCGACGGTGGAGCTCATCGTCGAGCTCGGCCCGGCGCGCCTGGTCGCGGGAGACGACGCCGATCGCGGCCACACCGGCGAGCGCAACCACCAGAAACGGCACCCAGAGCGCGCGGTACGGTCGGCTGAGCTTCATCGAAGTGCTCCCTCGGGGGACGACCCGGCCGGGACGTAGCCGAGCTCGCGCAGAGCAGTCTTCCCGGCGTGCGAGCGCATGTACCGCACCAGATCCACCGCGGCGTCGTCCCCGGCGTGGTAGACGAGATTGAGCTCCCGAACCACAGGGTACCGACCCGACTCGATCGTCCGTATCTCTGCGGGCACACCGTCGAGCACCAGCTTCCTGACGGGAAGCCCCGCGGCGATGAAGCGGTCGGCGGCGCCCACGGAAACGTACCCGATCGCTCCCGGTATGCCCCCTACCCAGAGGATGGCGTCCAGGTTGGAGCCCGCCTCCCACGCGTCTTCCCGGATG
>CAYWJH010000223.1:0-2898 GCA_964458555.1 uncultured Spirochaetaceae bacterium | reverse complement strand
CTCGAGCTCGAGCAGCTCGCGCAGCTGCTCCCAGTGCGTGCGCGCCCGCTGCCCGCCGTCGTTCTGTGCATCGGGCCCCGGGGTCGAACGCCCGCGGGTGATCATGTCCAGGCAGAGGCGCTTGAGCTCGCGCACGACGTCCGGGTGGTCTGCGTACACGTTCGTCGTCTCGAATCGATCGGTCTCCATGTCGTAGAGCTGTACCGGGTCGTCGTTCTCATCGCAGTCGACCTCGTTGCCGCCCGAGCCGGGATGGAGCAGCAGCTTCCATCGGCCGCGGCGGACGGCCCACTTGCCCTCCGACGAGTGGTGGACCGCGAAGGTGCGATAGTCGGGGGCGCTTTCGCCGAGCAGGAGCGGCAGCATGCTGAAGCTGTCCTCGCCGCCCGCGGCCGCGCCGCCTGCCGCCGCGCTCGCCGTGTCGGCGGCCCCGGCCATCTCGAGCGCGGTCGCGTAGAAATCGGCGAGCTCGACGAAGCGGTCGTTCTCGGTACCCACGGCGATCCGCTCGGGCCAGCTCACGATATAGGGGATCCGGTGGCCGCCTTCCCAGTTGTCGCGCTTCATGCCGCGGAACTTCCACGCGCTCGCGTGTCCGTACCGATCGCGGTAGGGGGCGGTGATCGTCTCCGGCCCGTTGTCGCTCGCGAAGAAGACGACGGTGTTTTCCCGAATCCCGAGCTCCTCGAGCTTGCCGACGATCGATCCCAAGACCGAATCGATCTGCATGACGAAGTCTCCGTAGATCCCGCAGCCGCTCTTTCCCTTCCACTCGTCGGTGGGTACGACGGGAGTATGCGGGCCGGCGACCGGAACGTAGAGGAGGAAGGGCCGTGCGCCGCCGGCCGGCGCCTCGCCGCCGGGGCCCCGCACTTGCTCCTCGATCCACGAGAGCGAGCGCCGCTCGATCTCCGGGAGCACGTCCTCGTGGCGCCAGCCCTCGGCGGCGATACCCGGCCTGGCGCGCAGCTCCTCGGTGCCGAGCGGGCTGTGTCCGGTGGGCACCGCGGTGACCCGGTCCCCTTCGATGAAGACGTACGGCGACATGTCGAGCGACGCGGATATTCCGAAGTAGTAGTCGAAGCCCACGTCGGTCGGACCGTTGCGCACCGGCTTGGTAAAATCTATGTATCCGTCGAGCTTCCCCTCGTCCTGCCGGAAGTGCTGCTGGGGCCCGATCTCCGGCGGCGTTCCGGGCTTGAGCTCCCAGTCCATGCCGATGTGCCATTTGCCCACGCACGCGGTCGCGTACCCCGCGTCGCGAAGCCGCGACGCGACGGTTGGCCGCTCGGGCGTGAGGAGCGCCGGGCTGTAGCCGCCGTTCACGCCGTCCTTGAGCCGGGTCCGCCAGCAGTACCGCCCGGTAATCAGCGTGTAGCGTGACGGCGTGCATACCGCGCTTCCGGCGTGCGCGTCGGTGAAGCTCACTCCGGAGGCGGCGAGCGCGTCGATGTGCGGCGTGCGGATCTTCGACTCCGGGTTGAGGCAGCTGACGTCGCCCCAGCCGAGGTCGTCGCAGAAGAAGAACACGATGTTGGGTTGGGAGGGCATGGGCCCATTATAGACGAGCGGCGCGACCGACGCGAGCGCCGGATGTCCGGCTTGCAGCACAACCTCCCCGCTGGTACGGTGGACTCGGGCGCGGTCGAGTCCGACTCGCGCGGGGAGGAGTCAAGGTGATCGACGTTCCTATTCTCAAGCAGGTCGATGTTCTCTTCGTAGGCGGCGACGTGGACGCGGTGATCGCCGCGTCCACGCTCGCGCACCGCGGCCGGCGCGCGATGATCACGACGCGGCTGAGTTTTCTCGGTGACGCGCTCACCGCCGGGCTCGCGCTCGACCGCGATACGCTCCCGCGGCTCGCCGATGACCTCGGGCGACCGGCGCCGGAAGGCGAGACGACGCCCATGGCGGTCAAGCGGCTGCTCGAGCAGCACGCGATCGAATCGGGCGCAGAGCTGCTCTACGTCGCGTACCCGGTTGCTCCGCTCGTTGCCGACGACGGCACGATCGCCGGGATGGTGCTCGCCACGCGCTCCGGGCTCATCGGCGTGCGCGCGAGGACCGTTGTGGACGGCGGCGAGCTCGAGCGACCGTCCGCGCCGAAGGAGCTTCTGCTTCGGACGCTCGACCCGCGGGTCGCCGACTCGACGGCGATCGCCGGGCACCGCACAGTCGGCAGCCTGCTCTTCGAAGGAGCCGAGATCCCCGTTCAGGAGTACTCGTTCGCGCTCTCCGGCACGACGTCCGGCGAGCTGCTCGACGCGGAGGCCGCGGCGCGCGAGGCGGTCTGGACGCCCGGCACGATCGTCTTCGCCGACGCGCCCATGCTCGTCGACGTCGGGGGCGATCGTCGCGCGCGGCCGACGGTGGAGGAGATGGAGCGTACGATCGCAGGCCGCCCCGAGGCGCCCGCGCTCGTCGAGGACCAGGCGACCGCCGCCGGCCCCGGGATCGTTCGCCGTGACCGGTACTTCCGCGCGCTCGACTGCGAGACGGTCGCGATTGACCCGGCGGTCTACGCGGAGCGCGTCACGACCGACGTCTACGTCGCCGGCGGTGGCACCGGCGGTGCGCCCGCCGCGATCGCCGTCGGGCGGGAAGGAAAGCGCGCGCTGCTCGCCGAATACCTGCCCGGGCTCGGCGGGGTCGGCACCGAAGGTCGCATCGCGAGCTACTACTTCGGAAACCGCGTCGGGTTCACCGAGGAAGTCGACGCAGGCTTGCCGCAGATGGGAGAGGACTACCCCTTCGAGGCGTTTCAGGGCCGATGGATACCCGAGTGGAAGTCGACCTGGTACCTGCGGGAGGTGCGAAAGGCCGGCGCGCGCGCGTGGTTCGGTTCGCTGAACGCAGCCGCCAGGTGCGACGGCAGCCGAGTCTGCGGCGCGCTCGTCA
>CAYWJH010000222.1:0-2928 GCA_964458555.1 uncultured Spirochaetaceae bacterium | reverse complement strand
CGCACGCGGATGGGCGTCGTGCTGCAGGAGCCCTACTTCTTCGCAGACACGATCATGACAAACATCAAGTACGGTCGACCGTCCGCCACCGACGAGGAGGCCGTCGAGGCGGCGGTCACCGCGGACGCGGACCATTTCATCCGCAGGTTGCCGGAGGGCTACGACACGACGCTGCTCGAGCGCGGCGCGAACCTCTCGGAAGGCGAGCGACAGCTTCTCGCGATCGCCCGCGCGGTCCTCGCGAACCCGCGAATTCTCGTGCTCGACGAGGCGACCTCGAGCGTCGACAGCCTGACCGAGGCGACCATCCAGGGCGGGCTGATCCGGCTCATGGAGGGGCGCACGAGCTTCATCATCGCGCACCGCCTCTCTACCATCCGCAACGCCGACCAAGTCGTCGTGCTCCACGACCATCGCATCGTCGAACGCGGTACGCACGACGAGCTCATGGCGGCAAACGGGTTCTACGCGCGGCTCTACCGCATGCAGTTCGAGCGACCTGAAATCACCGAGGAGATGTCCATCTAAATGCAGACCATCGGACTCATCGGAGGGATGAGCTGGGAGAGCTCGATCGAGTACTACCGCGTCGTCAACGCGGAAGTGGCGCACAGGCTCGGAGGGCTCCATTCGGCGGAGTGCGTGCTGGTGTCGGTCGACTTCGACGAAATCGAGCGCTACCAGCAGACCGGTGACTGGACCGCCGCCGCGCGCGCGATCGGTGTAGCCGCCGCCCGCTGCGAGGCCGCCGGTGCCGACTTCATCGTGCTCTGCACGAACACAATGCACAAGGTGATCGACGAAGCGACGGCCGGCGTCTCGATCCCGGTCCTCCACATCGCCGATGCTACCGCGCGCCGTATCGCGCGCGCCGGGCTCTCGACGGTGGGCCTGCTCGGCACCCGCTACACGATGGAGGACGACTTCTACCGCGGTCGGCTCGAGTCGCACCACGGGATCACGGCGCTCGTCCCGGAAGCAGACGACCGGGAGATCGTCCACAGTATCATCTACGAAGAGCTCGTGCTGGGCCGACTCGAGGAGTCGTCGCGGGTCGAGTATCTGCGGATCATCGCGCGCCTCGCCCACGCCGGTGCCAAAGGAATCGTCGCTGGCTGTACCGAAATCGGCCTGCTCGTGACGCAGGAGATCTGCCCGCTGCCGCTCTTCGACACCGCGCGCATCCACGCCGAGGAGGCGGTCACACTCGCGCTCGGGGACGGGGAGCCGGCTCCGTAGCGCATCGCTCAGTTCAAGCGGTCCGAATCGCAGCCGGTGAGCGCTGCGCGCACCACCTCTTTCGCCAGCTGCGCGAGCGCGATCTGGAGGCCATAGATATCCCGGGCTTCCTGCTTCGTCACGGCCACTCCTGGCACCAGTCTACGCCTGGAGGCCGATTTGGAAAAGGCCGATGCCGAAGGTGCCGGCATCGATGTCACCGCCGGCGGTCACGTGCTACACTGCGGCGGTCATGATGCCAGCCCACCTCAAGGAACTGCTCCAGAAACTCGTCGCCGCGCGCGGCCCGTGCGGTCAGGAAGACGAGGTCGACGCGGTCTGCCGCTCCTGGCTCGACGAGCACGGACTCGCCTGGCGGACCGACCCGGCCGGGAATCTCATCGCCCGACTCGCCCCCACCGGCGACAACGGGCCGGCGACGGACGACGACGGCCGGGCGATCCGGGTCTTCATCCACCTCGACGAGATCTCGTTCATCATCAAGCGGATCCGCGCCGACGGCACGGTGAAACTCGCCGCGCTCGGGAGCTTCTCTCCGGCGTTCCTGGGCCAGCTCCCCGTAGAGATCCTCGCCGACGACTCGATCGTCCCCGGCGTCCTGTCGCTCGGATCGTGGCACACAGGCGAGGAGACGAGCGACGTCTGGCACGCCAAGCACGGCAACTACGACCTCAACCAGTACGAGGTCATTACCGGCATGGACGGCGAGACGCTCGTCGATTCCGGGGTTCGCCCCGGAGCGCGCGTGGTCATCGCCGGCCAGCACCGCTTTCTTTGGGACATGGGCTCGCTCGTCGCCGGGTTCGCCCTCGACAACCGCGCGCCCATCACCGCGACGCTCGAGGCGTGCCGCATTCTCGCCGAGTCGGGGGGACCGGCGGTGCCCGTCTACGTCGTGTTCACGAGGGAGGAGGAGCTCGGATCGGGCACCGCCGGCTACGCTGCCGGTACGCTGCCCGGCGAGCTCTCGCTCGCGGTCGACGTCGCCCCGGTCTCGCCCGACGAGTACGGCAACGAGGTCGACCCCTACCCTACGATCGGCTATCGGGACGACTACGCGGTGTACACGAAGGACGTTGCCGACGCGCTCGTCGCGCACGCGCTCGACCTCGAGATGCTGCCCGGCATCGGCATCTTCGAGAACTACAGCTCCGACTCCTCGGCGGCGAAGCGGCTGGGCCGTACCGCGAAGGCCGCGCTCGTGGGGATCCCCATGGAGAACACGCACGGCTACGAGATCATCCACGCCGGCGCGATCGAGAACACCGCGCACCTGCTCGCCGCGTTCCTTCGCGACCCGCAGCACAGCGGCACCGCGGGAGCGTAGCCGAGACGGTTGCGGAGCGCGAACGGGCGCCCCCGTCTTGCCCACTGGCCGCGCCCGACGTACTATTCCGTCATGGAATGGAGAGCGAGTCACATTCTCGTACCGAGCCAGGATCTGGCCAGGAAGATCCGCGGCGAGCTGCAGAAGGGAGCGCGTTTCGAAGACCTCGCGCGACGCTACTCGACCTGCCCGAGCAAGGCGAAGGGCGGCGACCTTGGATGGTTCGGCGAAGGAAAGATGGTGAAAGAATTCGAGCAGGCGTGCCGGAAGCAGGGCGTGGGGTCGCTCTCGGATCCGGTTCGCACGCAGTTCGGGTATCACATCATCAAAGTTACAGCGAAGAGATGAGTCGGTGGTGAGAT
>CAYWJH010000221.1:0-3080 GCA_964458555.1 uncultured Spirochaetaceae bacterium | reverse complement strand
TTCCTACGGGCGAAACCTTCTCGGTGCTTCATTACTGTCAACAATTCTGGCACCATTCTCTGGCCTTTTGACCGCCCCCTGGCGCTTCGCTATTATGTCACCCCATGAAGTATCCCTTTGCCGAGATCGAGAAGCGCTGGCAGGCGTACTGGGAAGAGAACAAGACCTTCCGCGTCACCGAAGATCCGTCGGTGCCGGTGGAGAAGCGCCGCTACATCCTCGACATGTTCCCCTACCCCTCGGCAGCCGGACTTCACGTCGGCCACCCGGAGGGCTACACCGCAACCGACATCTACTGCCGCTACCTGCGGATGAACGGCTACACGGTGCTTCACCCCATGGGCTTCGATAGTTTCGGGCTCGCCGCGGAGACGTACGCGATCCAGACCGGCACGCATCCGCGAACGAAGACCGAGGAGAACATCGACCGGTTCCGCGAGCAGATCAAGAGCCTGGGCTTCAGCTACGACTGGGACCGCGAGATCTCCACGCACCGGATCGACTACTACAAGTGGACGCAGTGGATCTTCCTCAAGCTCTGGGAAAAGGGTCTTGCCTACGTGGACGAGATCCCGGTCTGGTACTGCGAAGCGCTCGGCACGGTCCTCGCGAACGAGGAGGTGATCTCCACGCCCGAAGGCCCCCGCAGCGAACGCGGCAATTACCCGGTGGTGCGCCGCCCCATGCGTCAGTGGATGCTGAAGATCACCGAGTACGCCGATCGTCTCCTCGAGGGGCTGGAGAAGCTCGACTGGCCGGAGTCGATCAAGACGATGCAGCGCAACTGGATCGGTCGCAGCGAGGGTGCGCAGGTGCGCTTCCCCGTCGCCGACGGCAAGGGCGAGATCGAAGTCTTTACGACGCGCCCGGACACCCTCTTTGGCGCCACCTACATGGTCCTCGCGCCCGAGCATCCGCTCGTCGATGAGCTCACGACCGACGAGCAACGCGCGGCGGTGCGGGAGTACCGCGACCGGGCACGACTGAAGAGCGACCTCGAGCGAACGGAGCTCTCCAGGGAGAAGACCGGCGTCTTCACCGGCGGCTACGCGATCAACCCGGTGAACGACGAGAGCATCCCGGTCTGGATCTCAGACTACGTCCTGCTCTCCTACGGCACCGGCGCGATCATGGCCGTCCCGGGGCACGACGAGCGTGACTTCGAGTTCGCGCAGACGTTCAATCTTTCCATTATCCGCGTCGTGGCTCCCGAAGACGATCCGCAGACCACCGAGGAACTCACGGAGGCGATGCCCGAACCCGGCGTCGCCGTGAACTCGGAGCAGTTCGACGGTCTGCGAACCGCAGAGGTCAAGAACCGGATCACCGAGTGGCTCGAACAGAAGGGCGCGGGCGAGAAGGCCGTGAACTACAAGCTGCGCGACTGGATCTTCTCGCGCCAGCGGTACTGGGGCGAACCGGTCCCCATGGTCGACTGCGACGGCGAGTACGTTCCGGTTCCCGAAGATGAGCTTCCCGTGAAGCTTCCGGAAGTCGAGAGCTACAAGCCCACCGGCACCGGCGAGAGCCCGCTCGCGCAGGTAGAGGACTGGGTGAACGCGAGCTGTCCCGACGGGTCGGGAAGAACGGGTCGACGCGAGACGAACACGATGCCGCAGTGGGCCGGCAGCTGCTGGTACTACCTGCGCTTCCTCGATCCCGACAACGAGAACGAGTTCGCCGCGCGCGAGAAGATCGACTACTGGATGCCGGTCGATCTCTACGTCGGCGGCGCCGAGCACGCGGTGCTCCACCTGCTCTACGCGCGCTTCTGGCACAAGGTGCTCTACGACATCGGCGTAGTGAACACCGACGAGCCGTTCACGCGCCTCGTGAACCAGGGGATGATCCTCGGCGAGGGCGGCGTGAAGATGTCCAAGAGCCTCGGGAACGTCATCAACCCGGACGATATCGTCCGCGACTACGGCGCCGACAGCATGCGCATGTACGAGATGTTCATGGGTCCGCTCGAGGTCGCCAAGCCGTGGTCCACGAACGGTCTCGCCGGCGTACACCGCTTCCTCGACCGCGTCTACCGCCTGAGCGAACGGGAGCTCGTCGACGACGAGCCACCGGAGGCGCCGCTGCGGTTGCTCCACAAGACGATCCGCAAGGTGACCGACGACACCGGCTCGCTCGCGTTCAACACCGCGATCGCGCAGATGATGATCTTCGTGAACGAGCTCTTCAAGGTCGAGAAGCGCTACCGCGGGCTCTGGGAACCGTTCGTCCTGCTCCTCGCGCCGTACGCACCGCACCTGGGCGAGGAGCTCTGGTCCCAGCTGGGGCACGAACCGTCGGTATCGCGGGCGAGCTGGCCGCAGTACGACCCGGCGCTCACCGTCGACGAAGAGGTGGAGATCGTCCTCCAGATCAACGGGAAGGTACGCAGCAGAATGCACGCGCCGGCGGGCACCGATAAGGCCGAGCTCGAACGACTCGCGCTCGAGAACGAACGCATTCAGGAGTGGACCGACGCCAAGGAGATCGTGAAGGTGATCTCGGTACCGGACAAACTGGTCAACGTCGTCATCCGCTGAGCGCCCGCTCCGAGCAACCGCCAGCCTCCGGGCAGCGCGCCGTCACGGCGGAGCCCTGCCTTGCCAGGCGCGGCCCTCGTCGTCCACCTCCACGATCCATCTCCGACCGTCTTCCGAGTAGAACACGCTCACACCAGCCGGGAGATCAGGCCAGCGCTCGGCGCTCTCCACGGGGCGCCGAAACGGCGAAAACCCGTGCCAGCGGCCCGGCGGCGCCGTGAGGCTCACCGGGTTCGTCGCACGCGGCCGCACGTAGGTTTCGCGCATCGATCGCGCGCCGATCGCGGCGACGACCCGCTCGATGTCGAGCGACCACGGGTCCTCCGGCAGCCGCTCCGCGCTCTCCGCGACGAGACGGGCGACGGAGAAGTCGCGCAGGTCCACACCGGCGGCGAGCAGCCGGCGCACCGCTTCGCTCGTCGCCCCCGTCTCGAAACCGAGCACGACCTCCGGCCGGCCGGTAAACCAGGCGCCGCCGTGCGCGGCCGCGCCGGTCCAGACCGAGCCGGCGGTGGCGAGTTGATCGCCCTCGGCCAGCGC
>CAYWJH010000220.1:0-3104 GCA_964458555.1 uncultured Spirochaetaceae bacterium | reverse complement strand
CCGGCTGCCGTACCCAGAACGGCTCGGGCGGATGGTATACGTCGTCCGACCCTTCGGGCGAAAGCCCGAGGAGTTTTCCGGATCCGTCCACACGCCAGCGCGGACGCGTCGGGTGCTCCTGCGGTGCGGCCACGTAGGGAAGCCGGGTAGCCGAATCTGCGACCTCCTCGGAGCGTCCGCTCTCGGTGAACTCGTCGACGGAGAAACGGGCGAGCCGTTTGAGAACGCGATCGCTACCAACGAAGTCCTGCGCAAAATCGTTCGCCGGGTGCTCGAGGATGTCCTCGGGCGAGGCGATCTGAACGACCCTTCCCTCGCGCATGAGCACGATCTCGTCGGCGAGCCGCACCGCCTCGTCGAGATCGTGCGTCACGAAGACGACCGTCTTCCTGAGTTTCCGCTGGATGTTGGCGAACTCGTTCTGCAGCGTCTCACGGTTCAGCGGATCGACCGCGCCAAACGGTTCGTCCATGAGCAGCACCGGAGGATCGGCAGCGAGCGCCCGCGCGACACCGATGCGCTGCGCCTCGCCGCCGGAGAGCTGCGACGGGTACTTCGCGCGATACTGGTCAGGATCGAGCCCGACGAGCTCGAGCAATTCGTCGGCCCGTCTGAGGATGCGCGAGCGATCCCACTTCAGGAGCCGGGGAACGATGCCGATGTTCTGCCGGACGTCGAGGTGCGGTAGCAGTCCGATGCTCTGGATGACGTATCCAATCCCGCGCCGCAACTCCTCCGGCTGGAAGCTCTTCACCGGTTTGCCTTGCAGCAGGACGTTGCCGTCCGTGGGCTCCACGAGCCGGTTAATGAGTCGAAGCGTCGTAGACTTGCCGCAGCCGGAAGGGCCGATCAGCACCGTGAGGCTGCCTTCGGGCACACTGAACGATATACCCGAGAGCGCTTCGACGTCGTCGAACCGCTTCACCACGTCCTGCATCTCGATCATGGTGTACCTTCCTCCTTGGCTCCAGGGCGCAGCGCACGAATGAGTCCGTCCATCCCTCGATCTACGACGACCGCGAGCGCGACGATGGGCAGCGCGCCGAGAACGATGAGATCGGGCGCGGCCTGCCCGAGTCCCTGGAACACGAAATTCCCGAGCCCCCGAGCTCCGATGAGCGCCGCGACCGCGGCGTTACCGATCGTCTGCACCGCCGTGATGCGCAAACCGGTGAGGATGATCGGCAGCGCGATGGGAATCTGCACGAGCGTGAGGAGTTCGCGCCTGCTCATGCCCATGCCGCGCCCCGAGTCGAGCACCCCGGGACCGATCGATTTCAGCCCGACGAAGGTATTGCGGACGATTGGGAGAAGCCCGTAGAGCGTGAGCGCGATGATCGCGGGCGTGTTCCCGACGCCGCGGATCCCGAGCGAGCGCAGCAACGGAATCTCGCGTGAGAGAAAGGCGAGCGGGGCGATCATGAGCCCGAACAGCGCGAGACTCGGTATCGTCTGAAGCCCGCTCGTCACGGTGAAGACCGGCTGCTCGGCCTTTCGCGACCGGAACGCGAGCATCCCGAGCGGGACCCCGATGAGCACCGCCCCGGCGACGCTCGCACCGCTAAGCACGAGGTGCGCGCCGAGTTCCTCCCAGAATCGGGCGCTTCGATTGGCGAACTCCTGCACAACGCCAAGCGCGTCGACCGGCAGGAACACGACGATGAGTGCGGTCGCCGCGACGATCGTGAGGGTCAGCGCACCGGCGAACCGCCGAGCCATGTCGGATGCACCGGTGCAGTAGCGTCTACGCGCATCGTAGAAGAGCACGTAGGCGCCGAGGACGCCCATCCACCAGCCGATCGCGGGCCCCGTTCGCCCGGCTTCGTGACCGGCGCGGTCGAGCGCAAGAGAACCGCCGAGCACGAGCAGCGCGATGAACAGGGGGACGACTGCCGCACCGAGCGCGAGTCGCACGCCAAGACGGCGCCGAAGGCGGGGAACTATCGTCAATACTATAAGAGAGAGATAGAGAGCGAGGAGCGGGAAGACGATCGGCCCGAGGCCGTCGGCGAGGCTCCAGAGCCAACGGGAAGCTCCTTCCGCGACGCGGTTGGGCTTGATCGTGATCATGGGAAGGAGCCAGGCCGATAAGAATACGGCCAGCCCCGAAAGGCTGACCGCTTCACGTTTCATGAGTGTGCGCCTACTCGATGAAGTTGTTCTCTTCGAGGTACTCGCGCGCGACGGTTCCCGCTGGACGACCGTCCACGGCGATCTGCGCGTTGAGCCCCTGGAGGGTCTCGAGATCGAGCGTCGCAAAGACCGGCTCGAGTATCGCCTCGATCTCCGGATATGATTCTATCACCGACTGACGCACGATTGGAGCCGGCTGATAGACCGGTTGCACGCCGAGCGAGTCGCTCATGACCACGAGTCCGAGCGCGGCGAGCGCGCCGTCGGTACCGTACGCCATCGCGACGTTCACACCGTCGGTCCTGCGCGCGGCTGCTTGAATGGTCGTCGCGGTGTTTCCGCCCGAGAGTACGAGCAACTGATCGTTGCTGAGATCGAACCCGTAGGCCTCCTCGAACGAGGGCAGCGCGTCGTCTCGACTGACAAACTCTTCGCTACCCGCGAGCTTTATCTCACCGCCGTCGTTGACGTAGTCGGCGAAGTCCTCGAGCGTCTCGAGCCCCTCGCTCTCGGCGAGGTCGGAACGCACCGCGATTGCCCAGGTATTGTTCGCGGGCGCGGGTTCGAGCCAGACGATGTCGTTCTCCTCGAGATCGAGCTCGGCGACGGTCTCGTACGCGGTCTGCGCGTCCTGCCAGAGCGAGCCCTCGGTGTCGGAGAAGAAGAAGCCGCCGTTACCGGTGTACTCGGGATAGATGTCTATCTCACCGTTTATGATCGCGCGCCGGATCACGTCGGTGGTTCCGAACTCGGTATTGTTCACGACCTCGAAGCCCTCTTCCTCGAGAAGATGCACGATCATGTTGCCGAGCAGCGCTCCCTCGGTGTCGATTTTCGAAGCGACGGTGATCGGTCCCTTCGCATCGGTCTCTTCCTGCGTGCCGGTCGCGTACGCGAACGCCGCGACGCTGACAAGCAGAACAAGAATTGCTGCCCTCGTGAAACCCTGTTTCGTCTTCATATCGCCTCCT
>CAYWJH010000219.1:0-3154 GCA_964458555.1 uncultured Spirochaetaceae bacterium | reverse complement strand
TACGAGATCGTTTTCACGTGACTGGAGTTCAGACGTGTGCTCTTCCGATCTGGTGACGCCCGCCTGCTGGACCAGGTTCCACAGCGGTGAGGGCTCGGGGGGCAGAGCTTCTGCAATCTGAATCATGGTTGCGGAGTATGACACGAAACACCGTCCCGGAGAAGCGGGTGATGAACCGAAACGGCAAATCCGGTAGACTGGTCGCGTGAGCGAGAACGATGAGGCAACCGGCGATGCGCGTCGGGTTTTGAAACTGCTCGAGCTGCACCGTCGGCACCACCGCGAGTCGGTTCGGATCACGCGCGGGCTCGCCGAGCGGGTACGTGGGCAGGTCGAATCGCTGCTTGCAGAGGCGGGAGAGCAAGCCGCCGAGTCGAGGCCGACCGCAGACGCTCCCCCGACGCAGCGCTCCGGCGCGATCGGGCCGTGGCCGGCCCTCGAAGCGGCCGCATCGCTCGCGCGCGACCTGCCTGGAAGGCTTCGCAGCGCGATCGCGAACAAGCTGCCGCCCGAGCTCGAGGAGCAATTCCTCGAGGCGCTCTACTCCTTCGACGCGCTTCCCGCGCTCGACGGCCGTACGATCGAGGCGATCGTGCGCAGGACGGACAAACGGACGCTCGCGACCGCGTTGCTCGGCGCGCCCGACGCCCACTTCCACGCGGTCACCGGTAACATGAGTCGTCGAGCCGCAGAGATGCTCCGCGAGGATATGGAGAGCCTGCTCGCAGCGGGCGAGCTCTCGACGAGGGATGTTCACGACGCGCGCAGTGCTCTATCATCGATAATCCGCAGCGAGGCGGGAGGCGGCCAGTGAGGAGTACGCAGCCGTGAGCCTGGAGGTGAAACCGGTCCGGAATCGCCTCGGACTTCACGAGTTCATCACATTTCCGAAGCACCTCTACCGTGGGTCGCCGTCGTGGGTTCCCATGTTCGACCTCGACTACCGACGCTTCTTCCGAAGAAAGCACCCCTTCTTCGAGCACGCCGAGGCGGAGTTTCTCATGGTCTGGCTCGACGGAGAGCCCGCCGCCCGCGTCATGATGATTCATAACGAGCGATACAACGCGGAGCACGATCGGCGCGCCGCGCAGTTCTACTTCATAGACTTCGTCGACCGCGACGACGTCACCGACGCGCTGTTCGCCGCGATGGAGCGATGGGCTCGCGACCGGGGGTTGAACGAGCTCATGGGACCGATCTTCTCCGGAGCCACGTACGGGGGCGGCGTCCTGATCGACGGGTTCGAGCACCAGGCCGCGATGACGATGATGCCCTACAACTACGCCTACTACCGCGGGCACTACGAGCGCGCAGGGTTCACCAAGCACTTCGACCTGCTCTCTCTCTTCGTCGATCCGAAGCAGTTCGCCCTGCCGGAGAAGGTAGAGCGGCTCGCCGAACGCGTACGCCGGCGCGGTCACATGAGAGTACTCGAGTTCGAGTCGAAAGCCGATCTCAAGCGCATCGCGCACGAGGTGGCCCGGCTCTACAATCCCACGCTCGCCGACCACGGCGAGAACTACCCGCTCACCGACGACGAGCTCGATCAGCTGGTCGACGACCTTTTCCTGATCGCCCAGCCCGACCTCGAGAAGGTCATCACCTACGACGGCGAGGTCGTCGGATTCATGCTCGGCTTCCCCGACGTCACCCCCGCGCTCCAGAAGAGCGCCGGGCGCCTCACGCCGCTGTCGATCCTCCGTTTGTTGTGGACCTCGAGGCGAAGCCGTAAGCTCATCCTCAACGGAATGGGCATCATGGAGCGCTACCAGCGCCTCGGCGGGAACGCGCTGATCTACTCGGAGATCGCACGGACCGTCAAGGGAACAAACCGCTACGAGTTCGACGAGGCGGAGATGGTCCAGATCAACGAACAGACCGATCTCATGCTCGCCGACATGAAGCGGCTGGGCGCGCACGAATACAAGCGACACCGCGTATACACAAAGTCACTGAAGGAGACACTATGACACGCGTACTCGGACGGTCAGGCATCGAGGTCAGCGCCATCGGAATGGGGTGCTGGGCTATCGGCGGCCCCGCCTATCGGGGGGACACGCCGGTCGGCTGGGGGAAGATCGACGACGAGCAGAGCGCGCGCGCGATCAAGGCCGCACTCGACAGCGGCATTACGTTGTTTGACACGGCGGACGTCTACGGGGCGGGGCACAGCGAACGCGTCGTCGGCGCGGCGCTCGCGGCGAAACGAGCCGATGTCGCGATCGCCACGAAGTTCTCGAACGTCTTCGACGAAGAAACAAAACAGATCACCGGCTCGGACGCGAGCCCGGACTACATCCGACGCGCCTGCGAGGCCTCCCTCGAGCGACTCGGCACCGACTATATTGACCTCTACCAGTTTCACGACGGCGGCTACCCGATCGATCAAGCCGGCGAGGTCATGGAAACGCTCGAGAAGCTCGTGGACGAAGGCAAGATCCGCTCCTACGGCTGGAGCACCGACGACCCCGAGCGCGCCCGGACCTTCGCGGCGGGCGATCACTGCGCAGCCGTCCAGTTTCAGATGAACGTCCTCGCAGATGCCCCGACGATGGTCAAGACCTGCGAAGAGCTCGGGCTCGCAGGGCTCAACCGCGGCCCGCTCGCGATGGGGCTCCTCTCGGGCAAGTACGACTCGTCGAGCGAGCTGCCGCCCGACGACGTCCGCGGTCCCAACGCCCCCGGCTGGATGAAGTTCTTCGAAGACGGCCGCCCGTCGCCCGAGTTCGTGAGACGGCTCGAGTCGATCCGCGAGATCCTGGGAGGATCGGGCAGGTCGCTCGTGCAGGGCGCGCTGTGCTGGCTGCTCGCGCGAAGCAGCGTGACGATTCCCATACCCGGGTTCAGGACAGCCGAGCAGGTAAAGGAAAACGCCGGCGCGCTCGAGCACGGCCCGTTGAGCCCGGAGGAGATGGGACAAATCGCCGAGCTGCTGCGGTAGGCCGATGCGCCGGTGCGGAGCCGACCGGCCGGCGCTCAGATGGGGATGTCCGGCTGATTCACGCGTCGTCGAGCAACGCGAGGCTCCTCGACACCAAAGACCATGACACCAAGCCCGCACGCGGCGGTGATTGCGGTCATCGCGAACAGCCCGCCGAAGCCGAGCTGCTGCGGTAGGCCGATGCGCCGGTGCGGAGCCGACCGGCCGGCGCTC
>CAYWJH010000218.1:0-3155 GCA_964458555.1 uncultured Spirochaetaceae bacterium | reverse complement strand
CCACCCTTCCCCCCGCCCCGCGCCCTCCCCCCCGCTCCCCCTGCTCTCCACGTCGCGGCGTGGCGTGCGAGTCGTGGGAGCCGCGGAGCTCCGGGTGGCGATGAAACGGATGGAGGAGCCATGCGCAGAGACCGGCACCCGCCGGGTCAGCCGGCGTGAGCGAGGGCTCGCCGTGCGCGCCGCTCCACCGCGGCTCGCTCGCCTCGACGAGCGTGTCCGCGATCGCACGCCACTCGTCGACCCCGTCGCGGTGCGCCATCTCCAGGTAGATGCTCGCGAGCTGGACGGGAACGACGCGCGTGCCGCGGTCCGGGCGCTGCGACATGGCGGTCACGATCGTTCCGTCGTGATGGAAGAGCCGCGCCATGAAGCCGAGGTTCGCGCGTACGGGACCGAGCAGCTCGGGCCGCTCGAGCGCATCGGCCATGAAGACGAGCGACCGGTTCGAGACGGCGGCGTACGTGCCGGTGCTTCGCTCCGAGTACTCGCCGTCTTCGTTGATGTCGATGCCTTCGGCGAGGATGCGGTCGATGTAGCCGTCCGCCTGCAGGTCGGGCAGGTGGACGGCGGCGAGCGCGAGCGCGGAGCAGACCACCCAGCGGTGGTTCGGTGTGTGAAAGCCCGCGTCCACGAGCGCCGGTGCGGTGCGCTCGAGGTAGCGCAGCAGGCCGGCTCGGATGCGGTCGACCCCTGAAAGCGCCTGAGCGCCGTCGATCACGTCGACGAGCGGCGCGAGGAGCTGGATCGTGAACGCCGTGTCCGGGGGCGATTACCAGTTCGTCGACACGAGGCGCTCGGGACGCCGTCTGCGTTGATGAAGGTTGCGGCCGGACCCGACTCGATTCCCTGCTGCGGGAGCAGCGCTCGCGCGAGAAGCTCGGTTCGCCGGACGGCGGCTCGGAGATCGTACATGCGGCGGATGGTAGCAGGCAGGCCGGCGCGGGGGAAGTTGCCGGGTGCGCACCCGGTGTTACTCTGACGTGCTCGGCGCCAGCCCCGCAACGGGACCATCGAGTCCGAGCGCCCTGAGATTCCACGCCGCGCACAACCGCGCGGCTTCGTCGACGTTATTTCAAGCTCGCCGGAGACGAGCCGCTCGACGAGCATCAGAATCGACCCCTGCCAGAGCACCGCGACGAGCCGCGGGTCGACCGTGGCCGCGATTCCAACCGGCTCGCGCGTGAAGAAGGTGAGCGTGCGGTCGACGAATCGGTGTCGGATTCGTTCGCGCACGCGCTCGCCGTAGTCGGAGGCGAACAGGATCTGCGAGAGGTCGCGTTTCTCGAGCGCCGCGGTGATGCCCGTGCGCACCATCGCCTCGAGGCGGGCGCGGCCGGCCCCGATCGGCCGGGCGACCTCGTCCACGCGCGCGGTCCATCCCGATGTGGGCGGCCCAGATCAGGCCCAGTCGCAGCGCGACGAAGAGCCACCACGATCCGCCGGCGACGCCGTAGGCGACGAGAGATCCGGCGAGCAGCGCGAGCCCGTCGGTGTGCAGATGGAGCCGTGCGGTGTTCGCCACCTCCCGCGCAAGCCCTCGCGGAGTTGTGAAGCACAGTGTCCATTCTGACTGTAGTGAGATACACTATGGGAGGAAGTCGTATGGCGCTGACGGAACGTGACCTCGAGCAGGTCGGAACATACGTGCAGAATCACCTCTTCGAATGGCTACCGGCACCCGTCCTCCATCTGAACGAACGCATCATCCGGGTTGAAGAGGAACTTAAAGCTCAGCGCGAGCTGATGAAGCAGGGCTTCGATCAGATGGAGAAACGCTTCGAACAGATCGAGAAACGCTTTGACCAGGTGGACAAGCGGTTCGAGCAGGTCGACAAGCGGTTCGAACAGGTGGACAAGCGGTTCGACGACTTCAACAGGCGCTTCACCGGCATGATGTGGCTCATCGGCACGGGATTCGTGCTGTTGAGCACGTTGATGAGCCTGTACGCCTTCTTCGCCTAAGCCCATCGCGTCAGCGTACCGGTGCACCAGGAGACCTGCCTTTCGTGGAGCAAGCCATGGATCTGGAACTATCCGGGAAACGAGCCTGGGTGAGCGGCGGGGGCCGCGGCATCGGGAAGGCGATAGCGCTCGAGCTCGCCCAGGAGCTCGGCGGGATCGACATCCTCGTGAACTGCGCCGCCCAACCCGGCGGCTATGTGCACAAGCTGCAGGACGGCGCGCATGAACTCCTGGGGCAGGACCTCGACACCAAGGTCCTGGGCTACCTCCGCTGCATAGAGGCGGTTGCCCCGGGCATGCAGACGGCGGGGTGGGGACGCATCGTCAACATCGGCGGGCTTGCCGCACGGAACTCGGGCAGTCTGAGCGGCATGAGGAACCTCGCGCTCGTCCATTTGAGCAAGACGCTCTCGCATCAGCTGGGACCGTCCGGAGTCACGGTGAACGCCGTGCACCCGGGCGCCACTCGGACCGGGCTCCCGGGCCGGGAAGACTCGCGCGGGAGAACGGCGGACAACGCGATCGGGCGGATCGTGGATGCCCGCGAGATCGCCTGGCTCGTCGCGTTCCTCTGTTCGCCAAAAGCCGGCGCGATTACCGGCGAGTCCATCGGCGCCGGTGGCGGCGTTGGGCAGGCGGTGTTCGCATAGGCGGGCGTCTGCGCCTACTCGATCACCGACCTCGACGTCGGCACGATCCGTTTCACGACGATCTTCGAGCGGTCGAGGAGCGTGCCGACCTTCGGGCCCATGTCGTTCTTCCACTCGTCGCTCTCGTAGACCGCCTCGTAGAGCCGCTTGCGGTCCTCCTCGTCGACGAAGCGGCGCATCCAGTAGTAGATGTCGTCGTCCTCTTCGTCTACGAAGCTGCCGACGACGACCATCCCCTTCGACACCTGGAACGGGATGACCACGTTCTGCATGTACTCGACCCACTCGTCGCGCTTGCCGGGGAAACACGTATACTGTCTGAATTCAAAGAACATGCCGGTCAGTATGGCAGAAAGCGTCGAGGGCCGGTAGAGTGGCCCGAAGAGGAGGAGCCCATGGCCGTAGCCTATCTCGATCGACGCACGGAGGAACTGGTCGCCTACCGGCCCGAGCTGACCAGACGGGACGACTTCGATCCGTTCTGGGAGGAAATGCTCGACCGCACGCGCAGCGTCGCGTTGGACCCGGTCGTCGAGCGCGTCG
>CAYWJH010000217.1:0-3158 GCA_964458555.1 uncultured Spirochaetaceae bacterium | reverse complement strand
GGTGCCCGCGTGCTCGTACGGCCGTGCATCCGCAGAGACGGCTTCGATTCGCTGGAGAACATCTGGATGGGTTCGGATTTCGACGGCGCCTTTGCGCAGTACGTCAAGGTCCCGGCGACCGAAGTGTTCCGCGTGGAGAGCGACTGGAGCGACGAAGAGCTCGCGACCATCCCCTGCGCCTACGGAACGAGCGAGAACATGCTCCACCGAAGCGGGCTCGGCGCGGGCGAACGCGTGCTCGTCGCCGGTGCCTCCGGTGGCGTCGGGTCGGCGACCGTGCAACTCGCCCGCCGACGAGGCGCACACGTCATCGCGATCGCCGGGCAGGCGAAAATGGAGCGCGTGCGCGCGATCGGAGCCGATGAGGTCGTCGCTCGGGGCGCCGACCTTGTCTCTGCGCTCGGCAAGGACTCTGTGGACGTGATCATCGACAACGTCGGGGGCGAGTCGTTCCCGCAGATGCTCGAAGTCCTGAAGCGGGGCGGCCGCTACGCCACTTCCGGCGCGATTGGCGGCCCGATCGTCGAGCTCGATCTTCGAACGATGTATCTGAAGGACCAGACGCTGATCGGGTGCACCGCGTGGGACGAGCCGGTATTCGGGAATCTGATCGGCTACATTGAACGGCACGAGATCAGGCCGCTCGTGGCCCGGTCGTACCCGCTGGCGCGGATCGCCGACGCGCAGCGCGACTTCCTGAAGAAGGAGCACGTGGGGAAGTTCGTCCTTGTGCCGGAACCGGGCACGCTGGTATAAAGGGGGTATGGACCTCAGATCACCGAACCCCGACGAGCACGCCCAGACGCTCGCGGATATCTTCGCGAAGACGTTCAGCGACTACTGGGAACGCTACGCCTACGTGAACGACGGATACATCGCCGAGAGCCCGTACGACTGGGACGCCTCACGGATCGGCGTCGTCGACGGAGAGATCGCCACCCACTTCGGCGTGTGGGACCTGGGCATGCGGATCGGCCGGTCGGTCGTCCGGGTCGCGGGGATCGGCGCGGTTGCCACGCTCGAGAACCACCGCAAGAAGGGCCTCATGGCGCAGACGGCCGGCGACTGCGTCGACGGTCTCGACGCGGCGGGCTACGACGCGAGCCTGCTCTTCGGCATCCCGAACTTCTACCACCGCTTCGGCTACGTCGTGTCGTTCTCGCAGCTGCGATACGTGCTGAAGACGCGCGACGTCGAGCCGGCTCCTCAGCCGGTGCGCTACGAGCCCTTCGAAGGCGACGTGCGCGACCTCGCCGACCTCTACAACGCCGAGAACGAGGGTGTCACCGGCACCTACGTGCGGCCCACGTACCGGCTCAACCGCAAGCCGAAGAAGTTCCGCTTCTATCGGTTTGAGTCCGGCTATGTGATGTACGGTCGCGAGGGTGACACGCTCCAGGTCGCCGATTGCGCGGGTGATCCGGCCACGGTCGTCGAAGTTGCCCGTCAGCGTGCGGCCGCCGAGCTCTGCCCGGAGATAGAGTTCGTCTTTCTCCCGCCGCGCTCGCGTACAGGCGAGTACCTGCAGACCCTTACGCACCGCCTGGTTTCCGATCGGCAGAAGGCCGGGGGACCCATGATGAAGATCGTCAACCTGCGCAGGACGTTCGAGAAGGTCGCCGACGAGCTCTCGGCTCGGCTCGCGACGAGCCCGCTGTACGGCTACAGCGGAACCCTCGCGCTCTACGGCGACGGCGACGGAATCGTCGTGGGGATCTCGGGCGGATCGGTAGGCGAGATCACCCCCGCGACGGCAGACACCACCGCGAACGGTAGCGTCACCGGCGGCGCCGCGCTCGCACGCCTGCTCGTCGGCGACGGCGACCCGACGCGCGTCTGCCGCCAGAGCACGATCGAGCTCGACGGGGACGCCGTGCACCTCGCACCGATTCTCTTCCCCGATCAGGAGCCGTCGACGATTCTCTGGGACCGGTTTTGAGGTTCGGCGACTCTACGCACCGGATGAATCGGCTCGGCTCGCCGTACGCTCGTCGACGAGCCGCCGCATTTCGGCGATGACGGGCGCGACCGCTGCCAGGTCCGCCCCGTACGCCAGGTTGTACGCGTAGTCGAAGTCCGGCGGATTGGCGCCCTGGTTGTGCTGGATGATCGTCTCGATCTTGTCGAGCGCCTTCGCCGCGCGAGCCTCGGGGGACGCACCTGCGTTGTACTCCTCCCAGAGCGACTGTAGCCGTTCGCCGGCCGTGCCTCCGAGCGTCGCGGCGATCCGTGCGACCGCGCTGCGCTCGGTCGACTCTTTCGTGCCGGCTGGATCTTGCAACGGCGCTGAAACGTCCCCATCAAAGACTTCCCCCAGATCGTGGGCGAGACAGAGCTCGATGAGACGCCCCTGATCGACACCCGGCAGATGCGGGGCGACCGCACAGGCGAGCATCGCGAGGCGCCACGAGTGTTCGGCTACAGACTCGCGCCGGCCTCCTGACGACCACGCCGTGCGCGTCTGCTCTTTCATCCCCTCGATCAGCTCGGTGAAGGCGAGGATTCGGGCTGCGGCGTCGTCAGCCACAGATCCTCCTGATGACCTGCGCCGCGTGCTCGACGCTGATCCCGTCCGTGTTCTCCCTGGTCGCGAGCTCGCGCACGTTGACGGTTCCTGCGGCAATCTCCGCTTCGCCGCAGATCACCGCTGCCGGGATGCCTTTCTTCTCTGCGAAGGAGAACTGCTGGCCGAGCTTCTTCGCCTCCGGGTAGACATCCACCCGCAGGCCCGCCTCGCGCAGTTTCTCCGCTATCGCGTGGTAGTGCGGCGCGAGCGTCTCGTTCAGGCAGAGAACGATCGCATCCGCCGCGCCGGCGGTGGCGGTCGACACGCCAAGCTCCTCGAGGCCCGCCATGAGTCGATCGAGACCGATCGAAGCGCCGACGCCCGGCAGGCGCTCCTTGCTGTAGAGCCCCGCGAGATTGTCGTAGCGGCCACCCGAGCAGACCGAACCGATTCCGGGAAGCGTCTTGAGAAAGGTCTCGAAGACGATACCGGTGTAGTAATCGAGCCCGCGCGTGATCGACGGGTCGACGACGAGTCGATCGGCTATGCCGAGCCGTTCAGCCGCGCTCAGGAGGGACGCGAGCCGGTCGACGTGCTCGGCGGCGCTCGGGACGAGCGTTCGCATCCGCTCGACGATCGAGGCGTTCTCACC
>CAYWJH010000216.1:0-3175 GCA_964458555.1 uncultured Spirochaetaceae bacterium | reverse complement strand
CGTACAGCGCTTAGCGGGCTTCGAGGGGCGATAGGGACGGCCCCTCAGTCGCCGGCGGTAGAGGCGTCGATTTCGACCTTCGTCTCCGTGCCGTTGATGACGACCGTCGCCGTGAACGCGTCGTCGGCGGCGAGTTGCTCTGCGGTGAGGTCGAAGGCGATCGTCTCCACCGGGCCGCCGGCGAGGATCAGGTCGGCACGGGCCGATTCGTCGGCCGCCGTCAGCGTCCCCGAGACGCTCGTGTAGTCGGTCTCGAGATCGGTCACGTCGAACTCGTCGAACACGACCGTCCGGTCGTCGCGGATCTCCACGCCGTCGAGCGTCTGGCCGAGCTGGGCCGCCATGGATCCCACGTACGCCGAGCCGAAGGCGACCAGGAACGCCTCCTGCGCGCGCTCGGCCGATACCGCCGCGTCCTGCTCGCATCCGGTGAGGCTGACGACCGCGGCGGCGAGCAGGAGCATGAGCGCCGCAGGGGAGATAAGTCTCGTTCGCATCCCGGCCATCATGGCAGGTCGTGAAGAATGCGGCAAGTCTCCACCGGCTCACTGTCTCCCACCGTCAGCGTCGTCGTGGCGCCGTACGCCGCAGGCGTGGTAGACTGCACGTATGATCACTACCGAAACGCTACCACAAACCGAGCTGGGAAGCACCGGCAAGAAGCTCAGCAGGCTCGCGCTCGGCGGCTTTCACCAGGTCGAGATCTCCACCGATATCATCGAGCGGGTCGTGGACCGGTACGTCGAATACGGCGGCAACTACATAGAGACCGCACGCGGCTACGGCGGCGGCGCGAGCGAAGAGAAGATTGGTCGCGTACTCGCCGGCCGGCGAGACCAGTTCGTGCTCGCGAGCAAGAGCGGCAGCCGCGACGCCGAGGGGATGAAGCGTGATCTCGACGCCTCGCTCGAGGCGCTCGGTACCGACCGGATCGAGTTCTACTTCCTCCACGGCGTGAATACTCGCGAGGACATCGAGCGGATTCGGGCCGACGACGGGGCGCTGCGCGTGCTCACCGACGCGAAGGACGCCGGAACGATCGAAGGCATCGGACTGTCGAGCCATCGGCCCTGGATCTACCTCGAGGCGTTGAAGCAACTGCCGCTGAGCCTGATCCTCATCTGGGACAACTACCTCGAGGAGCAGTACCTGCCGATCATCCACGATGAGATCTACCCGCTCGCGAAGGAGAAAGGCGTCGGGATCACCGCGATGAAACCGCTCGCCGACGGCTTCCTCTATCGATCGCCGCGCAATGCGTTGCGCTACGCGCTCGGTTCCGGTGCCGACGTCCTCGTCTGTGGGATGAACAGCGTCGAACACGTCGATCAGGCCGCCGAGGCGCTATCGGCCGGTCCTGCGAGCGACGAGGAGCGCGACGATATCCTCCGGACCGCTCCGGAGCTCGGGCGCTACGTGTGCCGTCAATGTGGGGCGTGCCCTGAATCGCTCATGGACCTCTTCCGGCTCGAGGGCTACTACGACCGGCAGATGGTCGACTATCTCGAGCACGACCCCGCCGACTACGCGCTCCGGCTGCGCCTGGCGAAGTGGTTCTCCCTCGGCGAGTACGCCGAGAAGGAGTACGCGTCGGCCTCATGGAGGAACGACGATCTCGATGCGAGGGCCGAGGAGGTCGATTGTCCGTATGACATCGATGTGCCCCGCAAGACGCGCATCGCGCGGGCGAAGCTCTCCGGGGCGGATCCGAATCGGTTGTGAGCCCGATTCGGCGGCGAAATCGGCTTTCTGTGCCCGCTTTTTCACGATGCGGGGCTTGTCAACGCGCATATTTCTCTCCATAGTATACGTGGCGCCGATTCAGTGAGTCGCCTCTGCTTGAGACCCCGCCTTCCGCCGAGATCCCAATGCACGCTATCACGTCTCAGTGCTGACAATTATGGGCTCGCCCGCGCGACGGGTAAGGCCGAAAAGGAGTTAGCAAGTGGCTAACAAGTTGTATGTTGGGAACCTCAATTACCAAACCGAGCAGGAGAATCTTCGCTCGCTGTTCACGCAGTTCGGTGAGGTCGTATCCGCGACCATCCTCACGGACCGTGACACGGGTCGATCCCGCGGGTTCGGATTCGTCGAGATGGCAGACGAGGACTCCGCGAGCGCGGCGATCCAGGGTCTGAACGGTACGGAGTTCGAAGGTCGGTCGTTGAAGGTGAACGAGGCGCGTGAGCGTTCCGATCGGGGGCCGGATCGGCGTTACTAGATCGATCCTCCGAAGCGGCCCGGTTCGTCCGGGCCGCTTTGCATTTGGGATATCGACAATGATGACAGGAGGTGCCAATGGCACGAAGCTCATACGGCGGTAACAAACGACGAAAAGAAATCGCGCGGAAGAAAAAGCGCGAGGCAAAGCTCGCGCGCAAGCACAACAAAGATGGCACTCGGCCGGCCGACGAGAACGAGTCCGGCGAAGACCTTTCCTACCTCGAGTACCTGCATCCCGGCGGCGTTCCGGAAGAGTTGCTCCCCGATTCTGAAGAAGACGAAGAGGGCGAGGAAACAGACGACGCCGAGGACGACGAGTAGGCGACCAGCGGTCGCCTCGATGAGCGCCGCGCCCGCGTGGGCATTCACCGCGGAGGCGCGACGCACGCCCGCCTCTACCTCATCTGAACCAAGACGATCTCGGCTTCGCGCTCCCCGTCCTACGCCGGCGTTTCGGCCGGGTCGGCCGTACCGGCGAGCGTGGCGTTGATCGACGCGGCGGCCTTGCGGCCCTCGCCCATCGCGAGGATCACCGTCGCAGCGCCCAGCACGATGTCGCCGCCTGCGAAGACGTTCGGGAGGCTCGTGCGCCCGGTCTCGTCGGTGACGATGTTGCCCCACTTCGTCGTCTCGAGCTCCGGGGTCGTGCGCGAGATCAACGGGTTGGAGTCGTTGCCGATGGAGACGATGACCGTGTCCACGTCGAGCACGCTCTCGCTGCCGTCGATGGGCACCGGTCGGCGGCGGCCGGAATCGTCGGGCTCGCCGAGCTCGTAGTCGATGATCTCCACGCCGGTGACCCGGTCGTTCTCGTCGCCGAGGATGCGGGTCGCGTTCTTCAGCAGCATGAAATCGACGCCCTCTTCTTCGGCGTGGTCGACCTCTTCGGCGCGCGCCGGCATCTCGACGCGGCTGCGCCGATAGATGACGTAGACCTTCTCCGAGCCGATCC
>CAYWJH010000215.1:0-3181 GCA_964458555.1 uncultured Spirochaetaceae bacterium | reverse complement strand
ACGGCCGTCGCTTCAAGGACGAGGTGCTCGAGGTGGAGATGGCCGTCGCCGACGGCCGCAGCCTCTCCATCGCCGACGTCCTCGAGCTCACCGTCGACGAGGCGGTCGAGCTCTTCGCCGACGACCGAAAGGTCTTGCGCGCGCTCGGGCCGCTGCGCGACGTGGGGCTCGGATACGTCGCGCTCGGCCAGCCGGTACCCACGCTCTCCGGCGGCGAGGCGCAGCGGCTCAAGCTCGCGAAACACCTCGCGCCAAAGGCGGCAAACGCGCGGCACGTGCTCTTCCTCTTCGACGAGCCGACGACCGGCCTCCACTTTGCCGATATCTCGACGCTGCTCGTCGCGTTCCGGAAGCTCATCACGGCGGGACACTCGCTCCTCGTGATCGAGCACAACCTCGACGTCGTCGCCGCCGCCGACCACGTCATCGACCTGGGACCCGAGGGCGGCGGAGCCGGCGGCCGACTCGTCTTTGCCGGTTCACCGGGCGAGCTGGTCGAGAGCGACACGCACACCGGCAGGGAGCTCCGCAGGTTCCGCGAGACCGATGTCGCCCGGAGGCCGGACGCCGACGGCGGGCCGGAGGGTACTGCGGGCGTCGCCGCAGAGTCGGCGCCTCCGTACGCGGTCGCACCGGCTCCCGGCGCGCAGAGCCGCGTCCGCGAGATCCGCATCACCGGCGCGCGCGAGCACAACCTGCGCGACGTCGACCTCGCGATTCCCCACGACGCGTTCACCGTACTCACCGGCGTGAGCGGCAGCGGCAAGAGCACGATCGCCTTCGACATCGTCTTCGCCGAAGGGCAGCGCCGCTACCTCGAGTCGCTCAACGCGTACGCGCGGCAGTTCGTCCAGCCCGCCTCGCGCGCGGACATGGACGGCGCGGTCGGTATCCCGCCCACCGTCGCGATCGAGCAGCGCACGAGCCGGGGCGGTCAGAAGAGCACCGTCGCGACGACGACCGAGATCTACCAGTTCCTGCGCCTGCTCTACGCGAAACTCGGCACGCAGTACTGCCCCGAGTGCGACGTGCCCATCCAGTCGCAGTCGCAGGCGTCGATCGAGCAGACGATCCGCCGCGAGTTCGCCGGCCGATCGGTCTACCTCCTCGCCCCGCTGGTGATCGCGCGCAAGGGCTACTACACCGACCTCGCCCGGTGGGCGAACCGTCGCGGCGTCGAGCACCTGCGCGTGGACGGCGAGCTCATCCCCACCGATCCGTGGCCGCGGCTCGACCGCTACCGCGAGCACGACATCGAGATGCCCTACGGGCCGTTCGAGATCGGACCGCGCGGAGGGCTCGCCGAACGCGACGCGTTCGAAGAGGCGCTCGCCGACGCGCTGCACCACGGCAACCACGTCGTGTACGCGGTGGCGGCGGGCGGCGAGCCGACCGTCTACAGCACGCGCTACGCGTGCCCGGTGTGCGGCCGCAGCTTCGACGAGCTCGACCCGCGGCTGTTCTCGTTCAACTCCAAGCACGGCTGGTGCCCCACGTGCATGGGCACCGGCAGGCGGCTCTCGCGCGCCGAGCGGCGCACGCTCGTCGAGACCGCCGCGTGGGACGGCACCACCGAGCGCGACGACGCCTGCCCCGACTGCGACGGGCGGCGCCTGAAACCGGAGGCGCTCGCCGTGCGCTTCCGCGACCGCACGATCGACGAGATCACCTCGATGAGCATCTCCGATGTGCGCCAAACGTTCGCCGCGATCACGCTTGCCGACCGAGAGCGCGCGGTGGCGCGCGACATCCTGAGCGAGATGACGCATCGCCTCGCCTTCCTCGAAGAGGTGGGCCTCGGCTACCTCACGCTCGACCGCTCGGCGCCCACGCTCTCGGGCGGCGAGGCGCAGCGGATCCGGCTCGCCGCGCAGCTCGGCTCGAACCTCCGCGGCGTGTGCTACATCCTCGACGAACCGACGATCGGCCTGCACCCGCGCGACAACCGCATGCTGCTCGGCGTCCTGCGTCGGCTCACCGACAAGGGCAACACCGTGCTCGTCGTCGAGCACGACGAGGAGACGATCCGCGCCGCCGACCACATCGTCGACCTGGGACCCGGCGGCGGCGTCCGCGGCGGCAGCGTGATGGCGCAGGGCACTCTGGAAGAGATCCTCGACGATCCGGCTTCGGTGACCGGGAGGCTGCTGGGCCGCGACGGGCACGGCCGCCTCTCCGGCGACACCGACGCTGCACCCGAGCCTCCGCCCGGCGTCCTTCGCGTCTCGGGCGCTCGCATGCACAACCTGCGCGAGATCGACGTCGAGCTTCCGCTCGGGAGGATGATCGCGGTCACCGGCGTGAGCGGCAGCGGCAAGAGCACGCTCGTCCGCGACGTGCTCCACGACTCGGTGGCGTCGATCGTCGCCGCCAGGCGAAAATCGAAGCGGGGCCGGGGAGCCGGCAAGCCCATCGGCTGCACCTCGATCGACGGAGCCGACCGGATCGAGCGCGTGCTCGAAGTCGACCAGACGCCCATCGGCAAGACGCCCCGTTCGACGCCGACGACCTACATAGGCGTGTGGGACGAGATCCGCAAGCTCTTCGCCTCGCTGCCGGAGTCGCGGATGCGCGGCTACACCGCGAGTCGGTTCAGCTTCAACACGGCCGGCGGGCGGTGCGAAGCGTGCAAGGGCCAGGGGGTGCAGAAGATCGAGATGAGCTTCCTGCCCGACGTCACCGTTCCCTGCGACGCGTGCGGGGGCGCGCGTTTCACGGAGGAGACGCTCGCGGTGCGGTTCAAGGAAAAGAGCATCGCCGACGTCCTCGCGATGGACGTGGAGGAGGCGGTCGACTTCTTCGCCTCGCAGCCAAAGATCCGCCACGCCTTCGAGCTGCTGACCGACGTCGGGCTCGGCTACCTCACGCTCGGCCAGCAGAGCCCCACGCTCTCCGGCGGCGAGGCGCAGCGGATCAAGCTCGTCTCCGAGCTCGCCCGCTCTGCGACCACGACCGAGCGGCTCTCGCAGCGGCGCTCCGGCCTCGCGACGAAGGCGCCGGCGGCGCTCTACGTTCTCGACGAGCCGACCGTCGGGCTGCACATGGCCGACGTCGACCAGCTCATCACCGTCATTCGACGCCTCGTCGCCACCGGCGCCACCGTCGTCGTGATCGAGCACAACCTCGACCTCATCGCGGCGAGCGACTGGGTGGTCGACCTGGGACCCGAGGGCGGCGCCGA
>CAYWJH010000214.1:0-3235 GCA_964458555.1 uncultured Spirochaetaceae bacterium | reverse complement strand
TACTGCCAATACCCCTGTCCTGCTTCATATCTGCAAGGTCGGTGACAGTTTACTCGCCTTCTCGAGTGCCTGGTCGAGGTCGGCGACGATATCGTCTACGTGCTCGATGCCGATCGACAACCGGATCAGCTCCGGCTGGAGCCCGGCGGACTCCTGCGCCGCCTCGTCGAGCTGGGAGTGCGTCGTGCTCGCAGGGTGGATGGCGAGGCTCTTCGCGTCACCGACGTTGGCGACGTGGCTGAACACTTCTACCGCGTTGATGAAGCGCTCGCCGGCCGCGCGTCCTCCCTTGATCCCGAAGACGACCATCCCGCCGAAGCCTTGCTTCAGGTACTTCTTCGCGTTCTCGTGCGTCGGGTGGCTCGGCAGCCCGGGGTAGCGGACCCACTCGACCCGGGGGTGCGACTCGAGGTGCCTTGCGACCGCGAGCGCGTTCTGCGAGTGGCGCTCCATCCGAAGCGCGAGCGTCTCGACGCCCTGGAGGAACATCCACGCGTTGTCCGGCGATATCGCCGATCCGAGGTTTCTCAGCGGCACGGTCCTCATGCGCAGGATGTACCCCACCGCGTTGAGATCGCCGAGGTCGTGCGCGAAGCGGATGCCGTGGTAGCTCGGCTCGGGCTCGTTCATCGTGCGGAAGGGGCCGGCGGTCCAGTCGAACCGCCCCGCGTCGACGACGATCCCGCCGATCCCCGTGCCGTGCCCGCCGATCCACTTCGTCAGCGAGTGGCAGACGACGTCGGCGCCGTGCTCGATCGGGCGCAGCAGGTAGGGGGTCGTGAAGGTGCTGTCGACGACGAGCGGGAGGTGATGCGCGTGCGCGAGCTCGGCCACCGCATCCAGATCGGGGACGGTGAGCGCCGGGTTGCCGATCGTCTCGACGAAAACCGCGCGCGTCTTCTCGTTGATCGCCGCGCGCATCGCGTGCAGATCGGTCGGCTCGACGAAGCGCGTCGTGACCCCGTAGTGCGGGAGGATGTCGTTGAACATCGTGTACGTCCCGCCGTAGAGGTGCGAGCTCGAGACGATCTCGTCGCCGGCCTCCGCGATGTTGATGATCGAATAGTAGATCGCCGACGTGCCGCTCGCGAGCGCGAGCGCGGCGGCACCGCCGTCGAGCGCGGCGATCCGTTTCTCGAGCGAGTCCTGCGTCGGGTTCATGATCCGGGTGTAGATGTAGCCGAGCTCCTTCAGCGCGAAGAGGTCGGCGGCGTGCCCGGTGTCGCGGAAGTTGTACGCGCTCGTTCGGTGTACCGGTGTCGCGTGACTCGGCGACTGCTCGTCGGCGACGCGCCCGGCGTGGAGCGCGAGTGTCTCAAAGCGATGGCTCATGTTTCCTCCTGCCCCCAGGGGGCTATTCCTCGTACAGCCAGGTGCTGAGATACCGCTCCCCGGTATCGCAGATCACGGTAACAATAGTCATTCCCTCGCTTTCGGGTCGATGGGCGACCTCGAGCGCGGCCCAGACGTTCGCCCCGGCGGACACCCCGCCGAGGATCCCCTCGCCTCGTGCGAGCTCCCGGGCGGTCTTCGTCGCGTCCTCGGCGCTCACGCGGATCACCTCGTCGACGACCGAGCGGTCGAGCACCGCGGGCACGAAACCGGCGCCGATTCCCTGGATCTTGTGCGGCCCCGGGCTCCCACCGGAGAGTACCGGCGACGAGTCGGGCTCGACCGCTACAGCGGCGACCGAGGGCTTGAGCTCCTTCAGCCGCGACCCGACGCCGGTGATCGTGCCTCCGGTGCCCACCCCGGCGACGAAGACGTCCACATCGCCGTCGGTATCGGCCCAGATCTCCTCCGCGGTCGTCTCGCGGTGCACCGCGGGGTTGGCCGGGTTCTCGAACTGGCTCGCGAGGATCGCCCCGGGGGTCTGCTCAACGATCTCCCGCGCGCGCGCGACGGCGGAGCTCATCCCCTCGGCGCCCGGCGTGAGCTCGAGCTGCGCCCCGAAGGCGGCGAGCAGCCGACGGCGCTCGACGCTCATCGTATCCGGCATCGTCAGGATGACGCGGTATCCCTTGACCGCGCCCACATACGCGAGCGCGATCCCGGTATTGCCGCTCGTCGCCTCGACGATGACCGAGCCCTCGCCAAGCGTTCCGTCGCGTTCGGCCGCCTCGATCATCGCGAGCCCGATTCGGTCCTTCACGCTCGAAGCGGGGTTGAAACTCTCGAGCTTCACGACGACCCGGCCGGGCGCACCGCGACCGAGGCGGTTGAGCCGTACCATGGGGGTGCGGCCGATGAGCGCGGTCATGTCGTTGGCGACAGGCATGCTCCCTCCTACCTACGTAATTCAACTGAGTTGATTAAGTTTAACAACAAAGCACTGGCGTGTCACCCACCGTGGGAAAATCGGCGCGAATTCGAGCCGCCGCGGCCTCGAGAGACGGTCAGTTCTCGAGGATCGTGAGCTCGACGCGGCGGTTTCGCCTGCGGCCCGCCTCGGTCGTGTTGTCCGCGACCGGCTCGGTCGCGCCGAAGCCTCGCAGGATCATCTGATCGCGCTCGCGGACGTCGAGCTCGAGGAGATAGTTCGCCACCGCCGCCGCGCGCGCCTCGGAGAGCTGCTGTCGGCCGAGCTCGGTCCCCGCGAGCGCGGTATGTCCGCCGACGAGGATGTCCCGCTCGGGGTACCGCCGCAGGATCTCGGCGATGCCGCGCAGCTTCTCCTTCTCGCTCTCGCGCAGGAAATCGGAATCCGGAGGGAAGAGAATGTTGTCGAGCCGGATGGTCACGCCGCGCTCGTCCTCGACGACCTCCTGGTCATCGAAGCCGAGCTCGTCGAGATCGCGTCGGACTTCTTCGGCGACGCGCGCTCGGTCCATGCGCGAGGCCTCGATGACGCGCGCGTTCGCGGTCCCCTCGTAGACCACCTCGTCGCCTGAGGAGAGCACGAACACGAACGCGTACTCCTCCTCGTACTCGTGCGGCCTGCCGGCGAGGAGGTCCCAGTAGATCGTCTGGTCGCTGAATCCGGAGATCCGAACCGGGTAGACGGCTTCCGCGTACGCGCGGTCGGGCCGGAAGAAGACGTTGTAGGAGACGCCGATCACCGCGTACTCCCGCCCATCGCGCTCGACGACGCCCTCGTACTCGTAGGTGACGGGAATGGGGAAGCGGTACGGGTCCGGGATGCCGAAGCTTCGACGGAAGTCGTGCACCTCGTGCCCGTCGGCGCTCCAGGTTTCGCCCGGCTCGAGGACGCGGTCGGGGAAGACCGGCACGTCGC
>CAYWJH010000213.1:0-3265 GCA_964458555.1 uncultured Spirochaetaceae bacterium | reverse complement strand
CGCACGCGCGTGCGCTTCGAGGTCATCGACACCGGCATCGGCATCCCGAAAGAGAACCTCAAACGGCTCTTCCGCGCGTTCACGCAGGTGGACTCCTCGACGACGCGGAAGTTCGGTGGGACGGGACTCGGGCTCTCCATCTCAAAGAGTCTCGTGACGATGATGGGCGGCGAGATAGGCGTGGAGAGCGTCTACGGGGAAGGCTCGACGTTCTGGTTCGAAATCCCCTTCGATGTGGTCGAAACGGCCGAGGCCGAAGAGGCCGTCTGCGACGGGCGGAAGGTGCTGCTCGTCGACGACAACGCCTCGTCCGCGGAGACGATCCGGGACTACGTGAAGCGGTGGGGCGGAGCGGCCGCGGTCGCCGGTGGCCCGCAGGAGGCGATGGACGCTCTCCATCGGGAAGCCGCCGGCGGCGCTCCGTTCGACCTCGCGCTGATCGATCTCGAGCTGCCCGGGATGGACGGGTGGCAGCTCGCGAGCGAGATCAACGCGGACAAGGCGATCAACGGCACGTCGCTCATCCTGCTCAGCCCCACCGGCCTCATGGCCGGGGAGGCGAAGATGAAGCGGCTGATGTGGTTCAATGGCTACGCGCGCAAACCCGTCAGCCGGTCCGAGCTCCAGGAGGAGATCACCAACGCGCTCGCCGCGGATCTCGAGCTCGCTCCGGTCGACGACGAGGAGGAGCTCGACGACGGCGATCTCGTCGAGGAGGTGGCCCCGGTCTCCGCGCGGCTCGTCGTCGCGGAGGATCACATGGTGAACCAGACGCTCTTCAAGGCGATCCTCGAGCGGCTCGGGCACAAGGTCTTCCTCGCCGCCGACGGGAGGGAGGCAGTCGAGGCGGTCGAGCGGGAAGAGCCTGATATGGTGTTCATGGACGTGCAGATGCCGGAGATGAACGGGTACGAGGCCACCGAAGCTGTGCGGCAGGCCGGGTACCGCGGCCCCATCGTGGCGGTGACCGCGAACGCGGTGAAGGGCGAGCGCGACAAGTGCATCGCCGCGGGGATGAACGATTTTCTGACCAAACCGTTCAAGCGCGACGATCTCGTCCCGCTGCTCGACAAGTGGGTGGGGTCGCGGCTCGGTCCGGGGACAGCTGCACGAAGCGACGGCGAAGCGCCGGGCCGCCCGGTATCGACCGAACACCCCGATACGGTCGGTGACCCCGGATACGAGGTTCCAAGCGATCTGATCGGGGGTGGGCTGAGCGATGGCGCACGGGCGGCGTTCGACTTCGAGGCCGCGGTCGCGCGGTTCGCAGGGAACGCCGAGGTGGTGCGGTCGGTGGTCTCGCGCTTCGTCGAGAAGTGCGCGTCGATCGAGGGGGAGCTCCGCGGTTACCTCGAGGAGGGCGACTACGCGACGCTGCAGCGAGAGGCGCACGGGCTCAAGGGAGGCGCGCGTAACCTCGAGGCGATGCCGCTGGGCGATGCCGCCGCGTTCCTCGAGGCTGCGGCGAAGCTGGAAGACGAGGCGCGCTGCCGTCACTACCTCGATGCGCTGCAGAGCCCGGTCGCGGAGTTCGTGCGCGTCGCCGAGGCATCGGTCCAGCCGGCGGAGACGTAGATGTCGTTGATCGCGGAAGGTCGCGCTGGTATTCTTGCTCGAAGCGGGGTCGAACGACCAGTTCCGCGACGCGATGGACGGCCTCGTGCTCGCCTCGAACGTCGAACCCGAGATGGTGCAGGAGCTCCAGGAAGAGGAGGATCTGCGCGGACTGGAATTCGTGCGCGGCGACTACCATTCAGAGCTCTCGCTCGAGCGGGCAAGCGTGCGCAAGGCCCGAAAGGTCGTCATCATCGCCGACACGCTCGAGATTCCGCACACGTTCGTGAACAAGACGTGCGGCGAATACCGACAGAGTCAACCTTCCAACGACGGGCACCGGCTTCTGCTTGGGCTTCTGACCAATACCGGCTCGCCGAACGCGATGAAGATCGAGGCGCTGCGCGACGCGCAGAAGACGAGCGACGTCTCGCAGCTGATCGCTAACATGCAGAAGGTGAAGGGGCTCGAGGTCAACCAGCCCGTTCTACTGCCCCCGGACGATCTGCCGGCAGACGAGCGTGCCGACCGGGAAGGTCGTGATCAGGCGACGACTTTCGCTCGGCGACCGGTTCCCGCGGATCGCGAAGATCCTCGCGAGTCGGCTTCGCAAGACGACCGGCGACATGTTGACCATCTTCGACGCGCTGGTCACCGAGCTCGCGTCGTAGCCTCGCCGGCGGAACCTCTGCGCGCGGCAGCCGGTGCATCCCTCGACAGCCCGTGACGACGTAGATGCTGGTAGCGAACGTTGGTACAATTGCCCGGCGAGCCGGAGCGGAAATCCGCGCGGTTTGCGACTCACCGAAAAGGATAAGGAGTTCGGTATCAGGCGAGCAAGCTCGGACGTGGGATCGTACTACAACCGCAATACCCGACGGTTCCTGCTCGCGGGTCATGGCGGACGCCAGCTCGCGATTCACCGGGCCGTGTGGGGCCCCGGCGTCGAGAGCCGCGAGCGGGCGATCGCGTACGTCAACGAGCTCATCCTCGCCGAGCTCGAGCGCGCACACCCGCCGGGCGACCGGTCACCGCGCGTCGCGGACCTCGGATGCGGCGTCGGCGGCAGTCTGATCTACCTGCGGGCCCGCATGGAAGCGTCGCTGGTCGGGGCGACGATCAGCGCGGTCCAGGCCGATCTCGCCCGGGCGTACGTCAGCGAGCGCGGGCTGTCGGACATCGACGTGGTGGAGGCGGACTTCACCACCGACGAGTTCTGGCGCGCGTACGACGACGAGCCGGTCGACGCCGCCTTCGCGGTCGAATCGTTCATCCACATCGAAGACGCGCGCTCCACGCTCCGGGCGATCGCCGCGCGGCTGCGGCCCGGAGGAAGAGTGATCGTCGTCGACGACATGATCTCGCGCGTTGCCGCCCGCCGCGGTCCGGACCGGCGTGAGCGCAGGTGGCTTCGCGAGTTCGAGAAGGGGTGGCACGCGTACGGGCTGGGCAGTCTCGAGCAGCTCGTCGCCGCCGGCGCGCAGGCGGGTCTCGTTCTCGATGAGGTGCGCGACCTCACGCCGTATCTCGAGCTCGATCGGCCGAGGGACCTACTCGCCCGCGGTTTCGTGTCGCTCGTGCGATGGTGGCCGGTTCGGCCCGCGTGGTTTGACAACCTGCTCGGCGGAAACGCGCTGCAGCTCGCGCTCAAGCGCCGTCTGCTCGGATACTACTACGTCGTCTTCACGGTTGGAGATAGTCGTACATCGGC
>CAYWJH010000212.1:0-3344 GCA_964458555.1 uncultured Spirochaetaceae bacterium | reverse complement strand
GCGCGGGTAGGCGACTCGCGGCCGTGCTCGCCGCGGTCGCAGCGCTCGCCGCGAGCGCCGGCGCGCAGGAGTCGGGCGCCGCGGATCCGTCCGCGAACGCGTCCGAAGCGCTCGCGCCCGAAGTGGTGGAGGCCCTCGCCGAGCCCCGTTCCGAGTTCCGCGTGGGTATCGCCGCCTTTGCGACGAGCGAGTCCGGCATCGAATCGCGGATCGCCGGCTTCACGTTTCCACGGCTGCTGCTCGAGCATCTCGACCTGATCGACGAGCACGACCTCTCGGGGCAGGAGCTCGTCGCCTACGCCTCCCGGAGACTCGCGACGGCGGCGGCCTCCGCCGCATCGCAGCTGCGCAGCGCGGTAGAGGCTCGCGACCGTCTCCTCTTCTCGACCACGGCGGACGAGGAGCAGCGGGGGCAGCAACGCGAGACGGCGGACGAGCGTGTGATGGCCGCACGAACGCTTCTCGAGGCGATCCGCGGCACCGCCGCCGCCGCGCTCCCCGCGGCGGCGACGCGACCGCTGGTCTTCTGGGACGGTCACGCCGAGGGTCGACTGCTTCCTGCGGTCGACGCGGAGTCGGTCGCGGGACTCGCCGAGGAAGAAGACCTCGATCTCGTGCTCTGGGGCGAGGTCGAGGAGATCGAGGGGTACCTCGCGATCGACGTGGTCGCCTTCCATCGCTTTCTCGAGACGAACGCGCCGGTCGGCGGCACGATCGCCCGACCGGAGGAAGTGGGGCTCGACGCGCCCGCGGTGGCGCGCGAGATCGCCGCTGCGCTTCTGGGGCGGTCGTACGCTTCGCTGGAGGTCGTCGCGTCGGTCGACGAGGCGGCGGTGTTCGTCGACGGACGGTTGTTCGGGTTCGGGAGCGTGTCCGCGCCGTTTCTGCGACCCGGTGCGCACGAGGTTCGCGTGACCGCCGACGGGTACGTCCCCGTCGAGCGCCTGGTCCGCCTCGCGGCGGACGAGCGGGTCGTGGAGTCGGTGGAGCTGGCAGCCGGAATCGAGCGGGTGGTGCGGATCCGCAGCTCGCCGCCCGGCGCGGACGTCTACGCCGATTCGGTCTGGGTGGGGCGCACGCCGCTCGATCATCGGTTTCCACGTGACCCGACCGTGGTGCGGCTACGGCGCGAGGGCCACCTCGAGTCGCGCTTCGTCGTCGACACCGCGAGTCCTCCCGTCGTGAACCGGGCGCTCCTGCCGGATTCGGTCGACTGGTCGGAGGAGCTGGTCAGTAAGCGCGACGCCTTCTACCAGGCGCTGACGTGGTTCGTGGTCTCCGTGCCCGTGACGCTGCTGCTGCGGGGAGGGTACCAGAGCGTTCGCGCCGCCTTTCCTCCGCTGGGCAGCGAGATGCTCAGCGACGAAGAGCTCGTGCGTCTTGCGCGACGCGGCAACATTCTCTACTGGTCGTCCATCGGCGGGTTTCTCGTGAACGGCGGGCTGTTCGTGAACCTGCTCATCTCCATTTTCGACTACGTCGAGGTAGGAGAAGGTCCGCACAATCAGTAGCTTAGGAAATCGAACGGGGAATGCCATGAAGAAGAAGGGCCTGGGAGCCCGATTGCGCGCGCTGTTCGGCGGCGGTTTCGGGTCCGAGGAGTCGTTTGAGGATCTCGAAGACACGCTGATCGAGGCGGATCTGGGCGCGAAGACGACGATGGAGATCGTCGAACGTCTGCGCGAGGCGAGCCGTCGCGGGAAGGCGGCGTCGCGCGACGATCTGCTCGAGCTGCTCGCCTCAGAGCTCGAGTCGAATGTGCGCGAGACGGAGTTCACGCTCGACCCGAACACGCTCAACGTCGTGCTCGTCCTGGGCGTGAACGGCGTGGGCAAGACGACGACGATCGCGAAGCTCGCCACCTACTTTCGCGCGACCGGGCAGGCCGATCGGATCTGCCTCGCCGCCGGCGATACCTTCCGCGCGGCGGCGGTCGAGCAGCTGTCGATCCACGCGGAGCGACTGGGCGACCGGATCGTGAAGCAGGGCCCCGGGGCCGACTCCGGCGCGGTCATCTACGACGCGATCGAAAGCGCCCGACACCGCGACGAGCGGCTCGTCCTCGCAGACACCGCGGGGCGGATGCACACGAAGAGGAACCTCGTCGAGGAACTGTCCAAGATCGACCGAATCGTGACCTCGCGCGCGCCTGAGGCGGCCTACCGGCGTCTGCTCGTGATCGACGCGACCACCGGACAGAACGGATTCGCGCAGGCGGAGGCGTTCAGCGAGGCCGTTCCCATAGACGGGATCGTGCTGGCGAAGTACGACTCGACCGCGAAGGGCGGCATCCTCGTGCCCATCTCCCGGCGGCTCGGAATTCCGGCCGCCTTCGTGGGCACCGGGGAGAAGTACTCCGATCTGCGCCCGTTCCGCAGCCGCGACTACGTCAGGGAGCTGCTCGACCTCTCATGATCGCACGCCGCCTCGTCGTCAGCGCGCTGTTCGCCGTCTCGCTCGCCGCCGCCGGCGCGCCCGCGGTCGCCGCGCAGTGGTACGTCTCGAACGAGTTCGGTATCGTTCGCGACCCGATCGACGAGGAGGCCGCCGACGAGCACGAGTACGTCGTGCACGTCGAGCGTTCGCCGTCGCTGGAGACCCGCACGCTCTACCGGGACTCCGAGGCCGTCGGACGAGCCGAGCTCGAGTACGTCGACGGACGGTTGCTCGTGCGGCGCCGGTACCTGGACGAGGAGCTCGCGGCCACCGAGTACTTCCGGTACTGGGCGGACGGGACGCTGCGCGTCGTGCGCCGCATCGCCGAGCGGGGGGCGACCGTCGAGTATCGCTACCGAAACGGCAGGCTCGACGAGGAGTGGCTCCTCGCCGGAGCCACCGCCGAGCGCACGCGGTACGACGCCGCCGGGCGGATCGTCGCGCGTACGCGCTGGGAGGACGACGAGCTCGTCGAGCGCGAGGAGCGCGAGTACTGGGGCGAGGACGCCGACGATCCGCTTCGCCGGGTGGTCGTCGTCGCCGACGGGACCGAGACGGTGAGCCGGTACGATGAGTCCGGCCGGCTCCTCGGATCGTCGGTGGCCGCCGACGGTGAGATTGCGAGCGACCGTACCCGCGTCTTCGAGGGCGGCCTGCTCGTGGAGGAGCGCGAGCAGAGCGGCGGTATCACCAAGGTCTGGCGCTACGCCTACGACGGCGACGAGCTCGTCGAGGAGCGCTTCTTCGAAGACGGCGAGCTCGTGAAGGTCACCGGCTATCGCGTCGAAGGCTATACGCGGCTGGAAACCCTCCACCGCGACGGCGACCCGGCGTTGCGCGTGTACTACGACGGTCGCGAGCGCAGATCGGAAGAGCACACGTCTGAACTCCAGTCACGTGAAACGATC
>CAYWJH010000211.1:0-3354 GCA_964458555.1 uncultured Spirochaetaceae bacterium | reverse complement strand
ACAGGCTGGCCGCTGTAGCGGTCTGTCACTGTTCCCCGCAGCGCATCGGGGCGCGGCGGCCGCCTTCGTGCTGCGGTGGGCGCTCGTGGGCGCGGTTGCCCTCGTCGCGGCGCAGAGCGTCTCGCCGGCGGCCGCGGCGTTCCTCCAGCGGCTCGACGCGGCCTCGCTCGCGGCGATGCCGGTCGTCGCGATGGGGTACCTCGGAGCGCTCGTCTTCGTTCGTCGCCCCTCGCTCGCCCGATGGGAGCCGCTTGTGCACGGGGCGATCCTGCTCGCGCTGCTCTGGTCGCAGGCGCGCTACGACCTCACGTACTTCGACCGTCCGTGGGCGTACGTCGTGGTGGTGGGCTCGCTCGTGCTGCTCGACGCGCTCCTGCTCGTCGGCCCCGACAGGCTCTCGCGCCGGGTCGCCGCGCGCGTCGCCGCGCTCGTCGCCCCGGTCTTCGCGGTCGCGATCCTCCTGTCCATCACCTGGTACACGACCGGCGGCACCGCGGCCGGCGGCGGCATCCTGCGGCCCACGCTGTTCCGGTTCGACTTCGCGCCCTTCGTGCGGCTGGAGAGCGAGATCTCGATGAGCGACGACCTCGTGCTGCTCTACCGGCGATCGGGCCGGCCGCGGCGCGACCTCATCCGGCGCTTTGTGCTCGCCGACTACGACCCTCGCCGCGGCTTCTCCGTCGCGCCTGAGGACCCGGTCGAAGCCGGCGCCGACGCGCGCGAGCGCGAGCTCGTCGAGCAGGAGTATTTCCTCGTCAACCTCGACCCGCAGACCCGGCTCGCGCTGAACGAGCCGATCGGCTACGTTCCCTTCGAGAGCTGGGACGAGTCCTCGTTTACCGCCGCGTTCGCCGCCGAAAGCATGGTCAGCCGCGCTCCCGCGTTCAGGCTCGCGAGAGTCGACGACGTCGCGCTCGACCCCGAGGCGATGCGACGGCTCACCGACTACGGCGACAACGAGGCGATCCGTGAGCTCGCGCTCGAGGTCGCCGACGACCTCGACGGGCCATTCGCGCGCGCGCGCGCGATCGAGCTCTCCTTCCACGAGAATTTCTTCTACTCGCTGCGCCCGGGGATCGCCGCCGACGGAGACCAGCTCGGTCACTTCCTCTTCGAGGCGCAGAAGGGGTACTGCTCGTACTTCGCCTTCAGCATGACGCTGATGCTGCGCTCGCTCGGTATCCCGGCGCGGGTGGCCGTCGGGTTCTTCGTCGATCCGGGTCAGGAAGTCCTCAACTTCTACCCGGTGCTCGCGAACATGGCGCACGCCTGGGTCGAGGTCTACCTGGGCGAGTACGGCTGGGTGACCTTCGACCCGACCTCGCAGACGCTCGCGCCCGGCGAGGAGTACGAGCTGGGAGCCGGGGCGGATCCCGAAGAGCTCGCCAATCTGCTCGAGGAGATCCTCGCTCAGCAGCTCGTTCCGGCGCAGCCGATGGTGCCCGACGACGAGCTCGACGATTCCTTCCGCCTCCCGCGCATCGTCGAGCGCGCGCTCGCGCGCTGGTACCTGCTGCTGCCGCTGCTCTATCTCCTCGTCGTCGCCGTCGTGAGGCTCGTTCCGCTCGCCCCGCTCCTGATTGCCCCCGACCCGCGCCGCCGCGCGATCGTGCGCCTTCAATCGCTGCTCGCCTCGCTCGGCAGGTGCGGCATCCGGCGCCGGGAGGGCGAGTCGCTTCTCGAGTTCGGGCGGCGTACCGATCTCTCCGGCCTCGCGCGCGCGACCGCCCTCTACGAGCGGGCGCTCTTCGCTCCGGGCTTCACGCGCGACGAGGAGCGCGAAGCGATCGACGCGGTCCGTCGCGCGCGAAGGAGCCTCCGGGGCAGCGTCCCCCTGTGGCGACGCGCGCTCGCCGCGCTCGACCCGCGGCCGACGCGCGCGGTTCGTCGTGCCGTGCGCGCGCGGGGAGAGTCGGTGTGATGCGCACGCGCACCCTCGCCCGCGCGCTCGCGGCGGCGTTCGTGCTCGTCGCCGTCGCGGCCGGCGCGCAGGAATCAGCCGAGTGGTACCGCGAGCAGGCCGACGAGGCGATCCTCGCCGAGCGCTACGACCGGGCCGTCGAGATCCTCCAGGAAGCGCAACGGCACTACGACGAGTCGGCCGAGTTCTTCATGCGGCTCGGCGACCTCTACTACGACGAGGAGCTCTACGAGCTCGCGCTCGCCGAGTACGAGCAGGCCGAAGATATCGACCCCACCGCGTACGAGGTGCTTTCGGCGATCGCCTACACGCTCGGTCTGCTCAACCGCGAAGCCGACAGCGCCGCCACCTGGTCGCGGCTCGCGGACCTGTACCCAGAGCGTATCGAGCCGGTGCAGAACCTCGGGTGGTTGCTCTTCAAGCTGCACCGGCTCGAGGAAGGCGTGGCGCTCCTGCTCGACGCGTGGGAGCGCTTCGGGCCGGACGCCGACATCGCGATGACGCTCGGCACGCTTCACGCCGAGCTCTACCGCTTTCCCGAGTCGAGCCGATGGTACCGCCGGTCGATCGAGCTCGCCCGCGCGAACGAGAGCGAGAGCTTCGTCGCCGTCGCCTTCTACAACCTCTCGCTCATCGAGAAGCTCTTCCACCGCTACGACGCGGCGCTCGAGTCGACCGAGCGCTCGCTCGCGATCCTGCCGCGTCCGACCGGCTACCTCGCCCGGGGCGAGCTCTTCGAGCTGCGGATGGACTTCCGCGCCGCGCACGCGGATTACCTGCGCGCCTACGAGATCGACGAGGACACGCCGCTCGGCCGGCTCAACCTCGCGCTGCTCTACCAGCGGTTCGGTCGACTCGACGAGGCGCTCGCCTTCGCGACGAGCGTGTTCGAGGAGCGCGATACCTCGTGGCTCTACTACTACGGAACCGACGTCCGGCGCCACCGGATGGAGCTCCACGACATCCTCGCCGACATTCACGACGGGCTCGCGGAGACCACGAAGATGCGCGTGACCGGCGGACCGCTCGGGTGGGTACGGAAGGCGTGGGACGTCGCGCGGCACACCGTGCTCGGCTGGTACCACCGCGCCCGTTTCCGCGATCACGCGAGCGCCGTCGGCGAGGACGTGCTCGCGGGCGGTAACCTCATCGACGGCAACTGGTACCTCTACCGTGCGAACGAAGGGCACCCGCGCGTGGCCTCCGAGTACCTGCGCCGGGCGCGCGAGCTCGAAGTCGCCGCGATTCCGGAGGCCTCGCCGTCCTACGCGACGGAGGCCGCGCTCCTCGCGGGCGACGGCGCCGAGCTCCTGCGCATCGCCGACCGGCTCGACTCGGTCTGGCAGCGGTGGTTGCTCGAAGAGACGCTCACCGGTGCGCTCGTCGCCCGGCGCCGGCTGCCGCAGGCAACCCGTACGCGCGCCGCGGCGCGC
>CAYWJH010000210.1:0-3405 GCA_964458555.1 uncultured Spirochaetaceae bacterium | reverse complement strand
CGCGTACCGCAGATCGATCTGAAAGGCCCCTTGACGTCATTGTTACCCATCGGTAACATATAGACATGTTGTTACTGATAAGTAACAAAATAGAGGAGGAACCGATGACCGTGCACGCCGAAACCGAATGGATGAACGAGCTCGTACGCTTCGCCACGAAGGCGCCGTCGAGTCACAACACGCAACCGTGGCGGTTCGAGCTGCGCGACGAAACCCTTCGCGTGCGCCCCGACACCGACCGCTGGCTCCAGGTCGCCGATCGTGATCAGCGCGAGCTCTTCATCAGCATTGGATGCGCGGTGGAGAACCTCGCGATCGCCGCCTGTTACCGCGGTCTCAGGCCCGAGGTATCGCTCGACGCCGATCCGGAGACGGATGAAACCATCGCCACGATCACCCTCGGACAGGGTGCCGCCGGGGATCCGCAGTCGGGAGGTCTGGACCTCTTCGCGGAGATTCCGCGCCGCCGGACGAGTCACGCTCAGTTCGACGGACGGCGCCCTGCCGCCGCCGAGCTCGATGCCCTTCGGAGCGTCTCCGACGGACACGGAGTCGAGCTCGCGCTGCTGGACGACGAGGAGTCCATACGACGCGTCGCCGATCTCAGCGCCGAGGCGGACCGGGAGCAGTTCGCCGATCCCGCCTGGCGGCGCGAGCTGGGACGCTGGATAGGCCGCGGCGTCCTCGGGGCCCGGTGGCCCGTATCCCGCATCGCGCAGGTGGTTGTCACTCACGTCGATATGGGCGAGAGTACCGGCAGGAAGAACGCCGGACTGATCGCCGGGTCGCCTTCGGTCGGCATTCTCTGGACGTACACGGACACGCACGACGACCACGTTCGCGCAGGACGCGCCTACGAGCGGTTCGCCCTCGCTGCGTCGGCGATGGGCATCGCGACCCATCCCGTCAGCCAGGCGCTCGAGGTCCCCCGGCTGAAGGACCGGCTTGCCGCCCTTCTGCCCGCCACCGATGCCGTTCCGCAGCACGTGTTTCGGATGGGATACGCCCCCGGCGAGGGCCGCGCCACGCCGCGGCGCCGGCCGGAGAAGATGATCGAGACTGAGCGCCAGGAGGATTGAGCCCCGTGACCACGACCCGCACGCTCAGAGCCACCGGTCTGCTAGCCGCGCTCTTCGTCGTTCTCGCCGGCTGTGCGCACCACGCGCCGCGCGAGCATGTTCGCACGGACAGCCCGGGCACCGGGACCCCTGCCGGTCTGATCGATCGCGTCGACGAGGTCGTCCGATCCGAGATGTCGCGCAACCGCATCACCGGGCTCGCCGTAGGTCTGGTGACCGACCGCGGGCTCGTCTGGGGGGCGGGCTACGGAGTGACCGACCGACAGACACGTGCGCCGGTTACCGTGGACACGAGATTTCCCGTCGCGTCGATCACGAAGCCGTTGACCGCAACCGCGCTGCTCGTGCTCGAGCAGGACGGCGAGGTGGCGCTGGACGATCCGGTGTCCGCGCACCTGCCCGGCTTCTCCCCGCCGCTCTCCGGGCCCGTCTCCGCGGGCGCCGGGGACCGTGCCGTGTCGCGCGACGACATCACGATCCGCCACCTGCTCTCGCACCACGCGGGGCTTGTGCGTGACCTCCAGAGGGGGATCGTAGGGCCGATGAGCGACGAGGTAGAACTCGTGACGGAGCTCTCCTCGCTCCTGCTCGCCGACGCTCCGGGAACCGGCTATCGCTACTCGAACGTCGGCTACGCGCTTCTGGGCGAGGTGATCGAAGCGGCGAGCGGCTCGACGTACCCTGAGTTCATGCGCAGACGCGTGTTCGAACCGCTGGGCATGATGCGTACGAGCGTCGGTGTCGGGCCGGCCGACCGCGCGGCACAAGGGTTCGCGCCGGGCCACCGGAACGTGGGTCTGGTCGTCCCACGCACGCGCGAGGTGGTTCCGCAGGCGCGCCGCGATGTGGCCGCCGGCTCGGTCGTCTCGACGGTCAGGGATCTCGCGGCGTTCGCGGGCATGCTGCTTGCCGAAGGCGAGACGGGGACGCGGTCGCTGCTCGACGCCGGACGCGTCGCGTCGATGTTCGACCCGCCCTTTCCGCTGCAACCGCTCGACGAGGACGACTACGCGCTCGGCTTCAAGATCGGCAAACTCATCTCGGATCCCGCCGACGCACGCCACGGCGGTACGCTCGACGGCTATTCCACGCTGATCGTGCTCGTTCCGGAGGCGAAGGTCGGCGTGGTCGTGCTCACCAACACGGATCAGCCGTTCGCACGCCACTACATCGCGAACGAAGTCGTGCGCGAGTGGCTCGACCTGGACGTCGAACCCGCGCCCCGCCACGAGGCGACGTCGGCGAGGGCCGGAGCGCAATCCGGGCACTACGTCGGCGTGGGCGATTTCAGCCTCCACCTGGAGATAGATCTCGAGTCGGATCGGATCGTGCTGTCAGGAGAACCACTCGCTTTGGTCGGCGAACGGGACCCGGATGCGCAACGATACCGCATCGTGAAGCGGATCCTCGGGTTCGGCGTTCCCGTAGCTGAAGCGTTCGGCGCGGACGAGGCGCACCTGGATTTCGTAGCGGTGGAGTCCGCGGTGCTCCCCCGGATCACGCTCCGGTATCGGAATCTTCCGCTCGAGATGTACTTCCGGCCGGTGCCCGACGCCGCCCGCGTCGCGCCCGAACTGGCCGGGACGATCACGGGCCGGTACGAACTGTCCGCGGAGAGCGCGTCGTTTGCGCGACGGGGGCTCTCTTCCGTCGACATCTACCGGTCCGACGGTCTTCTGTTCGCCGATCTCGAAGGTGCCGACATCGCGCGGATGGTAGTGCGCGAGGTGCCCGGTACGGCGCTCGCGGGCGAGGTGTTCCAGGCGGTGGGAACCGGGGAAACCTTCCGCTTCGACGGCGGCACGCTTTTCTTCTCCGGGCTCGCGTACGGGAGACGACCGTGAGCACGAACTCCGAGCCGGTACGTCGAGACCGAGAGGCAACCAAGCAGCGGCTGATTCAGGCGGCGATCGAGATCATCCGCGAGGACGGATTCGAGAAGCTGGGCGTGAACGCGATTGCCGAACGCTCCGGCCTGAGCAAGGTCCTGATCTACCGGTATTTCCAGGACCTGTCCGGTCTCCTGCGGGCGGCGGCCGACGAGCTCGACCCGCTGCAGGCGAGGGCTGCCGAACGGCTCATGGCCGACGTGCCGCCCGACGCCGGACCGGGGGACATCATCAGGGACGTCGTGGTGCGATTACACGAAGCTCTTCGCGAGGACGAGCTGACGAAGCAGTTGCTCATCTGGGAGCTGACGCACGAGAACGAGGTGACGCGGGTGATGTCAGTGGCGCGCGAGGAAGTAGGCCTGACGCTCACGAAGCAGTTCTCGTCGCTACTGCGGGAGAAGCAGATATCGGCCGAGCTCGATGTCAACGCGTTG
>CAYWJH010000209.1:0-3420 GCA_964458555.1 uncultured Spirochaetaceae bacterium | reverse complement strand
TTTTATTCGAGTTCTTCCGGTTCGAAGACCTGTTTGCCGCGGTAAAAACCGCTCTTCATGTCCACGTGGTGGCGCTTCACCGGCTCACCCGACTCCGGAGAGGTGATGAGCGTGGGAAGCTTGATTCTCGCGTTGATCTTCCGGCGCCGCCGGGTACGCGCCTTCGAGTGTCTCTTCTTCGGTAGAGCCATATCGTCCCTCGTCGTTGATGCCGGGCCTGTGAAGCCACGGGTCTGCCAGAAGATAGCGTATGCCACGGGGGTTGTCAACATTCTATCTGCTCTGCGATCCGGGTCCGAGTCGTTCGTGCAGCGCCTCCGCGACGATGGGTGGAACCATGGTCGAGATGTCGCCACCGAGCCGCGCGAGCTCCTTGATCGAGGTCGAGCGCAGGACGAAGTACTGGGGATCGGTGGGCATGAAGATCGTCTCCACAGCCGGATCGAGACCCTTATTGATCATCGAGAGCTCGAACTCGTACCCGAAATCGGCGAGCGCTCGCACGCCTCGGATCATGATCCGGGCGCCCACCTTTTCGGCAAACGTGACGATGAGCTTGTCCCAGAGGTGCACCTGGACGTTGGAATACTCCTGCACGAGCTCGCGCATCATCTCGAACCGCTCGTCTGCGGTGAACGTATACCCCTTGTTGGGGTTGACCGCGATCACCACGTCGATCTCGTCGTAGATTCTGCTCGCGCGCTCGAGCAGGTTGAGGTGCCCGTTTGTGGGGGGGTCGAACGATCCGGGAAACAGCGCTCGCAGCATGGCTCGACATCGTATCGGGCTCGCCGCCGGCGGTCAATCGGCCCGACGGGGTCCGAATGCTGCTACTTGCGGGTTTGCACGAGCTCGCTGCTCAGCCGCTGGGCGAGCTTCTGGATCGCCTCTGCGACGTACTCGGAGTCGCGTATCTTTTTTTTCAGCTCGGCGATCCGCTTCGGATCGCTCTTCTTTGCAATTCTCACCATGCCCCACGCCCGGAAAACGCGTTCTGCAGGTGTTCCACGCTTTTCGACGCCACGAACAGCACGTCGAACCGGGGTTGGAGATCCGAGAATTCCGGATGCTGGCTCAGGTACCAGAGAGAGGTCCGAAGAATGCGTCCCTGCTTCCGGCGGTCCAGGGCGTGTTCGAGCCCCGACCTGGGCATCCGTTCCCAGCTCTTCACCTCGCAAAAAGCGATGGTGCCACCTTCAACAGCTATAATATCGACCTCTCCGGACCGAGTTCTGAAGTTTCTTTCCTGGATCGTGTAGCCGTGCGACCGAAGATGCGCTTCGGCGAGGTCCTCTCCCCTCCTGCCTCGCTCGTGCGTACTCGCGAAAGAGGCGTCAGCCTTCGGACTCTTTTTCTGACGCAAGATCCTTGGGATCCACTGCCCTCGCGATGAAGAGGTCCTTCTGCTCGGCGAGGTTCACCACGTCGCCCTCGTCGCGCTGGTACTCGCGGCCGTTCTGGTCGATCATGATCTTCACCAGCGGCCGAAGCGGTGCCGAGCTGTTGACGTCCACCACCCTGCCGATGCGACCGTCCTTCAGCAGCACAACGCTGCCGATCGGATAGATCCCCATCGTCCGGATGAACACCTTCAGGATGTCGGGATCGAAACGACGGCCGTTGTCGCTGAGGATCGTGCGCATCGCCGCGTACCCGATCATCGAATTCCTGTACGGCCGTTTGCTCACCATCGCTTCAAAAGCATCCACGACTGCGATGATCCGTGCCATGGGCGCGATGTTCTTGCCCGAGAGTTGCCGCGGGTACCCCTGCCCGTCCCAGCGCTCCTGGTGCTGCAGCGCCGCCACGCCGATCTCCTCGGCAAACTTCATCTCCTTGGTGATGATCCGGTACGAGTAGATGGAGTGCGCCTGGATCGCCTGCAGCTCGTCCGGGGTGAGCTCTCCCTTCTTGTTCCTGACCGACGCGGGCACGCGGATCATACCCACGTCGTGGAGGAGCGCGCCGGTGGCGAGCTGAATCACCTTGTGCCCGACCATATTCAGGTTGCGGCCCACGAGCGTCGCGAGGATCGCGCAGTTAAGCGCGTTCTCGATGAAGCCGGACTCGCCATGGAGGCCGTAGAGGATGAGCTGGATCACCTCGTTGCGGCGCTGATCGAGCAGCTTCAGCAGCCGATCGACGGTGTCGTCGACCTCCGCCGCCTTGACCGATGCATCCGAGCGCACGCGCTCGAAAACATCCTGCATCTCCGCGGCGAGCTTGCTGTACGCCTCGATCACCGCCTGTTGGTCGTTCGTGCTGAACGCCTGCTGCAGGAATGTGTTCTTCTTCGCCGACGGCAGCTCCTTCATAGGCTTGCCCTCGGTACGCACGACCCGCACGTCCCACTTCTGCAGCCGCTCGATGTCGCGCTGCTTAATCTCGACTTTCTCGGGTACGAGAAGGTTCTCCTCGTCCACGTAGACCGGCTTGTCGAAGCGCAGGCCCGGTCGCAGGTCACTGACCTTGATGCTCTTCATCCCCTACCTTTTTACCTGTACTCTGCGCCCCCGAGCGCCAGACGAAGCCCAGAATCTCCGCGATCGCCTCGTAGAACGCCTCGGGAATGAAATCCCCGGGGTCGGCGAGCACCAGGGCCTCCGCCACCTCCGGCGCGTCCACGACCGGGATCCCATGTTCGCGCGCGAGCGCGTTCATCCGCTCGGCGAGCTCCCCCTTCCCTCGAGCCACCACCAAAGGCGCCGGCAGTCGCGAGTCGTAGTGGAGTGCCACCGAGCTTCGCCGTGCCATCACGCCCTGCTGTCGATCGACTGTATTATATCCGCCGATTCTTCGGTTGAAAACCCGTCGTTGGAGTCTTTGGACATGAGCGTCAGATCGAAGTCGATACCGATCCGCCGCAACCGCTCGGCGAGCTCGTCCCAGGGGAGCTCTCCGCCGACACCGCCCGAGGATGCTTCCCCGGCTCGCTCCGGTGCCGCGAGCGCGTTCACCCGCAGCGACTCGCCGGTCGGGTGGATGCCGAATGTCCACCTCTCCCCGGCGCTGCGCACGTCGAGCACCGCCTCGAGGAAGCGCGTCGGCTCACCCGCCACCCCCGGCTCGGACGGATGGCGAAGCCGCATCCGCACCGAGGCGTGCAGATCCGCGCCCTCGGCGAACTCGATGGGAACGAGAATCCAGGCGTCCTCGCGCCCGCTGCGATGATTCACCAGCTGAAGCACGTCGTCCGCCCGGCCGCCGGGGCGAAACGCCTCGCTGACGTCGACGCTCCCTTCCAGAGGCTCGCCACGCTCGCCCTCGTCGTCGGGAGCACCGCGCCGCCGGTCGCCGGATGAGCGGCTGTTTCGCCCGCCGGACTCGTCCTCGCGCTGTCCGTCATCGGAACCACCGCCGGCGCCCACGATCGAACGGTCCCACGCCTCCTGCGCCTCGAGAAGCCCCTTGTCTTCGAGC
>CAYWJH010000208.1:0-3437 GCA_964458555.1 uncultured Spirochaetaceae bacterium | reverse complement strand
GCCTGCAGGCCACCGTCGCGCTGCCGGTTGCCGGCGATCTCGCCGCGCACGGATCGGTCGCGGGAGGGGCCTCGTATACCGACATCGGCTCCGACGCGTGGTGGGGCGGCTGGGCCTCCGCGGGCGTGGGCCTTGGCTACCAGATCGTCCCGCATCTGAGCCTCGCGCTCGGCGTCGAGTACCGCGAGTTCTTCGGTATGTCGCGCGACCTCGCGGTGACGCTCGGGACGGCGTACCACTTCGACTTGAGCGGCATCTCGATCGACTGGGAACGCCGCGAGCGGGAGCCGAGGGTGCGACCGCAGACCGTGGAGACTCCGCCGGAGGACGAGGCGGAGGTCGCCGAGGCCTCCGAGCCGGAGGACGAGCAGACCGCCGTTGAGGGCGAGACGCTCGAGACCGCCTTTGGCACGATCCGGCTCGCGATGACATCGGTCTTCCCCGTATACTACTCGTACTACGACTCGCACCCGGTCGGGACGGTGGCCGTGACGAACACGTCGCGCGATCCGGTGGAGAACCTGACCGTGAGCTTCTACGTCGGCCAGTACATGGACAACGCCAAGGAGTCTGACGCGATCGCTCAGATCGGCAGGGACGAGACCGCGCGGGTCGACGTGTACGCGCTGTTCACAAGCCAGATTCTCGAGATCACCGAAGGCGCGAAGGTGTCGGCGCTGTTCACGCTCGACTACACGCTCGGCGGGAAGGAGATGAGCGAGGAGTTCATCGAGACGATCGAGGTGAACAACCGGAACGCGATGACCTGGGACGACGACCGGAAGATCTGCGCCTTCGTCACCGCGAAGGATCCGGCGGTGATGCGCTTCGCGCGGAACACGACCGGCTACATCCAGGACGCGCGCAACCGGGGCGTGAGCTCGAACCTCATGAGCGCGATGGGCCTGCACGAGGCGCTCGACGTCTACGGGATGCACTACATTCCCGATCCCACCACGCCCTACACCGAGCTCTCCGAGCAGACGCAGACGATCGACTACCTGCTCTTCCCGCGCCAGACGCTCGAGTACCAGGGCGGTGACTGCGACGACCTCTCCGCGCTCTACTGCGCGCTGCTCGAGTCGCTGGGCGTAGAGACCGCGTTCATCACGATCCCCGGCCACATCTACATGGCGTTCTCGCTGGGGATGAGCGAGGATGACGCGAGGGCTGCGTACAACCAGCCCGACAATCTCATCTTCCGCGACGGGCAGGCCTGGATCCCGGTCGAAATCACGCTGCGGGACCAGGGCTTCCTCACCGCGTGGCAGCGGGGTGCGAAGCAGTGGCGCGAGAATCATGCGGCCGGCCTCGCCGACTTCTACCCGGTCCGCGACGGCTGGAACACGTACCAGCCGGTGGGGCTACCGGGGTCGGCGACGCTCGCCGCGATGGACTCGGACGAGGTCGAACGCGAGTTCGCCTCAGAGCTGATGGATTTCATCGACCGGGAGATCGCCTCGCAGGTGGCCACCATTCAGGCGCGCATCGACGACAGCCCGCGCAACCCGCGCTGGTACAATAAGCTTGGAATCCTCTACGCGCGCTACGGCGTGGACGATCGCGCGATCGGCTATTTCGAGCAGGCGCTCGCGAGGCGCGACGATTACGCGCCGGCGCTCGTGAACCTGGGCAATATCCACTATCTGTCGGGCGACGTTTTCTCCGCGCTCGACTACTACGAGGAGGCGCAGGCGATCGCGCCCGACCACCCGGACGTCCTGCTCAACATCGCGCGCGCGAACCACGAGATCGAGAACTACGGTACCGCCCGCCGTGCCTACGCGAAGCTACAGGACGTCTCGCCGTCGCTCGCGAATCGGTTCGCCTACCTGGACCTGCGGGGAGAGGAGGCCGCTCGTGCCGCGCAGGCGGGCGACGTGGAGGGCGTGATTCTCTGGAGCGAGGAGGACGAGGAATGAGATACCAACTTCGCACCGCCGCCGGCCGCGTTGCACCGCTCGTCGCCGCCGCGCTCGCCGCGGCGCTCCTGGTGAGCTCGTGCGCTGAGATCGACCTCCTGAGGGCGCTGCGCGCGAGGATGGCCGACGCGGATTACATCTACGTCTCGGCCGACGGCTCGGACGACAACACGGGGATCAGCCCCGACAGCCCCTTCGCGACGATCGGGCGCGGCGTGGCCGTGGCAGAGGCCGCCGACGCGTACGAGGTGCGCGTCGCCGAAGGCGAGTACGTCGTGGAGAACGAGACGGACATCATCGAGGTGCCCGAGGACGTGGTGCTCAAAGGAGGATGGTCGAGCGACTTCTCCGAGTGGGCGCCGCGGGATCACGTGACGACGATCAAGCAGGGGGACGGCGACGCCTCGGTGCTGGTGACGTGCACGGTGGACGACGATCGGCACGACGACTGCTTCGAGCGGTCGTTTATCGTCGCCGTCGAACTGCGTGCGGCTCGAATACCTGTGATCTACGCAGACCGAGACATGTCCATGAACGGCTGCGTCGTGACCGTCGGTCAGTCAGATGGGCACTACGCTGCAATACACCTGGTTCTATCCGGATCATGCTCGTCCGGAATGTATGGTCTCACGAACAACATCATCCGCACCGACGCCGATACGGCGGTGATCGCCTACGAAGGCGACAACAACGGCGGTATCAACATGCGGTGCAACACAATTATTGCCACAGGAAACGCGGTATATCTGGCGGGAGGTGGAAACAGCTCAGCGCTGGACGTGCGCGGCAATATCCTCGGTGCGGTTTCTGCTACGAATGCGGCGATCAAGAGCGATCATCAGGGGGATTGCTTGTGCCGGGACAACCTGATCTTCGGGTTTGACGACTTGTATGACGGGAACCAAACACTGGATGCAAGCAGCAACGACCTCCATGGGCCCGATATCGCCGGTGAAGTATTTGCCTCCGGCCTCGACACCGACCTCTCCGACGGCGACGACACCGACTATCACCTTGACGATCCCAGCCAGCTCTACGCCGTGGACCAGTGGGGCGGTGGTGATGGTAGCGTCGGTGTCGATTTTGAGGGCGATCCGCGCCCGTACCCCGAGGAAGGCGACTACGACCGCGGCGCGGACGAGAAGGCACCGTGATGAGTGCGCAAGTGAATGAAAGCCGAAGGGCACGGCGGGGAGGCGAGAAATGAATCGATCGCGCGTTCGAAGGATCGTCGCGGGTCTGCTGGCCGGCGGCGTATTGCTCGCGGTGGGCGGCTGCGCGGACATGGACCTCCTCCACGTGCTCAAGGCGCGCGTGACCGGCGAGGTGCTCGCGGTGCACGTGGCGCCGGACGGCACGATCGGGGGTACCAACCAGGGATTTGACCCCAGCCGACCTGTGGGGAGTCTCTCGAACGCTGCGTGGGTGGCGCGCGATGCCGGTGCGACTGAGATCCGCGTGGCCGAGGGGCAGTACGAGATTGCTTCGGAAGACAGCGACGACCCCGACGGTCCG
>CAYWJH010000207.1:0-3557 GCA_964458555.1 uncultured Spirochaetaceae bacterium | reverse complement strand
CGGGGAAATGCCGGCTGTTCCCTGTGACGAGGTGGTTGGCTGCCCCGCTCAACGCGACTTCGTAGAACGGCCGATCATCAGGATCATCAAAGGGGGCTTCGACAGGTGGGGCGGTCACGTACTCCGCTTCGTGCTCGACGAAGTCCAGAAACGTCTGGACATCGTGGGGCTCGAGCCGGAACTTCGGGCGGTTGAGAACATCGGAGTACTCGAAGACAATTCGGTTATCTACCAGAAGGCGGAGCTGTCCGTCGAGCACGCCACGGAGTATCGCGGCGGGGGGTCCGTTCGGATTCAGCATCGCTGAGACGACGACGTTGGTGTCGAGTACGATCCTCATCGCTTGCGTTCACGTCGCGCAGCGCGAATTTCCTCGTTGATCTCGTCATCGCTCATGTGGTCCAACTCAAGATCTCGCGCCCTCTTCTGCATATTCTGGACGGCGGCCATCGCCCTGGCGCGGCGAACTGCAGACAGCGTCTGTTCGAGAGACTGGTCTGTTATCGGGGTCAGGAGTGCAATGGGTCGTCCGTTGTTGGTGATGACCATCTCCTGCTCTTCGGGCAGCTGCTTCCATATCTGGGCCGGAGAGGTGCGTATATCTCTGACGGTAATGAACTTCATCGCCAGTACCTCCGTCAGGTGAGAGGCTACATCATTGTCACCCGAATGTCAACACGCCGACAATGATTGTATGGTCCACAACGCCCCCCTCAGGACACACTCACCTGCAGCCCGACCCGGCTCAGACTCCACGCCACGAGGCGCGCCGCCGGCGAATCTGCCGAGTGCTCATCGAGCGCGTCGCGCAGGCGATTCGCCTCCTCTGTACTCTCGCTCAGGAAGAGGGCGTAGCCGCCGCCTCCGGCGCCGAGGAGCTTCACGGCGCTCCAGTGGGCGGAGGTCCGACTCAGGAGGGATTCGATCTCGTCGTTGGTGGTGCTCGTGTGGATGAGCTTGTTCGCGCGCCAGGAACCGCGCACGATCTGGGTGAGAGCGGGGTAATCGCGCAGCGCGACGGCGCTCCGGGCGCCGCGCGCGAGGGACCGCAGGTATTCGTGGGTGAAGAGGAAGGCGGGTTCGCGCCTGTTCACGCGGCCCACGACTTCCTCGAGGATGTTCTTCGCGAGCCGGGTGACGCCGGTGTAGTAGAGCGTCATCCGGTCGCGGTACTCGGGCTCCTCGAAGAGCCACGGGTCGAGCCGATGCACGAGCGGCCGCGGGTTGCTTCCCGGTCGCGTCTCAATGTACTTCACGCCGCCTGCGAGCCCGCCGATCTGGTCCTGCCAGCCGCCGCCGGTGGTGAGCATCTGCTCGAGCTCGAGCACGCTGAGGAAGAGGTCGTCGGGCGTGGAGGCGAGCCCGAAGTAGCGAAAGAGCCCCGCGAGGATCACCCCGCCCAGCACCGACGAGGTGCCGAGCCCCGACCCCTTGGGCACCGCCGCGAGCAGCGAGAGCTCAAAGCCACCGCCGAGCTTCTGCAAGGCCGACGCGAGGTCCCCGGGCCGGTCGCCCTCGCCGCCTGCGGCGGCGCCCGCCGATCCAATACCCAGGAGCACGCAGGCGGCACGCGGGAGCGCGAAGCGAGCCGACGGGTCGGTGTACGCGTGAAGCTCGCGGGCTTCACGAATAACCTCGCGCTCACCCAGGTCAATGGAATGAAAGATGATCACCGGTTCGGCAACGGGGCGCACGAAGACTTGGATGGGCGGCTGCCCGTTCAGGTCCGCCGCGACGTTCGTCACCGCGCCGCCAAAGAGGTTCGTATACGGCGGCGTGTCCGTCCAGCCGCCGCCCAGGTCCAGGCGCACCGGCGAGCGCGCCCAGACGATCTGGTCCGCCTTCACCGCGCGTCGCGTGGCCTGCCAGTGGCCCTCGGAGACGAAGTGGAGCCGCGTGGCGTCGTGCGAGCCACCGGACGGTGCCTCTGAGCCGGTGATGGCGTCGCCCGCGTGCCCCGCGGCCTCGAGCGTCGCGATGCGGTACATGCGCAGGACCGGATCCACGGTCCCGGCGGCGATGCGCGCGAGGGCGGGCGCATCCGCCCCGGCGTCTACCGCCGCCCGGAGATCGGCTCCGCCCGCGGTACGCCAGCCCTTGCCCTGCGTGAGCTGATCGCGCAGCGTCAGGGTGCGCAGGCGTTCGCGCTCGGCGTCGCGGGCGAAGAGGTCTGAGGCTGCGTTGAGTGCACGGAGGCTGAGACGTGTGGCCGAGCGAAAGCGCTCCGCCCAGGCATCGGGGTCTGCCGGAGGAGTGACGTATCCTTCGAGGAAGGCGCCGTCTGCGTCCGGGACGAAGAGCTCGAGATCGTACAGGTCTACCGAAGCGGCTTGGGAGGCGGACGACTGAGACGCGTCCGGGCTCGTGGACGCACCGGGACTCACGTCCTCCGGCGAGAGACCGCGTTCGGCGAGCCACTCGCCGAGGGGCGTGTTGCAGAAGCGAACTTCCTGGAGCGATGCGGGGCGGAAGCTGTCGTGGGCGTGGTAGAGGGCGATGACGGTACCGGCGGGGGTCCATCGACAGTCCGCGCAGAAGCCGCCCGGGAGCGTGAAGCCGAGCGGCGTTCGAAGGCCGCTTGCGAGGATCTGGCCGGAGAAGGCGAGCGTCGCGTGGTCGCAGGAGTCCGCCACGGCCGCGGCGCCGGCTACCGATGAGACCGTGGCCGTGCCCGACGGCGGCGCGGATGAGTGGGAGTTCATCGCGAGGAGGCCGTCGCGCCGATGCGGGACGAGCTCGGCGGTGTCGAAGAGCGCGTAGAAGGGCTTGAGGCCTGCCTCCGCGACGCGGGCGGCGGCAGCGGGGAACTCGGCGACGCTTCCAAAGTGGAGGAAGGTGCACTTGCGCGCGAGGTGGCCGCCGAGCGGGTGGTCGTGGAGATTGCGGTAGAAGAGGTCCTGGTCCTCCGGGGCGAGCTCGCTCGCGCCGGCGAGGCGGGAGCGGTACTCGTCACCGGTGACGGTCCCAAGCGATGCGGAGAGTTGCTCGAGGTAGAGGCCGAAGCGCACGTCGCCGGTGGAGACGGCATCCAGGACGGTGCGGCCAGAGGCGGTCGCGGTGTGGCCGAGCGCGAAGAGGCGCTCGAGGTAGTCCGGGCGCATCGCGACGATGCCTATGTCGAGCGCGCACGAGTCGGTGCCCTCTATGAGAGCGTTTCGGGAGAGGAAATCCGCGGGCTGCTTCTGATAGTAGTCTTCGAGGTGGCGGAACTGCGCGTCGAACTTGAACACGCCGTGGCGGCTTCCCTGTTCGAGCGAGGCGGGGGTCGCGAAACCCGTGATGGGCGCGTCCCACTCGGAAAGCGCGTCGGTATCAAAGTCAATAATGACGTCGCCCGAGCCAACGACGACCTGGCCCGGCTTCCAGGGGAAGCGGAGGTAGAGCGAGAGCTGCAAATCCAGGACGACCGGAGCGACGACGGAGCTCGAGGGGACGGGGACCGGCGCGAAGAGCTTGCCCTCCGGAGCGAAGACCGGAAGGCGGCGCGATTCGCCGGCGGCGTGGAGCAGAAGGACGGACGGAGCGTCGGCTTGCCCGAGACCCTCCCGGGGGTCCAG
>CAYWJH010000206.1:0-3566 GCA_964458555.1 uncultured Spirochaetaceae bacterium | reverse complement strand
GATCGTTTCACGTGACTGGAGTTCAGACGTGTGCTCTTCCGATCTGGGGCGTCGCGGGGCGGACCGGGCGCGGTCCGGGCACGGTGGCGGCGAGCCTTCCGCCGCCGGCGGCCTTCCGCGCGCGGTGCGTTCGGCGCCTGAGCTTCCGCCCGGGGAACCGAACCCCGTTGCCGCGACCGCACTTTCGAAGGCGTACGCTGGGCACGAGGTCCTCGCCGACTTTTCGTTGCGGCTCGAGCCCGGCGCGGTTACGGTGGTACTCGGCCCGTCGGGGTGCGGGAAGACCACGCTCCTGCGGATCCTCGCCGGTCTCGAGCCAGCCGACGGCGGGAGCGTCGAGCGCAGCGGCCCGGTCTCGTTCGCCTTCCAGGAGCCGCGGTTGCTGCCGTGGGCGAGCGTCGCGGCGAACGTCGGCTTCGTCCTGCCCGAATCGACCACCCGGAGCGAGATCGCCGGCTGGCTCGCCGCGGCGAGGCTGCCGGTCTCGCCGGGAACGATGCCGCGGACGCTGAGCGGCGGAATGCAGACCCGGCTCGCGCTCGCGCGCGCCTTCGCGTATCCCGCGCCGCTGCTGCTGCTCGACGAGCCGTTCCAGAACCTCGACCTCGCCGTCAAACTCGAGCTCGCCACGGTCGTCCGTTCGGTCACCGCCGCCGAGGAGCGTACGACGCTGATGGTGACGCACGACGTGGTCGAGGCGCTCGTGACCGCCGATCGGATCGTAATCCTCGGCGGCCAGCCCGCGCGAATCACCGCGGGGCGAACGATCGAGCTCGCCGACGCCGACCGCGATCCGCGGTCGGCGATCGCGCAGGGCGTGGCGGCCGAGCTCTACGCGCTCCTGCTCGACGCCGAGTAGCCTATCGCCGACGCGAGGCGAGGAAGCACTGGTGGATGCGTGTATTGCGGAAGTCCTGCGGAATCGTGGTTCCGGTGATGTCCTCGACCGTGAGGGTGGACGGCGGGTCGGTGAGGCGGAACCGGCGCTTGTTCGTCGAGAAGATGACGATTCCGTGGGGCGAGAGGACGTCTGCGCACGCGGCGAGCAGCTCGCCGTGGTCGCGCTGCACGTCGAGGATGCGATCCATCTTCTTGCTGTTCGAGAAGGTCGGCGGGTCGAGAACGATGAGATCGTAGGAAGCACGACGGCTGCGTTCGGCGTCGAGAAAGGCGAAGGCATCGGTGGTCTCGATCCGATGCCCGCCGCCGGTGAAGCCGTTGAGCTCGAGATTCTCGCGGGCCCACGCGCTGTAGGTGTTACTGAGGTCTACGCTCACCGTGGTGGCCGCGCCGCCGGCGGCCGCGTAGACGGTGAACGAACCGGTATACGAGAAGAGATTGAGCATGCGCACGGGGCCGCTCTCCCGCATCTCCGCGGCGATCTCTCTGACCATCGCACGGGTGATGCGATGGTCGAGAAAGAGTCCTGTGTCGAGGTAGTCGCTGAAGTTCACGCGAAAGGCGAGTCCGCCTTCGTGTACGACCGCCGTCACCCCGGCCGCGTCGAGCTTCTCGTACTGCTCGCCGCGCCCGGTCCGGCGACGCGTCTTGTAGAAGGCGCGCTCCTCGCGTACGCCGAGCGCGCGTCGCGCGGCGTCGCGCATCCGCTCTGCGTAGACTTCGGGGGGACCGGGAAGCTCCTTGTGCGGCGCGTAATACTCGGCGATGTGGAGGTAGTCTTCGTAGAGGTCGACGACGAGCGGAACCTCGGGGATGTCCCGGTCGTAGAGCCTGTAACAGCCGATCCCGTTCCGCCGGGCCCATTTGCCCAGGTGCCGGGCGCGCTTTTTCAGCCGATTGGTGAACACCTCGACCTGGTAGTCGAGATCATTCGCCATAGAGCTTACGCATCTTGACCGACAGGACAGCGTACCCGGAGGAGAGGTCTTCCTTCTGCACGAGCACGCCGCTCGGTGCCTTGAGCTTGACGTTCGTGAAGTTCCAAATGGCCGTGACCCCCGCCGCGATGATACGCTCGGCGACTTCCTGCGCGACGAGGCTGGGGACCGTCAGGATTGCGATGGAGACGTCGAGCTCGCCGGCGCGCTCTGCGAGCTCGTCGAGGTGGTATATCGGCTTGCCGTTGACGATCGTGCCGACCTTACGCGTGTCGACGTCGAAGGCGGCGACGATACTCAGCCCGCGTCGGGGAAACTCCGGGTAGCCCATCAGCGCGGTCGCGAGGTTCCCTGCGCCGACGATGATCGCGTGGTGATTCTTGTCCCAGTCGAGGAAGCCGTAGATCGCGTCGATGAGCTCCTGGACGGGAAAGCCGATTCGGGGCTTACCGACGATGCCGGTGATGGCAAGGTCCTTACGGACCTGGATGGGCTCGAGGTCGAGCTCGTCCGCGATGACCGTCCCCGAGATGAAATCACGCCCCTCGCGTTGGGCGTTCTCGATGACATGGAGGTATGAGGGAAGACGCTTGATCGTGGGCAGGCTCGCGAGTTTGCTTGCTCTCATGCGGTGATGCTCCTCGGGATGTCGACGTGGCCTTCGGCAGGATTATACCCGAAGGCAGCCCGAACCGGCAAACCCGCGCTGCAACCGGCTGTTGAGACTCTGCTATGCACCGCAGGCGGCGGGATGGTAGCATGCGGTGTGCGCCGCTTGCTCATCGTGCTCGCCATCGCGCTCGCGACCGTCGCTCCGGTCGTCACGAGCGAGACCCGAACGCCCGACCCGCAGGCCTGGCGCTGGCGTTTTGTCGCCGGCGGCGCTACCGCGGGCAACGGTGCGTTCTCGTTCGGCGGCACCTTCTACTTCGCGGCAGACGACCGCTATCTCTACGCGGTCGACCGCAACGGCACGATGATCTGGCGGACCGATCTTGGCAGACGTCCGGGCGGGAGCGTCGCCGTAGGGAGCGACGGCGCGATCCTTGCCACGCTCGACCGCGGGATGATGGTGGCGCTCAACGCGGATGGCCGTCTGATCTGGCGCGCGCAGATCACCGACGGGCGCCCTCTTGCGCCGGTGCTCCTGTCGAACGGTGTGATCGTGACCGTGCGCCGTCCGTCGACGCTCGAGGCGCGTACCCACGCCGGCAGACTCCTCTGGTCCACCGACCTCTCCGCCCCGGTGTCGGCCGCTCCCGTCGGCGCAGGGGAGGGGACGCTCATCGTCGCGACCACCGAGGGCGAGCTCGTGCTCGTCTCGGTGGACGGGCGAATCGAACGCAGGCGCTACGTGGGCGAGGTCGCGTCGCAGATCGTCGCGACGGGCGAGGGGATCGTGCTCGGATCGACGAACGGGCGCATCGTCGCGGTGGATGCGGACCTCGAGCCGCGGTGGCGTGCGGACGTGGGGTCTGCGATCCGGGACGTGCGGGTCTCGGCGACCGGTGATCTCTACGCGACGAGCGACGACGGCGCGCTCACGCGCGTCACCCCCGAGGGGGTGATCGCGTGGAGGACGCAATCGGGGTCGGGCGCGGTGCGCTCGCTGGTGATCTCCGATGACATCCTCGCCGCCTCCGAAGACGGCGTGCTCACCCGCTACGGCCGCGACGGGGCTCGGGTCTGGCAGATGATCCTGCCGGATCGCCCGATCGAGATCACCGC
>CAYWJH010000205.1:0-3592 GCA_964458555.1 uncultured Spirochaetaceae bacterium | reverse complement strand
CGGGTTGTACGTCCGCTTGTATCTGACGCTTGGTGTTGGTGTGCCCAGATCTTCGGTTCTTCATTTAGGCATCAGGTCCATTTTGCCGGTATCACTCCCAAGCTTTCTCAGTTCCTTCCCGCGGGCCGGTCGAGGCTGTCCAGCCAAGCTCGGTCATCTTGGTCACGTCCATGAGTTTGCGGGGATGCCGCTTCCGCAAACTCGCGCAGCAACGCGAGAAGCACGTGGCTCGTTTCCAAGTCAAAGACTATCATACCTGATTGTCTGATTCGTGTTTTGCTTCCCGGTACACGACTTCGTCCAGCGCGCCGCTTTGCTTGGCGTGCTCGATCGTCATACTGAGCGGTCGGGCGTGCCCTTGCCCGCCAGAGGCGGTCAGGGTCGGGCTCTTCGGGGGTTCCGTCCGGCGCTCGGGCACCGGACCCCTCGCGTCGTGCGGACACTCTGCCGCTCGCCTCGTATCGTCGCTTCACTCAGAACTCAAACCGTGCTCCCTACACCCAACATCGGTGCAGACGGAGACCAAAATATCGCGAAAGGCGCGCTCGGTGAGGCAGCCGACACGATCGGCTTCGAGCGATCGATGCAGCGTGTATATCTTGCGAGTTCGCACGAAACTGCGTCGAGGAAGTGCGCCGAGTTCCAGCGACGACTCCAAGATCTCATATCCGTCAGCAGCATGTGGATTCGACGTGACCGCGATGCACGCGAAATCGCCTCGATCGTCTTCGTCTGTGAGCACCACCACCGAGCGACGCTGAACGATTTCACGTCGTCTCGGCACTGTCCCAGACCTCGTCGTACTCGTCGTCCCACGCGTGTTCGAGGCTCTTCTCCTGGGCACGCATGAGCTCGTTTGACCCAGTCGCCTGACGCTCCTTCACGAACCGCACGAAATCGAGAACCTCGGCCTGCTTCTCTACGGGGAGGTCTCTGGCCTCCGCCATGATCTCGTCGATGGTAGACATGTCCTTCTTCTTCGTCTTCATACGTATACGTTGCGCCCGCGATGGCTTCCCGTCAACCACTCACTCATGATACCGCTTCACCTCGTACCCCCCATCCCGCAGGTAGGCCTCCCTACCCTGGTCCTGCAGGTCGCTCTGCACCATCATGGAGACGAGCTCGCCGAACGTGACCTTGGGTTCCCAGCGGAGCTTCTCCTTCGCCTTCGACGGGTCGCCGAGCAGAAGCTCCACCTCCGCGGGGCGGAAGTAGCGCGGGTCGATGCGTACGCGCACGGTGCCCGAATCGGCGTCGATCCCGATCTCGTCGGTGCCCGAACCCTTCCACTCGATCGTGATCCCGACCGCCGCGAAGGATGTCTCCACATAGTCGCCTGCAAACCCCCAGTCACGCTTCGCGTCGAGGTTGCCCAGGTAGATCACGTCCTGGAGGCCAAGCTTGATCCGCGCGGCGGCGCGGGTAATCTTGTAGGTAGGTGGTGGGGCGTGCCCCTGCCCGCCTGCGGCGGTCAGGGTCGGGCTCTTCGGGGGTTCCGTCCGGCGCTCTGCGCCGGACCGCACGCGTCGCGCAGGCGCGCCGCGGCGCCCCTGCGATCCCTCACGCGGTACGGTGGCTGGTAAGCTCTCGGAGGGTAGTCACTGCTTGTGGGCTACCGATCGGGATCGTACTCGCGGACGCCCGTCTTCTGTACGATCCACAACTTGCCGCGGATTGAGCTGTCAATCAGTGTCTCCGCAAGCAGTTCTATGAGCGCGAAGAGATCAGGAGGGTTCGACTGGTGCGGCAGCCTGAGTACAGCGATCCCGGCGTATTCGTGGGGAGGAAACTGCAGAGGTTGCGAGAAGTCGAGATCGAGAGTGACAAGACATCGATCCTCGTGGCTGCAGACGCGGATCAGATCGTGATCGCTCGAGGACTGGAGCCCTTGGTCGGCGACCGAGGCCACGTCATGCCCGTGGTTGCGAAAGATCTGGACACCTCGGGTGCCCAGGTTCTCGTCCAACTTGACTCGCATCTGTCCTCAGGCCCCGGGTCGAACCTCGACGAACCGCTCTCTCGTCATCTCGGCACCGTACGCGACGCAGGCCCGAATGTCCTCCTCGGTGATGCCGGGATAGTTCTCCATGATCTCGGCGAAGGAGATGCCTCCGGCCACCATGTCGAGGACAAGCGAGACCCAGATCCGATGACCGCGGACGCACGGCTTCCCGAAGCAGATGTCGGGGTTCACGGTTATTCGCTCGAGCAAACGGCGCTTATCGTCTTCCATGACATCTCAATAGTACACCCTCTCGGGATGGGATAGCTACGGATCCGGTGAGGTTCAGGTGTCATCGATGTTGACACGTAGGAGCTCCACTTCCGCGGGGCGGAAGTAGCGCGGGTCGATGCGTACGCGCACGGTGCCCGAATCGGCGTCGATCCCGACTTCGTCGGTGCCCGTGCCCTTCCACTCGATCGTGATCCCGACCTCCGCAAACGAGGCCTCCACGTAGTCGCCAGCGAAGCCCCAGTCGCGCTTCACGTCGAGGTTGCCCAGGTAGACCACGTCCTGGAGGCCGAGCTTGATCCGCGCGGCGGCGCGGGTAATCTCGTGGGTAGGTTGGTCGGGCGTGCCCCTGCCCGCCTGCGACGGTCAGGGTCGGGCTCTTCGGGGGTTCCGTCCGGCGCTCAGCGCCGGACCGGCTTCGCCGCCCCGACGATCCCTCACGCGGTACGCATCGTGGGAGGCCCGGCCGTTGCAGGCACTCGCTCCAAGCTCAACGGTTCCTCAAGAACTCCTCAACCGTCATGCCGATGTCCAAAGCTATCTTCCGCAGCAGCGACGGCGAGATGTCCCGACCTTTGTGAAACGGGACCGTCGTCATTCTTCCGTCCGGATGCTTGAACTGCCTGTGCGAGCCGCGTTGGCGTGCCTGCGCGAAGCCCAAGGCAGACAGAATGGCGATGACTTCCTGAGGACTGAGAACCGGTACGTTTCCCATGCCTACGCGACCACGATCTGTTGGGTGCCCACGAACTCGACGCCAAGCTCGGGCGGATTGTCGTCCTCCATCACCAGTTCGATCGCTTCACGCAGATTGTCGCGCAGTTCGTCCAACGTCTCACCTTGCGAGTGTGCTCCGGCAAGACCCGGAACATACCCAACGTAGTAGCCCGTCTCACGATCTCGTTCAATAACTGCTGTATAGGTCTTCATGTCAGCCCTCTGTCACGCTCCAGAATCCATTCTACCATGGTCCAATTGAACTCGAACCGGCCTTCGTCATCGACAGACCGCTCAACGGCAACGAATCGATCGTGAGCTGCGTAAGGTCGACCTTGCTGCTCGCGTGGTCGATATCGATCCCTACCAGATTGTTGTCCGCATCGAAGTCCAGAACGATGCCTTCGCTGACTTCGTCTGAGTGAGTGCTCATTCTCGGAGGAAGGTCATGGATCCTCGTCGGCTTCCTCATCGCTCAGGCGTCGGGCGCGTGCACCTTCTCCGGGTCCAGCTCCAGGGTATACGACAGAAGTGTCTCAACGTTCATCTTGCGCGACGCGGAAAGTATCTCGATTCCGGTTATCCTGCCGTCAGCGGTCGTATCCAGGTTGACGCCTTCGGAGATCTCAATGACACCGT
>CAYWJH010000204.1:0-3623 GCA_964458555.1 uncultured Spirochaetaceae bacterium | reverse complement strand
AACCCCAGTGCCCACAAGGGAAGCGCACCGGGACTCGGCACGTCGAGCCCGTCGCGGATGACCACGTCCGCGGACTTTCGTTCCTTCGTCCGCCCGCCGACCTCGATCCGAAGCGATCCGTCGACGATGAAGTCGCCGCGTCGTTCGTCCGATTCTGCGTGTATGGTCATGCCGGCACTTTCGATCGCACACGCGACGAACGCCTCGCGGGCATTGCCCTCCTGTCCGGACAGCGCTCGGTAGAGCGACGGATCGGCGAGGAACAGTTTCGCACCGATCGAGAGCGCCGCGTTATCGCGCGTCTTTCGAATCACGCGGATCAGACCGGTCTGTTCCATCGCATGGACCAGCGCGTAGAGCTTCTCCTTTCCGACGTTCCACTCGCGCGTGAGCGAGTTCACCTGGATTCGCGGTACGGGAGTCGTGGCAAGGTACCCGAGGATCGCGCTCATCAGCCTGAAGTGGTTCATCGTGAGAGGAGATACGAGTGCAGGTATGTCGGACTGAAGCGTCTTCTGGCTCGTTTGAATCGCCCTGATCCCGTACGAGTCGATCCCTTCGGTGAACATGGGGCGAGTTCCGTACTGCAGGTAGTCCTCGAACAGCTTCAGTACGTTCAGGTTACCGGCAATTTCGTGCATCCACTCAGGCGGTTCGTGAAAGGCATTGTGGACGCCAGAATCGGCCTCTCCCCGGAGCACGAGGTACTCGCGAAACGAGAGATACGGCATGTGCGTAGAGATGAACCGTCGGGAGAGATCGGCGAGACCCGTTGAGGCGAGCAGCGAGCTCGAGCCGGAAACCATGATGTCGACCTCCGGATGAGCGTCGTACACCGCCTTGAGATGAGCGGCCCAATCGGGCGACAGGTGGATCTCGTCGAGATAGAGAGATCGATGGCCGCGGGAGATCAGGTACTCCAGCCACTCCGAAAGCGGTTTGCCGAGGGCCACCGGCTGATCGGTGCTCAGATAGAATCCCGCGCTCGTCCGCGCATGCCGCAGCAGGTAGTGCGTCTTTCCGATCCCGCGCGGGCCGTAGAGCAGTATCCCCCGATGCGATACGGGTTGGCTCCATGGCCGCGAAGGGGTCGAGAGCGTGGCCGTGAGTCTCGACTGGGTGGCAGCGAACGCGTCGATTTCTTCTGCGATTTCCATCTCAAAAGTCTATCATAGAACCGTTTATGCTGCAATCGGTCTCACATCAAAACCGATTTCTTTCGCATCGGTTCTGAGATAGAACCATCAAGCGCACCACAGCCCTACACCGCCTCTAGCACGAGCACCCAGTCCGCCTCGTCGCCCGAGGCAGGCGGGGCGTAGGTCTGAAAGCCCCGGGCCGCGGCGGTGTGAATCTCGTGCAGCGTTCCGTAGCGCGGGTTGAACCAGCGCTCCCGCACGCGGCCCGGCCGCAGCGCCGTCAGCCGCAGCGTGAACGGCTCGCCCTTCGGGCTGTAGACGAGCGCGGCGGTGCCGTCCTCGGCGAGCGCCGCGCGGACCTTCGCAGGACCGTGGAAGGGGGCGTCGACGAGGAAGGGCGCGCCGGGGTTCGCGGCGGCGCCGGGTGAGCCTCCGTCCGCGCCGGCGGTACCGGCTACGCCCGGCAGGCTGCCGCGCCCGCCGGCGGCAACCTCACCGCCCTGCGCCACGCCGCCCAGCCGCGCCGGCACGAGCTTCCACCACCCGACCTGCTCGAGCAGCTCGCGCATATACCCCATCTGCGCCGAGCCCGGGTGGCCGATCGCCCGGTGCCACGGGACCGCCGCGCCGATGATCGGCTCGCGCCCCTCGTCGTACATCTGCCAGATGTTGTTGTTGCCGTACGTGTGTCCCGCCGCTCCGGCAAGAATCGCCCACCAGGCGGCGGTGCGCGCGTCGTAGTCGGTGAAGCGGACCGCCGGGTTGTTGCCGCGGTTGTAGAAGCCGACCGGGATGCTCTCGTAGCGTGGCTCGCCGTCGACGACCGGCTTGTCCGGCGCGATCGCGCGCTCGGCTTCGATGAAGATGGCGGTGTCGTGGCCGACCGCGCCGTGCGATGTCTGGCACATGTGGAAGTCGAGCCAGGGGGCGTCGGCGAGCTGCTCGCCCGATCGGCCGGGGCCCCGGGGATGGAAGGTTCGCAGGTGCGCCCCGTCGTCGCCCGCGGCGAGACCCGTCGCCATCGCGTCGAGGAGCGTGCGTTCGTCTGTTGTGTCGATGTCGCGGTCGCCGCCGAGGATCCAGATGAGGTCGGCGTCGCGGTAGCGTTTCCCGAGCCACTCGCCGTAGCTCCGCGCGTTCGCCTCGTCGAAGATCGCGAGCTCCGCGCCCACGCCGGGGCCGGTCTCCGAGGAGGCGACGCGCTTCCAGTACCGCCCCCAGGTGGGGAGCATCCCTACGACGAGTCCGAGCTCGTTCGCGCGCCGCACGATCGAGTCGACGTGCGCGAAGTACGCCTCCACCGGCCGGGTGGGATCCAGGTCCTCGAACGGGAGGTCGCCGTTCGCGTTCGGGGCGGTGAGCCCGTCGAGCTCGGCGAGCACGACCGCCTGGATCGCGGTGAACCCCTTCGCCGCGCGGTCTGCGAGGTAGCGGTCGGCCTCCTCGCGGTCGAGCCGGTGGAAGAGCTCCCACGCGGTGTCGGCGAGGTAGAGGAAGGGCGTGCCGTCCTCGCGCCCGAGGTGGCGGCCGTTGGGTGCGACTGTCAATTTGTCTGTCATGGTGACTCCCTTGATATCGGTCTCGCTGCCCGCGCGCGGCGGGCCGGCCGGGCTACGGCTTGAACACAACCTTGAGCGCCTCGCCCGCGAGCGCGGCGTTCACGCCCTCGTCGGCCTTCTCGATCGGCAGGACGTGCGTCACGAGTTTATCTCCGGGGATGCGGCCGGAAGCGAGCATCTGCAACGACGTTCGGAAGTGCCGTGGCGCGAAACGGCTCAGGCCGATGAGGGTGAGGTTCTGATAGTGAACGGTGTTGAGGTCGACTCCCGGCGTCGATTTGTCGTGCGGCAGCCCGCCGAAGAGGACGACGCGCCCTCCCTTCGCGACCATCTTCACCGCGTCAACCGGCGCCTGCGGCGACGGGTTGGCGGTGACCACTACGGGCGGTCCCACACCACCGGTAAGCTCGCGGGCTCGTTCGGCGACGTCTTCCTTCGACGCGTCGATCACCGCATCCGGCTCGAACGCCTTCGCCAGCTCGAGGCGGGAGGCGACGACGTCGCTCATGAAGACGCGGTCTGCCCCGCAGGCGCGGGCTATCGCGACGTGCAGGCACCCGATCGGACCCGAGCCCATAACGAGGACCGTGTCGCCGATCGTAGTCCCCGCGCGCTCGTGCGCGTGGATCACCGACGAGCCCGGTTCGACGATCGCGGCGTACTCGCTCGCAAGCCCCTCGGGCGCCGGGAGGATGTTGCCCATCGCCACGCTCTCGGGCGGAATCGCGACGTAGCCCGCGAGACCGCCCGGCCATTGCTGGCCGATTTCGCGGACGTTCGCCGAGAGCTCGTGGCGACCCTCCACGCAGTACGGATCGTTGGGATCGTAGACGACCGGCCCGATCGACAGCCGTTGCCCGACGGTCCACGGACCCCCGAACCCGGGGCCGAGTTCGGCTACCGAGCCGCAGATCTCGTGGCCGAG
>CAYWJH010000203.1:1914-3656 GCA_964458555.1 uncultured Spirochaetaceae bacterium | reverse complement strand
CGGCGGCGTAGTACGACGAGGCCTCCTCGCCGTTGATCGTCCGCCACGGGAAGAGCGCACCCCGCTCGGAGAGCTCCTCGGCGCGCGCGCGCGCATGGTCGAGCATCGAGTGGCGGAACCGCAGGAGGTTCCGCGTCATCCGCGGGTTGGTATAGGAGAGGAAGGGCGCGACGTAGACTTCGGTATCCCAGAAGTAGTGGCCCTCGTACGCCTGTCCGGTCAGGCCCTTCGCCGGGATCCCGGTGGTCTCCGCGCGCGCGGAGGCCTGGCAGAGCTGGTAGATATTCCACCTGACTGCCTGCTGGATGCGAGTGTCGGCGTCGATGAAGACATCGGCCCGCTTCCAGAAGTCCTCGAGGTAGGCGTGTTGCGCTTCCTCGAGCGCCTCGTACCCGTCGCGGACGCACCGGTCGAGCGTGCGCGTGCAGCGGTCGACGAGCTCGACCGGCGGCACCGATCGGGATGTATGGTAGGTCCCATATTTCGTTATCCTGACCGGCACGCCCGCGCGCGCGTCAATGGTGAACACGACCTTTCCCAGATCGTCGCTCCAGCTGCGCTGCGCGTGCCAGGGGTTCTCCGTTTCGATCACGTGGTCGATTCCTGCGCCCAGGCTCATGCGCGAATTGGTCGTCCGGTAGCCGGTACAGATCCGGTTTTCGTCTTCCACGTGCGAGTGCGCGTTGAGAACGTGGTGCGAGAACGCCTTCGCTCTTCTGGGATCGCTTCCGCCGTTGGTCACCGGCTCGTCGATCGCCCGACTGTCCTGTCGGTTGAGCATCTGCGACGAGATGACGATGGGCGCGTCGGTGTCCACGGTGACCTCGTAGGAGATGGCGGCGACGTGTCGGTACTCGAACGAGACCAGGCGTCGCGACCGGATGCGGACCTGCTTACCGGCCGGCGAGGACCAGTTCATCTCGCGGATCAGCACGCCTTCGCGAAAGTCGAGCTCGCGCCGATACTCGGTGAGCCGCGCCGTCGGGAGGTAGAGCGGCTCGTCGTCGACGTAGAGCTTCATGAGCGTCGTGTCGGGCACGTTGACGATCGTCTGTCCGGTCCGCGCGAAGCCGAACGCCTCCTCGGCGTGGATGATCGGCCACGTCTCGTGGAACCCGTTGCAGAAGGTCGCCGGTTCGATCGCCGGCCGCCCCTCTTCGAAGATGCCCCGCACGCCCAGAAAGCCGTTGGAGAGCGCGAAGATCGTCTCCGCGTTGCCCATCCAGTCCTCGTCGAACTCGGTCTCCATGATCGACCAGTTGCGCGGCGGGTAGATGTGCTCGGGCAGGGGGCGGAGGCTTCGCTCAATCATGCGTGGGTCCTTGCGGTTGCATGCCCTACCGTACGCAAAGAAGGGCTCTTTCGCAAGAACGCGGTGGGCGGCGGGTCTCTTGCTTGACGATCGTCCGACACGACCGTAGTTTAGTTGCGGACGCAACCGAATGGAGGGAATCGATGAGAATCGCGCTCTTTGGCGCCACGGGTCGAACCGGCAACCGAGTGCTCGCGCGGGCGGTCGAGCAAGGACACGAGGTCACCGTCCTCGTCCGCAGTCCGCAGAAACTCGGGGACGCGCCGCCGTCGGTGGGCGTCGTGGAGGGCGATATGATGAATCGAGCCGATGTCGCCCGCGCGGTCGACGGCGCCGACGCGGTGATCATGGCCGCCGGCCCGACGAAGTCGACGCCGACCGACATGCTCGAGGTATCGGCACGCAACATCGTGGACGCGATGCGCGACGC
>CAYWJH010000203.1:0-1814 GCA_964458555.1 uncultured Spirochaetaceae bacterium | reverse complement strand
CGCGGGCAAGGTGCTTACGGCGAGCGAACGCGCCTACGCGATCGTCGTGGGGTCCGGGCTCGACTACACCGTCGTCCGACCTCCCATGCTTGCCGAAGAGCCCGGTGGGGTCGACCTGGGGGGAAGCTACACCCCGCCGAAGCCCATTCCCGTCGGACGCGCCGATCTCGCGAGGTTCCTCCTCGACGCGGCGGTGAAGCGCGAGTTCGTCCGCGAGAGCCCCTTCGTTTCGTACCGCGAGCGGGCGAAGTGAGCGGGTCCGATGCACGTCCGGGCCGAGCGATCCCCGCCGCCGGTTCCGGCTCCGGCCGCGGTATCCTCGTCACGGGCGCAACCGGCAACGTCGGCTCGGAGGTGTGCCGCCATCTCGCCGGGTCAGAGCGTCCGGTGTTCGCCGCGGTTCGCCCGGCTCGCGTGCGAGCGGATGGCTCGGCCGGCGACCGCGCGGCGGTCCGGCTCTTCGGGGCCGAGCCCCGTGCGTTTGACTTTACCGACCCGGCGACGTGGCGGCAGGCGCTCGAGGGCGTGAGCCGCGTGTTCCTCGTACGGCCGCCGCACATCTCGCGCGTCCGGCGCGACATGGCGCCCTTCCTCTCGTATCTCGCCGATCGCGGGACCGAACGCGTCGTCTTTCTTTCGGTTCAGGGCGCGGAGAGCAACCCGATCGTACCGCACCACCGGATCGAGCGGGCGATCTGCGATCTCGGCTTGCCCTACACGCTTCTGCGCCCCTCGTTCTTCATGCAGAATCTGACCACGACGCATCTGCCGGAGATCCGTGACGAACATCGGATCTTCGTCCCCGCCGGCGACGGCGAGACGAACTTCATCGACGTGCGCGACATCGGCGAGGTCGCCGCGATCGTGCTCTGCGACGACGCGTACCGTAACACCGCCTGTGCGCTGACCGGCGCGCAGAGCTACACCTACCGCGACGTCGCCGACCGTCTGTCGCGGATCCTCGGAACGACGATCGCGTACGAGCCGGCACGACTCGGGCCGTTCCTTCGCTATCACCGCGCGCGCGGCCGGTCGCTCGGACACACCCTCGTGATGTACGCGCTCTATTCGGTGACGAGACTCGGCAGGGTCGGCGACGCGAACGACGCAATCGAGACGATCACCGGCCGTCCCCCGCGATCGCTGGACGACTTCATCCGCGACCACCGCGACGTGCTCACCGGTTGGGAGGCGCAGCCCGAGGCTCGTGCCGCATGGGAGTGAGGATCGCGATCGCGGCGAGGATTCCGAGGAGGCTGATCGTTCCCACAAGGCGGAACGAGATACCGGCGACCGCGAGGAAGCCGATCGCCGGCGCGAGCGTTCCCCGGATGCCGGTCATGAAGATGTGCACCGACATGTAGATGGAGCTGCGTCCCGGTGGGGCAATCCTCGTGACCCAGAGGTTCCAGAGGACGGGCCCGCCGGAGAAGGCGACGTTGATCAGCACCTGGCCGGCGATGACGACGGCCAGCGATTCGGTGAGAAAGTAGAGAAAGATGCCGGTCCCCAGGAAGGCCGCAAGTATGATCCGGATCCTTACAAGGTGGAGCCGGTCGAAGAGGTTTGCCCACACCCGGCTCAGCGCGAGTCTGGTGAGCTGAGGTATGACACCTCCAATGATCATGACCAGCAGCGGCGAGAGGCCGAGCCCCCGCTCGGCCTCGGCCAGGTAGACCACGCGCAGTGGAACCGTCCAAAGGTTGCTGAAGCCCAGGATGAACCAGGCGATGATGAAGCGTCGGAACAGCCGATCGGTCTTCAGGATGCGGAGATTGCGGAACGGATTGCCCCCCTCTGCCACCGGCGCCGGT
>CAYWJH010000202.1:0-3749 GCA_964458555.1 uncultured Spirochaetaceae bacterium | reverse complement strand
GCCCCGCCGCGACGCACGCGGCCGCCGCCGCGAGCGCCACCCCCGCGCTCGCACCCGTCGCGCCGATGAGCGCTTCGGCGCGCTCGGGCCATCCGGCGCGGACGGCCCAGCGCACGAGCTGCACCACCGGCAGCCCGATCCCGGCGATCACCGGCGCGAGCGCCGCTCGGTGGTGATCGCGAGGAGGCTGATCGCGAGGAGTGATGTCGCGAGCAGACGCGCGGCGGGCAGGCTTCCGTGCGCAAACCACGCCCGGAAGACGCCGGTGGCGAGCGTGGGGACGCCGAGGTACTGGGCTGCGCCGTACTCGCCGATCGCGTCCATCATGATCATCCCCATGCCGGCGGCGATCGCCGGGCGCGAGAGCGGCAGCACGACCCGGGCGAAGATGCGCCGCGTGCCGAGCGAGCGAGCCACGTCGATTTCCCTCGCCGAAACGCGGCGCATGTGGTGGCGCACGACGAGGTACGCGTACGGGTAGAGCGAGACGGTGAGCACGAAGACGAGCCCGCCGATGGAGGTTACGTCGAACAACCGATAGGCGAGTTGCGGATCGCCGAGGAGCCGCCCGATCGGTCCGAACGGGTCGAGCAGTCCGACGTAGGCGTAGGCGACGATGAACGGTGGGACGGCGAGCGGTGCGACGAGCGCCACCTCGAGCGCTCGCCGTCCCGGAAACTCGTAGCGGGTGACGAGCCACGCCCAGAGCGTGCCGACCGCGCCGGCGAGCACGGAGACCGACGCCGTCACGACGATCGTACGGACGACGTAGCCCGGCAGGACCGTCGCGGCGAGGTGGGCGAACAGCTCGCCGGTGCCCCCGATGCCCGCCACGACCGCCGCGAGCGGGGCGAGAATGAGCGCCGCAAGCGCGATCGAGCCGGCTCGCCAGCCGGCGGGCGCCGGCGAGCGTCGGAGGGCGGGACTATCGCCAGCCGACCGTGTCGAAGATGCGAGTTGCGTCGTCACCGAGCTCTCCGAGCGCCGCGAGCGGAGTCCGCGCCTCCGTGAAATCGCCCCAGGCGGCGACGAGATCCGCCGGCCGGACGTCCGGGTTGACCGGGTACTCGTAGTTCGCGCTCGCGAGGTAGCCCTGCGCGTCGGCAGCGGTCATGTACTCGAGGAGCTCGATCGCTTCGTCCCGGTTGGGCGCGTGCGCCGTGACGCCGGCGCCGCTGACGTTGACGTGCGTTCCCTCGCGGGCGAGCGAGGGGAAGACGAGCCCGATCCTCTCGCCGACCTCGACCTCCGCCGGATCCGACGAGGTCTGCAGGAGCCCGACGTAGTAGGTGTTCACCACGGCGTAGTCGGCGACGCCGGCGACCACCGCCTTCATCTGGTCGCGGTCGTTGCCCTCCGGCTCACGCGCGAACGCCTCGGTCATCCCCTGGGCCCACGCCCGCGCCGCGTTCTCGCCGCGCTCGTGGATGATTGCCGCGAGCAGCGAGATATTGTAGATATTGCTGGAGCTGCGGATGGCGACTCGTCCTTCGAGCTCGGGGGCTGTGAGGTCCGCGTAGCGTTCGATTCCGGTCGGGTCGGTGCGGGTACGGTCGTAGGCGATCACGCGCGCGCGCTTGGTGATGCCGTACCAGGTTCCGTCGGGGTCGCGCAGGTGCCCGGGCACGTTGGCGTCGAGCGTGTCGCTTTCGATCGCCTGCAGGACGCCCGCCTCCTTCGCTCGGTGGAGTCGTCCCGCGTCGACGGTGACGAGCAGATCGGCGCGGCTCGACTCGCCTTCGGCGAGCAGGCGCTGGATGAGCTCGTCGGCCCCGGCCTGGACGACGTTGACCTCGATGCCGGTCTCCTCGGTGAACCGGGCGAAGACCTCGCGGTCCGCGTCGTAGTGGCGGTGCGAGTAGACGTTGACGACCCGCTCGGGCTCGCCCGTAGCGTGGACGGCGGCGGGAATCAGCGCGAGCGCCGCGATCAGGGTGGACCAGCGCAGCGATATATGTGAAAAGAGTCGCATAAGAGCTCCTTATAGATGAGTATTTTGGTCATGTTTATTCTACCCGTTCACGTCCGGTGCGTCAAGGGTATACACGCGCAATCCCGGTGCGTATGGTGAGGCCATGAAGCTCCACGAACTCGACGCGTATCTGGGCGAGCTCTTCCGGCTCGACGAGTTCGAACGGACCGACGTCTCGTGGAACGGCGTCCAGATCGAGTGCAGCGACAAGGAGATCCGCCGGGTCGCCGTGGCCGTCGACGCGGCCGCCGAGACCGTGGCCCGGGCCGCCGACTGGAACGCGGACCTGCTCTTCGTCCACCACGGGCTCTTCTGGGGGCGCGCGCAGCGGATCACCGGGATCCACTACCGGCGTCTGCAGTCGTTTCTCGCGAACGACATCGGCCTGTACGCGGTACATCTTCCCCTCGACGCGCACGAGACGCTCGGCAACAACGCGGTGATGGCCGAGAAGCTCGGCCTCGCGAATCGGCGTCCGTTCGGCGACTACAAGGGCACGACGATCGGCTGGGCCGGCGACCTGCCCGAGCCCATGACCACCGCGGAAGTCGCGCGCGCTCTCTTCGGCACGACCGACGATCTGCTCGGCCTGCTGCCCTTCGGCCCGGAGAAGAATCGCTCGGTGGGCATCGTCTCGGGAGGCGCGCCGCGCGAGGTCGCGCAGGCGATCGACGAGGGTCTCGATCTCTTCCTGACCGGCGACGCCTCGCACGAGATCTACCATCATTGTCTGGAGGCCGGAATCAATAGTATGTTCGGCGGACACTATCGAACCGAGACGTGGGGCGTGCAGGCTGTCGCGCGGCGTGTGCGCGACGAGCTCGAGCTGGAGACGACCTTCATCGACGTTCCTACGGGATTGTGAGGCCAGTACCATGAACCGTTCGCCGGACGAGCTGAAGCGCCTGCTCGCGCCCCTCATCCTCACCGCGATTCTCATCGTGGTCGACCAGGTGACGAAGGCGATCATCGTCGCAAACGTCGAGCGGCTGGAGACCGGCGGGCCGATGATCGAGGTCATCGGCGATTTCTTCCGGATCATCCACGTGCGCAACCTGGGGATCACCTTCAGCATCGGCAGCGGCCTCGGGCCGCAGCTGCGCCGGATTCTGTTCATCGTCACGCCGGCGGTCGTCATCGCCGGGCTGCTCGTCTACTACTTCCGCACCGACGAGTTCACGCGCTTGCAGCGCTGGGCGATCGCAGGTATCGTGGCCGGGGGCGTGGGGAACCTGATCGACCGCGTCTTTCGCCCCGCCGGGGTCGTCGACTTCCTCGACGTACGCTTCTACGGCCTCTTCGGGCTCGAGCGGTGGCCCACCTTCAACGTCGCGGACTCGAGCGTCGTCGTCTGTGGTATCCTGCTCATCATCAGTGTGCTCTTTCAGAAGGAGCACGGGAGTGAAACCCATGAACAAGAAGGTTAATACCGTCCTCTTCATGCTCGGCGCGACGGTCGTCAACGTCATCATGATGATCGTGATTTTCCTCGCGCTGATGCTGCTGTACGCGTGGGTCGTCCCCGGCGGCTTCTCGACGCAGGCGGGCCAGATCGTCGGCATCGTGATCTTCCTCGCCTCGATCGGCCTGACGTACTTCCTCTACCACCGGCTCATCAAGTGGATCTCGAACAAGTGGGACCTCGACGAGTACTTCGCGCCCATCTTCAACCGCGGCCGCGGGGGCTCGCAGGGGAGCGGTCAGAGCGGCAGCAACGGGGGCTGAGGCGCGTCGACGGTCAATACCCGTCCGAGATCGCGCGATTCTGGTCTTTCTT
>CAYWJH010000201.1:0-3762 GCA_964458555.1 uncultured Spirochaetaceae bacterium | reverse complement strand
CGCAGCGCTGCGAGCCCGTAGATCTTGCTGAAGGTGCGCAGGCGCACGAGGTTCGCGTGCTCGCGAACGAGCGCCACCGTGTCGGGGTAGTCGGGCGAATCGACGTACTCGCCGTACGCCTCGTCGATCACGACGAGCACATCGGATGAAACGCGCGAGAGAAAACGCTCGAGCTCTCCGCGCGTGATCATCGCCCCGGTCGGGTTGTTGGGGCTGCAGAGGAAGACGATGCGCGTGCCGCCGTCGATCGCGTCCTCGATCGCGTCGAGCTCGAAGCGCCCCTCGGGCATGGGGGTGGTCCGCATCTCGCCGCCGAAGATCTTCGTCGCGAAGGTGTACTGGCTGAACGTGTGCGCTCCGGTGATCGCGTTGGTTCCCGGCTCGATGACCGAGCCTGCGATCATGACGAGGATCTCGTCGCTGCCGTTTCCCACGACGAGCATCTCCGGGCTGACGTTCCACCGGTCGGCGAGCGCGGCGCGCAACTCTGTCATGCCGCCGTCGGGATAGCGGTTGACGTCGCCGACGACGAGCGCAATCGCCTCGCGCGCGAGTGGAGACGGGCCGAGCGGGTTTTCGTTCGAGGAGAGCTTGATGCCGCCTGCGATCCGCCTGCCGGGGACGTACGGTTCGAGCTCGTCGAGAACCGCGCGTCGCTTCACGAGGCGCCGCCCGACGGACCCGACCCCGGGCCGCCTGCGCCGCCGGGGGGATTGTTCTTCAGGTAGGCGTGGTCCTCGCTCATGTCTTCGATCAGGTCGACGAGCTTCATCTCGACCGAGCTCTCGGTTGTCTTCGCGAAGATGAGGTCGCCGGTGCCGACCTGCTGAGCCTCGGGGATCTGCTTCGCGGCGGCGACGACGCGTAGGAGGCGCTTGGAGAAGTCGGTCGCGGCCGGGTGCTCGGCGACCGTCTCCACGAAGTTGACGAACGCGTCGTAATCCGCCTGCGCGTAGATCGACTTCACGACGTTCATGATCGCGATGATCTCCTGGTCGGAGAATCCGTTGAGTATGATGACGCGGTTGTCCAACGCCTCGCTTCGGTCGCTCATATGCGTAGAGTCTATAGGCGTGCGGCTCGGCCGGCAAGGTTGGTTGCTCTTGACGCCGTTCGTATCTTTTTGTGCAGGAGATTCTATGGATTACGAACGACTCACCGTGAAGGCGCAGGGTGTCCTGCAGGAAGCCGCCGCGCTGGTACACCGGAGCGAGAACCCGACGCTCGACCCGGAACATCTCCTGTTGGCCATGGTGGAACAGGAGGACGGCGTCATTCCGCCGCTCCTCGACCGGATAGGAGTGCGACCCGCCGATCTCGCGGCGCGAGTGCGGACGCTGATCGAGCGCAAGCCGCGCATGGAGGGTGCGTCGGCGCAGCCACAGCTCTCCCCGCAGGTCTCGCGCATCTTCGTGAAGGCCGAAGACGAGGCGAAGGCGCTCGGCGACGAGTACGTGAGCACCGAGCACATCCTGCTCGCGATGCTCCGCGCCGGCTCGGGCGTGGAGGAGACGCTCACCTCAGCCGGCGTGCGTCACGACGACGTCATGGAGGCGTTGAAGACGATTCGCGGTAACCAGCGCGTCACCGACCAGAACCCGGAGAATCGCTACCAGGTACTCGAGAAGTACTGCCGCGACCTCACCGCGCTCGCGCGCCAGGAGAAGCTCGACCCGGTGATCGGGCGCGACGAGGAGATCCGCCGGGTGATGCAGGTGCTGAGCCGCCGAACGAAGAACAACCCGGTGCTGATCGGCGAGCCGGGCGTGGGCAAGACCGCGATCGCCGAGGGGCTCGCCCGCCGCATCGTCTCCGGCGACGTGCCGGACAGCCTGAAGAACAAGAAGATCCTCGCGCTCGATCTGGGCTCGCTCCTCGCCGGGACGAAGTTCCGCGGCGAGTTCGAGGAGCGGCTGAAGGCGGTGATCCACGAGATCGCGCAGAGCGCGGGGCAGATCATCCTCTTCATCGACGAGCTGCACACGCTCGTCGGTGCCGGAAGCGCCGAAGGCGCGATGGACGCGAGCAATCTGCTCAAGCCGGCGCTCGCGAGGGGCGAGCTGCGCGCGATCGGCGCGACGACGCTCGACGAGTACCGCAAGCATATTGAGCAGGACGCCGCGCTCGAGCGACGCTTCCAGCAGGTGTTCACGAACGAACCGTCGGTGGAGAACTCGGTGGCGATCCTCCGCGGCCTGAAGGAGCGCTACGAGGTCCATCACGGCGTGCGCATCAAGGACGAGGCGCTCATCGCCGCGGCGACGCTGTCGGATCGATACATCACGAGCCGATTCCTGCCGGACAAGGCGATCGACCTCGTCGACGAGGCGGCGAGCCGGCTCAAGATGGAGATCGAGAGCCAGCCGATCGAGCTCGACAAGCTCGAGCGGCGGATCCTGCAGCTCGACATCGAGAAACAGGCTCTGTCGAAGGAGACCGACGAGGCGAGCGCCGAGCGACTCGAGAAGCTCGAGCAGGAGCTCTCCGAGCTCCGCGGCCGTCGCGACGCGATGCAGCTCCAGTGGCAGAACGAGAAGAAGGTCATCGACCAGATCCGCGACCTCAAGCAGCAATCCGAGCAGCTCGCGATCGAGGAGGTGCAACAGGAGCGCGCCGGCAACCTCAACCGCGCGGCGGAAATCAAGCACGGCGAGATCCCGGCGCTCGAGAAGCAGCTCGAGGATCTGGATATGGAGCTCGCGAGCCTTCAGGGCGCGAGCCGACTTCTGCGCGAGGAGGTCAGCGAGGAGGACATCGCGAAGGTCGTGAGCGCCTGGACCGGCATTCCGGTGGCGAAGATGATGACGAGCGACATGGAGAAGCTGCTGAAGCTCGAGAGCATTCTCGGAGAGCGCGTGATCGGCCAGGAGAACGCGATCCGCGCGGTCAGCGATTCGATCCGGCGTAACAAGAGCGGGCTTTCGGATCCGAACCGCCCCACGGGCACCTTCATGTTCATCGGTCCGACCGGCGTCGGCAAGACCGAGCTCGCGAAGACGCTCGCGAACTTCCTCTTCGACGACGAGCGCGCGCTGACGCGCATCGACATGAGCGAGTACATGGAGAAGCACACGGTGAGCCGGCTCATCGGCGCTCCCCCCGGCTACGTGGGCTACGACCAGGGCGGCCAGCTCACCGAGGTCGTGCGGCGGCGGCCCTACTCGGTCATTCTCTTCGACGAGATCGAGAAGGCGCATCCGGACGTGTTCAACGTGCTGCTCCAGCTTCTCGACGAGGGCCGGCTCACCGACGGGCAGGGCAGGCTCGTCGACTTCCGAAACACGATCATCATCATGACGAGCAACCTCGGAAGCGAGCTCATCCTCAAGGCGGACGACATCGATGCGATCGGCGAGGAGATCCGTGAGCTCATCCACGCGACCTTCAAGCCGGAGTTCATCAACCGCCTCGACGAGATCATCACCTTCCATCGGCTCGACCGCGACCAGATCCTGAAGATCGTGGACATCGAGCTCGGCCGCGTGCAGAAGCGGCTCGACGAGCGCAAACTCACGCTCGAGGTGCCGCAGAAGGTGAAGGAGGCGCTCGCCGACGCCGGCTTCGACCCCGCCTTCGGGGCGCGACCGCTCAAGCGGGCGATCCAGAGCCGGTTGGAGAACCCGCTGGCGAGGGAGCTGCTCTCGGGTACCTTCGCCGACGGCGACGTGATCAAGGTGGGCGTGAAAGGCGACGAGCTCACCTTCGCGCCCGCCAAGCGGGCGACGGCCGCGGCGTCGTAGCGGTAGACGCGGATCGGGCCGC
>CAYWJH010000200.1:0-3865 GCA_964458555.1 uncultured Spirochaetaceae bacterium | reverse complement strand
CCGGTCGCGGCGCGCGCGGGGGCGGCCGGCGCCGGTGAACGCCGCGGACGGTCGCCGGAACGGCCGGACTTCGGCGGACGATGTGTCTTCTGCGCGGGCCGATCGGTCCCCGCGTCGGCCGCGGCGTGCTTCGGAGCGTGCGGGTTCCTCGCGCCCCCGCGCGGCGCCGATGGCCGCTCGCTCGACCGAGACCGGCCGGACCGAGACGACCCACGGTCGGAGCTCCGCTTGCGAGGGGGACGCTCGTCGAAATGCGTCGACGGCAGTCGCCTGCCTGCGCTCTCGTCGTGGAGAAGCAGATCGTCGGTCACCGGACTCGTAGGGATCTTCATGCCGATGAGCTCTTCGATCGACTCGAGGCTGTAGACGAAGCGCTCGCAGGCGAGCGAGATAGCCTTGCCCTCGCGCCCGGCACGGGCCGTCCGCCCGATTCGGTGAACATACGCCTCCGGGTCCTCCGGAAGGTCGTAGTTCACGACGAGATCGAGGTCGTCGACGTGGAGCCCGCGGGCCGCGACGTCGGTCGCCGTCACCACGCGGATATCGCCGGACTTGATGCGCTCAATGATCATGAGGCGCTTCTTCTGAGGAAGGTCACCCATCATGAACTCGGTCTCATAACCGTTGAGCTGAAGCTTCTTCGCGACGATCTCGGTCGCGCGTTTCGTATTGCAGAAGATGAGCGCGTTCTTCGGGTTCTCGCGCGCGAGCAGCCCCAGTAGCAGCGGGAACTTCTCGTCCTTCGCCACGTGGCAGAGCTCCTGCTCGACGGTGTCGACGGTCATGTGCTCCGGCTCGATCTCGATTTCGGCCGGATCGTTCATGAACTGCCACGAGATGTTGCGCACGCTCACGCTCAGCGTCGCGCTGTAGAGCATGGTCAGGCGTTCCTGCCGCGGCCGGGACCGGCGCATCATCTTGCGGATATCCGGGTAGAAACCCATGTCAAAGAGACGATCGGCCTCGTCGATTACGAGAATACCCATCTCGCGGAAGTCGAGCTTGCCGGACTGGTTGAAGTCGAGCAGGCGACCGGGGGTGCCGATGACGATTTCGACCTTGTCCGCGAGCGCTCGCTCCTGCGGGCCGTACCCGACGCCGCCGTAGATGCACGTCGTGCGCTGGGGCAGGTACTTCCCCAGCGCCTTCGCGTCGTTCTCTATCTGGACCGCCAGCTCGCGGGTAGGTGCGACGATCAACGCTCGAGTCCCGCGGTACTTGTCCGACGCGTTCATGAGCTGGAAAATCGTTATGAGAAAGGCGGCGGTCTTGCCGGTGCCGGTCTGGCTCTGGACCGCGACGTCGCGGTCCTGGAGCGTTCGCGTCAGCGTGTCAGCCTGGACGTCGGTGCATCGTTCGAAGCCGAGATCCTCGATGCCGCGCATCAGGTCGGCGTTCAGGTTCAATTCGGTGAATTGCATCCGGTCCAAAGTACGAAATCGAGGCGCGCGAGTACAGGCGGCGCCGCACCCGGCCCGCTCGGTCGCGTGCTATCGCCTGCGACCGAATATCCGGAGCAGCAGGAGGAACAGATTGACAAAGTCGAGGTAGAGCCGCAGCGCGCCCATGATCGCGTACTTCCTTCCTTCCTCACCGTCGCCGACACCGGCGAGCGCCATTTCCTTGATCCGCTGACTGTCGTAGCCGATAAGCCCGGTGAAGATGACCACGCCGGCGTACGTGATGAGCCAGTAGAGGCCCTCGCTGCGCAGGAAGAGGTTCACGAGCGAGGCGATGATGAACCCGACGAGCGCCATCCCGAGGATATTGCCCATTCTGGTGAGATCGGTTCTCGTGAAAAACCCGTAGAGCGTCATCACCCCGAAGAGACCCGCGGTGACGAAAAACGCGGTCGCGATCGTAGCCTGCGCGTAGACGAGGAAGATTGCCGACATCGTCAGGCCGTTGAGGATCGAATACCCGACGAACACAGTCGTCGCCGTCTGAGCGCTCATCCGGCCGATACGCGTCACCAACCACATCACCAGCAGTAGCTCGCCTATAATCAGGCCGAAGAAGACGAAGCTCGACCCGAAGATGAGTTGCTGCAGCGTTGCGCTGCGCGACACGGCGAGCGCGACGAATCCGGTCACCGCGAGGGCCGCGGCCATCCAGCCGTATACCTGCTGCACGAAGGCGCGGACACGAGCGTCGGCAGTCTCTCCGTGTACGCGATACGCGTCGCTCATGCGTCTTCCCGCGGATCGAGCTCCAGCGACGCCGAGTTGATACAGTAGCGCAGCCCGGTGGGCTCGGGGCCGTCGTTGAACACGTGTCCCAGGTGCGCGTCGCACCTCGCGCAGTGGACCTCGGTTCGGGTCATCAGCAGACTCCGGTCGGTCTCCTTCTCGATCGACTCGGGCGAGTGCGGCTCGTAGAAACTCGGCCAACCGGATCCCGAGTCGAACTTGGTATCCGAGTCGAATACCGGTTCACCGCAGCACACACACCGATAGACGCCCGGCGTCTTTGTATTCCAATACTCGCCGGCGAAGGCGCGTTCGGTGCCGTGCTTGCGCGCGATTCGGTACTGCTCGCCCGTAAGCTGCCCCTTCCACTCACGGTCGGTTTTCTGCATCTTCTCTGCCATGGATTCTCCTCCGGCTAAAATAATGATACGCATCACGCGCGTGAACGCGACCGTCAAATTGACAAGATTCGAACTGCGGCGTACCGTGAAGGTATGAGCGTTTTCACCGAGAAACGGAGCGAGGTCCAGGCCGAGCTCACCACCCTGAGCCGGAACATTCAGGATCTCCTCGCCGAGGCAGGCGCGCACATCGTCCGTTCTCCGTCGCTGCCGGACGAAGAGCCGCACGCGACGTTGACCGCGCGCGACGCCGAGCTCGCCGCGAGACTCGCGGAACTGCGATCGACCCACGACCGCATCGTCGCAATTGGCGATCGAATGGGCGAGATCGGTCGCCAGCGCGCCGAGCTCGAAAGGCGCCGTAAGGAGATTGGCGATCAACTCGAGCCGCACTATCGGACGATCGGCGAGAACGCCTTTCGCGTCTTCCGCGACAACCCCCTCGTCGATCAGGAGTACGCAGACATCTTCACCCCGGTTCTCGACGCGCACGAAGAGCTGAAACGGGCCCGCGAGGAGCTCGATCGGGCCGAATCCGAGCTCGCCGAGAAGCCGTTTCTCGAGAAAATGGTCCTTCGCGGCCGCATCATCGTGCTGCGAAACCGCCTCACCGTCCGCGAGTCACAGCTCGAACGCCTCTATCGGGATGCGGGCCGGCAGATCGCGGGTACCGACTTTATCACGACGATCGGCGACCCGGGGCTCGACGAGGCGGCCGCGCCGTTCCTCGATCTCATGGAGGAGACTCGAAGCCTCGATCAGGAGATCGCCTCGCTCGACGATGAACGCGAGTCGCTCGAACGCGAGCTCTCCGGACTCGGGGTGGAGCGCCGCCCCGGCTCGCGAATCGGTGAGCTCAATCGCGAGATCGAAGAGGTGGAAAAGGAGCGCCAGACCCTGCTCGCCGAGATCGCTACCGCGGTAAAGGGGTCCGACCTCGTAGAAACGCTCGACGACGAGGTTCGAGCCGCTCTTGAGGAGGTTTCGCAGACCGAGTCGAAGCTCGAGTCCACTCAAAAGCGGCTCGAGCGACTCGACGCCGCCATCGAGGCCGAGCGTCTGAGCGGCGACATCGACCAGCTCGACCAGTCGATCGCGCGCAAACGCGGTCAGATTGCCACGCTCACCGACGAGATCGAGGAACTCGAACAGAGGAAGGCGGCGATTCGAACCCGGGTGGACGAGGCCGAGCGGACACGCGGGCCCGTTGAGGATCTGCTGCAACACCCTTAAACTGTCACTGACCTTGCAGGTCCGCGAAGGCCAAATCGAGCC
>CAYWJH010000199.1:0-3892 GCA_964458555.1 uncultured Spirochaetaceae bacterium | reverse complement strand
TGCGTTTGCAGGGATCTCTGCGTACCGAATCATCAACAATTTCAGCACCAGTCTATGCATCGAAGCGATGTAGCCGGTCTCGTCAGAGCAGCACTCGCCACCCGTACAGCAGCAGGTAGCCGAGCATCTTCCGCCGCTCGCGCCGGTAGAGCTCGCGCGCGCTGCCCGGCTCACGCGCGAGCCCGGGCGTCCAGTGATTCTGCGTGGCGGCAATCGTAGTTATGTCCACGCCGGCAGGCAGCGCCTTGCGGAAGGTCCACCGGGCGCGGCGCGTGTGGTAGTCGCTCGTGACGAGGAGGATGGAGTCTACCCCCGGCCGCGAGGCGAGGATGGCGCGCGTGCGCAGCGCCTCCTCCCACGTACTCTCGGTCGCGGTGTCGTTGGGGACGACCAGCTCCACCTGCCGGTCGAGACCGGAGAGCGCGCGGGCGAGAGGTTCGCGGGCGACCGGCGCGAGCCCGGGGTAGACGAGCCGGTTCGCGTAGCCCTGCTCAACGAGCGAGACCGCCTGCGGGATGCGGGCGAGACCGCCTTCGAGCAGCACGATCGCATCGGCATGCACGGGAGGCTCGTCGACCACGAGGTCCTCCGGCGTCCAGGGAAGCAGCGTGACGATGCGTACGCCCGCGACGACGAGGAGCACGCCGAGCGCGAGCAGGGGTGGGGTGCGTCGAAGTTGTGCCGCGGGGCGGCCCGCGGCGGTGAACCGATCCATCGGCATAGACTCGACAAAGACGGCGCGCGGGTCAACCGGCGTTACGGATGACGCCGGCCGTGGCGGCAGCGGTGTCGGGACAGGAGCAGACGGCGGAGCCGTCGGTCGAGGTTCGCGAGGTGTTCGAGGAGATCGACCTCCACGACAGGAAGATCATCAGGTGGGGCGAAGGGGAATGCTCGCCTTCACGCTGGAGAGCGAGCTCGAGGTCACGCGCTTCAACGTGCGGTGCCGCGGCCGGCGGACCGCTCTGCTGGTTGCGGATCCTGTCGATACGCACGTGCGCGCACGTGCGGGAATTAATGAGAACGGCGTGGGCCAAGTATGGAGGCACGTTGCGCGATCACCCGACGAGCACCGTAGCCAATGCGAGCGCAGCGCCGATCACGCCGATCGCGACGGTCATGCCGACCATCCAGTGGTTCAGGTGGCTGCGCGAGGCGTCGAAACCGGCCTTCGTATCGGCGCGCATCTCGGCGAAGCGAGCATTGGTATCCGCTCTCGACTCCTCGAAGCGAGCGTTGATGTCCTCGAAGCGCCTGTCGACCTGCTCGAAGCGGGCATTCGTGTCCGCGCGCATGTCCTCGAAGCGCCTGTCGGCCTGCTCGAAGCGCCGCCCCATCTGCTCGAAGCCCTGCTTCATGAGTTCGCGCTGCGACTTGAGCTCTTCCTCTACGCGTACGATTCGTTCGAGGTAGGCGGGGTCCAGCTGTACGGTCGTCACCGGCGGCGAGACGTCGCGGATCCACGTCCCCAGGTGCTCGCGAACGTAGGATCCGACCTGTTCCAGGTTGCGTTCGGTCAATTCCATGGCATTGCTCATGCGTTACTCCTGTGTGGAATAACGGCCGCATACGCATTTCTGCTTCATAATACGCCACACGCGCGGGGGAGGTCTACCGTCCCGTCCCGTGGTACTCGAAACCCGCCTCGTGCGCGTCCTCGGGGTCGAGGACGTTTCGGGTGTCGAGCAGGAGGCGCCTGCCGCCCGGCTCGGGCTCGCACATCAGCGACGCCGCGCGGGGCAGATCGAGATTACGGTATTCGTTCCACTCGGTGAGGATGATCGCCGCTTCCGCGCCTTCGAGGCAGGTGAACTCGTCGTCGAAGTACGCGACCGCGTCGCCGAACATCGCACGGAAGGCGGGCAACGCCTTGGGGTCGTGGACGTGCACGCGGGCGCCGGCGCCGAGGAGCTCGCGAACGATACTGATCGCCGGCGACTCGCGGATGTCGTCGGTCTCCGCCTTGAAGGCGACGCCGAGCACCGCGACCACCTTCCCGGTCGCCATGCCATGCGGGTCGCCGGTGAGCAGCCGCAGGACCTTCGCGGCGGTGCGTACCTTCTGCGCCTCGTTGCCCGCGACAACCGCCCTGATCAGGCTCATCTCCACCCCGTAGCGCTCACCGGTGGCGGCGACCGCCTTCGTGTCCTTGGGGAAGCAGCTGCCGCCGTAGCCGGGCCCCGGATGGAGAAACTTCGCGCTGATCCGCCCGTCCATCCCCATCGTCTTGGCAACCGCGTGGACATCCGCGCCGACCGCCTCGGCGAGGTTCGCCATCTGGTTGATGAAGGTGATCTTCGTCGCGAGGAAAGCGTTCGAGGCGTACTTGATGAGCTCCGCGGTCTCGAGGTTCGTCCAGGCGAAGGGAGTCGAGATGAGGTAGAGGGGCCGATAGGCGTCTTCGAGGAGCTCGCGGGCCCGCGCCGCGCCGGGCGAATCGGGATCCTCGAAGCCGATGACGATTCGATCCGGGTGGAAGAAGTCCTGCACCGCCCTGCCCTCGCGCAGGAACTCCGGGTTGCTCACGACGACGAACTCGCGGTCGTCCGCGGCGGTCGTCGTGCCGCCGAGCTCGCCGGAGACCCACCGGTTCGTCCCCACGGGGACCGTGCTCTTCGTTACCACGACCGTGAATCCCGTGCAGTGCGTCGCGATGTCGGCGACCACGGCGCGGATCTGACTCAGGTCCGCGCTGCCGTCCTCAGCCTCCGGCGTGCCCACGGCGATGAACACGATCTGCGCGTCCGCGAGCGCCTCCGCGGCGTTGGTCGTGAACCGCAGCCGATCGCTTCGCACGTTACGCTCGAGGTAATCCGACAGCCCGTGCTCGAAGATCGTGGGCTCGCCTCGCGAGAGCCGATCGACCACGTCTGCGCGGAGATCGAGCCCGGTGACGTAGTTACCAAAATCGGCCAGGCCCACGGCCTGGAGAAGACCGACGTAACCGGTGCCGACTACTGCGATTCGTTGTGCCATGCGGTGCCCCCTTAGTCGTCTGCGTCGGCGATCGAGAGCAGGCCGTACATCTGCGTGATGACGTGCCGCACCGTCGCCGCCGTCTCATTGTCTATCGCACCGAGCTCGTCACGAAGCCGCTCGCGAGCCACGGTCCGTATCTGATCCACGGCGATCTCGGCCGGTCGTCCCGCCACCTCCGTCTGTACCCGGCTGGGCCAGCGAGGATGGAGGCGTGACGTCACCGGACAGACGACGACGGTCTGCAGACGCCGGTTCATCTCGTCGTCGCTGATGACGAGTGCGGGGCGGGTCTTCGACATCTCGCTACCCACCACCGGGTCGAGCTCGACCGAGTAGACGCGGTATCGCTCAATCATCGATCCCGTCTCCGGTCACACCGTCCCACTCGTCCCACTCGGCTCGCCCTGCCGCCTCGCTCGCCATCTCCTCGTACGCCTCTGCCCAGGCGAGTTTGGATCCCGGGCCGTCGGCGGGACGAAGAAGGATACCGTCGCGCGTTTCGGAAAGCTCGAGCCGATCGCCCTCCGTGAGCCCGTAGAGATCAAGCACGGTCTTGGGGATGCGGATACCTTTGGAATTGCCGATCCGGGTGATCCGTGCCTTCATGTGATTACTGTAATTACTTCCGGACAATCCGTCAATGCGCTACCGCCAGGCGCGACGGGCCGGCTTTCCGCACTCTCCAGAATGGCATCGCCCAGGAGCGTCCGGATCGAGGCGAGTGTTCCTCTATGGAGCGCGTGCCGCGCCCGATGATCGTGGGGTTCCTGTCATGCGTGCGTGCTTACCCGGGCTCGAGCGGATTGACCCACTTCAGCCCGGAGAAGCGGGCGAAGTCGACGTCGTTCGAATGGAGCTTAGACTGGTGCTGAAATTGTTGATGATTCGGTACGCAGAGATCCCTGCAAACGCA
>CAYWJH010000198.1:0-4016 GCA_964458555.1 uncultured Spirochaetaceae bacterium | reverse complement strand
CGAGTCGAGCTGACCCGCGACGCGGACGAGGTCGTGATCGTCTTCACCGACGACGGGCAGGGCATCTCCTTCGCCGCGGTGGAGGAGCGGGCAAAGGAGCGGGGGCTCATCGACGCCGGGGCCGAGCCCACGCGCGCGGACCTCCTGCGAATCCTGTTCGGCTCCGGGTTCTCGACGTCCGACGAGGTCAGCACGGTGTCGGGTCGTGGCGTAGGACTGAACGCGGTACAGCGGGCGGTACGCCGACTCGGCGGGAGAATATCCGTGGAGACGAAACCGGGGCGCGGCACCACGTTTCGGATCACCGTACCGGCGCGCCCGCAGGAGCGGCCGACAAGGAGCGATTCATGAAGGCGGAATACGCGAACGTGTTCATCCGCGGAGCGACGAACGTGTTCGGCCACGAAATCGGCGTGAGCCTCTCGAGAAAGAGCCTGACCCGGAAGAACGCGCCGGTCCCGAGCCTGCCGGTGTCGATCGTCATCGGCATAACCGGCAACATTCGCGGCCAGGTCGTCTATTCGATGGACTCGAACTTCGCCTTCGCGGTCACGAAGGCGATGATCCCCAACAAGCTCCCGTCGGAGCTCCGGAAGCTCACCAACAGCGCCGTGAGCGAAGTCGCGAACATGATCACCGGCCAGGCGAGCATCTCGCTCGCCGGCGAGGACAAGCTGATCCACCTCACCCCGCCGGCGGTATTCAGCGGGAGCGACATGACCGTCGACTTTTTATCGATCCCGACGATCTGCCTGAGCTTTATCTCCGAGATCGGCTCTCTGGAAATCAACATCGCGTTTGCCGAAGACGGAGGCTCGGCGTGACGACGGGGATGATCGTCGACGACGCCGCGGTGATGCGTATCCGACTGCGCGACATCCTCGAATCGAGGTACAAGGTCGTCGCGGAAGCGTCGAACGGCCAGGAAGCGCTCGAGCTCTACGATCAGTACGAGCCGGACTTTGTGACTCTGGACATCACGATGCCGCAGCTCAACGGGATCGAGGCGCTCGAACGCCTGCTCGCGGTGCATCCGGGGGCGAAGGTCGTGATCGTGAGCGCGGTCGGCCAGAAGAGGATGGTCTTCGACGCGATCTCGAAGGGGGCGAAGGACTTCATCATCAAGCCGTTCGAACCCGAGCGCGTGCTCCTCGCGATCGACCGGCTGTTCGAGTAGACCGTTGTTCGTTCGACGGCCGGCGCCCGCGCGTCCGCTTCGCGACCCGCGGCTGAGCACGCGGCTCGTGATCGTCGTGGGCGTCGTGTTCACCTCGTTCTCCGCAATCCTCGTCCGCCTCTCCGCGGCGCCACCGCTGGCGATCGCGGCGTGGCGCATGGTCTTCACGACGGTCCTGCTCGCTCCGCTCTTCGCGCGCGAGCGCTCGGGCGCGCACGCGAGCGCGCCCGAGGCTGCCGGTGAGGCCACGGCCGTCCCGTCACGACGAGCTGCGATTCTGCTCTCGATCGCGAGCGGGGCCTTCCTCGCGCTGCATTTCGCGCTGTGGATCACCTCGCTCTCCTACACCTCCGTGGCGAGCTCGACGGTTCTGGTGACCACCCACCCGATCATCGTGGCGCTCGTCGCGTTCGCCTTGCTCGGCGAGCCGCTGTCGCTGCGCGCCGCGCTGTTCATGCTCGGCGGTCTCGCCGGCAGCGTCGTACTGGTCTGGGGCGGCTTTGGGGAAGGCGAATCCGCGCTCCTGGGAAACCTGCTCGCCTTCCTGGGCGCGGTCACGGTAGCCGGATATATGCTGCTGGGTCGCGTCGTGCGGCGACGGCTGACGGTCACCGCCTACACGATGATCGTCTACGCGACCTCGGCTGCGGTGCTCGTGGTCGCGACTGTCGTCTCCGGCGTGCGGCTCGCCCCCTACCCCGTCCGCGAGTACCTGCTCTTCGCGGCGCTCGCGCTGTTCTGCACGCTCCTTGGCCACAGTCTGTTCAACTGGGCGCTGCGGTTCGTGAAACCCACGGTTATCTCGACGAGCATTCTCGGCGAGCCGGTGATCGCGAGCGCGCTCGCGCTCGTCGTCTTTGCCGAGGCCCCCTCTGTCTTTACGCTCGTCGGGGGCGCGATCATCCTCGCATCCATCTACCTCTTCGTCCGCGAAGAGGCCTCCTCGGCGCGTCGCGAGGCCGCGGTCGACCCGGAGCGCGGCGGCGACACCCCTCGCACCTCCGGCCGCCCGCCGATCGGATAGCTCCGATCGGATAGCTCCGATTGCAGGCGGCGCGAGCTACGCGCTATCATGGCGTCCTGTCATGACTACCATCCGAGCACACGAGGCGCTCTTCGAGGGCGCGGTCTCGTTCGACGAGAATTCAGGCGGCATCGAGCCGGTGCGGCTTCCGGTGGGCGGCGTCTCGCTCTTCCCCTCGCCCGACGACAGGCTCATGGCGCGGGCACGGTCGGCCTCCGGCGTTCGCCTGCGCTTCGCGACCGACTCGCGGAGGCTCGTGCTCGGCGTCGAGCCGGCGACCACCGATGAGGAACCGAGAGTCGTCGACCTGACGCGCGACCGAGCGCTGCTCGCCACCCGGACGATCGCGTCCGGGGCGAGCTCGATCGAGATTGAGCTCCCCGGCGGCGCGCTGCCGGTTTACGAGCTGTGGCTCCACCAGTTCCACCCGACGCGTGTCGAATCGGTCGGGATCGACGACGGGGCGATCTTCGCGATACCGGCCGACCGGCGGCCTCGCTGGCTGACCTACGGCAGCTCGATTACGATGTGCCGCACCGCGACCTCCCCGGCGCGTACGTGGCCCGCGGTGGCCGCGCGAGCGCACGGGCTCAACCTCACGAGCCTCGGATTCGGCGGCGAGTGCCACCTCGACCCGATGGTAGCCCGCGTCATCCGCGACCTTCCCGCCGATCTCATCACGCTGAAGCTGGGCATCAACGTGCACGGCGGGGCGAGCCTGGGCGCCCGCTCGTACCCGGCCGCGGTCATCGGGCTCGTCTCGACCATCCGCGAGCGCCACCCGACGACCCCGATCGGCGTGATCACGTCGATCATCTCGCCCGAGCGCGAAGCGGCTCCCAACGCGGTCGGGTGTACGCTGGAAGACTATCGCGAAATGACGAGGGACGCGGCCCGGCGTATGCAGCAGGCCGGAGACGAGCGGCTGGTGCTGTTCGAGGGAACCGGGCTCTTCGGCGAGTCGGACGCGCATCTGCTGCCCGACGGGCTCCATCCCAACGGCGAGGGTTACGAGCTCATCGGCGCGCGGGCCGCCGAGCGCGTGCTGCCGGGGCTGCTCGCGCTGCGCGAGTAGCGGGCATCGGACGAACGCCGACACGGCGCCGGCGAGATCCGGCGACCGCTACGGCCTGCCGGTACGCATGGGCAGCCCCTCGCCGGCCCACCCGCGGATTCCGCCCCGGAGCACGAGCACGTCGTCGAATCCGCCGGCGATCAACCGATCCGCGGCCGCGAGGCTCGTCTCCTCGTTCGGGCAGCTGCAGTAGGTGATGATCGTCCGGCCCTGCGCGGCGAGCCGTTCGACGTTTTCGCCGATCCGCGTCAGCGGCACGAGCATCGCACCGGCGAGATGCGCCTGCGCGTAGGCGTCCTCGCTGCGCACGTCGACAAGCGTAGCCTCGCCGCTTTGGACCATCTCGTACGCGTCCTGCGGATCGATCAGCGCTCCGGGCTCGCGGGCGCTCGAACACGCCGCGAGGCCGAGAACAACGAGCAACCCCAGGGCACCACCGGTTCGTCGGAACGTCTTCACACGGGCCTCCGGCCCCGAATGTACGCGGCCCGCGCTTCCTTGACAACTTATGTCAGGCATTTATGATCGAAGGCCGGAGAATTCTTGAGTATACTGTGGGAGTCAGAGGGATTGCCGTGGACGCCAACCAACTGGATCTGAACAACGCGAGATTCGTCGACGACCTCTACGAATCGTGGCTCGCCGACCCGTCGAGCGTCGACGCCGAATGGCGCGACTACTTCGCGGCGCTCGACAACGGCGGCGTGGCCGGGAAGGGGCTCGAGCTGCGCGGGGTCCGC
>CAYWJH010000197.1:2846-4039 GCA_964458555.1 uncultured Spirochaetaceae bacterium | reverse complement strand
CTCGACGGCGAGCCGGTCGCGCTGCCCGCACTCGACCACCGCGACGCCGACCTCCGAGTCGGGGCGATCGCGATATCACGGACCAACCTCTCGGCCGACGTGCTCGGCGAGACGCGCCTGGAGCTCGAGGTGCGGGGGGCACCGCGCGCAGACACCGGTGGAAATCACGGTCGCGGCACGGCCTCGGACGGAGCGGACCTCGTCGCACGTCTCGACCCGGTGCTGTCGGATCTGCGGTCGGAACTGCGTACTCTGCGTATATCGTTCGAGGAGCTCCAGCAGAATCGCGAACCGACTTCCGCAGTCGAGGATACCGGCACGGGTCAGCACTGGGCCGACTCGGGCGCACCGTTGATCGATGCCCCGAACGAGGTAGCTCTCCTCGTCTCCGCAGAGCGGCCGCCGGTAGCCGCGTTCCTTCTCGCCCCGCTCGCGGCAGAGAGCGCGGCGCGCGTCTTGAGCGCGCTGCCGCAGGAGCTTCGCGACGGCACCGTCCGCTCGCTCACGACGCTCGATTCGGCCGACCTCGCGCTCCACGCGCGCGCGCTCACCTTTCTGAGGCGGCGCGTCCAGACGAAGCGCGCATCGTCGGTCGCAGGTGGGCCCGAGGCGGTCGCGGACATCCTCAACCACGTCCCGCGCGGCGTGGAGAAATCGATCATGGAGCGCTTCGAGACCGAGGACACACCGCTCTTCGAGTCGATCGCGCGCCTCATGTTCGTCTTCGAGGACTTCGTACTCGTGGATCCGCAGGCGATCCGGAAGCTCGCCGATCGGGTGAGCGCCGACGAGCTCGCGCTCGCGCTCAAGGGCGTCAGCCGGGACGTCGTATCGCACATCCTCAAAGCGCTCGACGACGAGCTGGTCGCGGCGATCGAGGAAGCAGAAGGGAGTCTGGGCCGAGTTCGCCGAAGCGACGTGGAAGCGGCCCAGCACGATGTGATCGAAGAGTTGCGCCGGCTCGAAGAGGCCGGTGAGGTCGTGGTCGCACGACCGGACGAGGTGGTGGAGTAGCTCACCACCGGGGAGGAGAAACCCATGACGACCGGGTACGAGTACGATATGAGCTCACGACTGGCACACGAACGAGCCGCCGGCTACTTAGCGGATGCCGAGACGTACCGTAGCGTCGAATATGAACGGTACTACAGCTCGCTCGCCGCCTTCGATGTATGGCTGGGCAATCTGCTGCT
>CAYWJH010000197.1:0-2746 GCA_964458555.1 uncultured Spirochaetaceae bacterium | reverse complement strand
AACCGGGGCGCTACGCCCGCCCTTGCCAATCGCGCCCGCAGCGCGTAGCATTCCCGAATCACGACCACATCGGAGCTCTCATGAAACGAACCGTGCTGGAAATGCTGGAACAGGCGGCCGAATCGTTCGGCGACAAGCCGTACTGCTGGAGAAAGACCGATGCGGGGTGGACGCCGAAGAGCTTCCGAGCGACTCGCGACGAAGCGACGCTCGTCGCACGCGGCCTGCGGACTCACGGCTTCACCGCCGGTGAAAAGGCGGTGGTGCTCTCCGAGGGCAGCCCCGAGTGGGTCGCCTTCGAGCTCGGCGTGCTCACCGTCGGAGCCACATCGGTCCCCCTCTCGATCAAGCTCCTTCCCGAGGAGCTCCCCTTCCGCGTGAACCATTCGGACGCCACGGCGATCGGGGTCTCGTGGAACCAGATTCCCAAACTCGCAGGCGTCTACGGCGAGCTCGATGCAACCCCGCTCGTCGTGCTCCTCGAGGACACCGACGAGAAGCTCGTCGAGACGCGCGCGAAGCTCGCCGCCGCGGGGATGAAGGAGGCCGGGTCGCGCGTGACGAGCTACCAGGAGCTGCTGGAAGCGGGGCGAGACGCAGGAGAGGAGATCAAGGCCGATGTAGAGCGCACGATGGCCGAACTAAGCGAGGACGCGGTCGCGACGATCTCCTACACGAGCGGCACCACCGGTAACCCGAAGGGGATCATGCTCACGCATAGGAACTACGTCGCAAACTGCACCGACGCGGTGAACATGTTCGAGGTCCCCTACGACTTCTCGACGCTCGTGATCCTGCCGTGCGACCACAGCTTCGCGCACACCGTCGGCCTCTACGCGGCGCTCCTGCGCGGCATCGAGCTCTCCTTCGTCGACGCGCGCGGCGGCGGCGTGGGGATCCTGCGCAATATCCCCATCAACATGAAGGAGACCGATCCGGTCTTCCTCCTCACCGTCCCCGCGCTCTCCGGCAACTTCATGAAGAAGATCACCGCAGGGATCGAGGCCGCCGGCGGCTTCGCCACGCGGGTGTTCAACGCGGGCGTGAAGGCGGGCATCCGTCGCGCCGGCGACGGTCACAATCGCGCGGGGCTCGCGACGCGCGCGGTGACGTGGCTCCCGCACGCGATCGCCGAGGCGCTCGTCTTCCGCAAGGTTCGAACGACCTTCGGCAAGCGGATCAGGTTCTTCGTCGGCGGAGGCGCGCTCCTCGACCGCGGCCAGCAGGACTTCTTCGCCGCGATCGGCCTGCCGGTCTATCAGGGCTACGGCCTCACCGAAGCGGCACCGATCATCAGCGCGAATACGCCGAAGGCGCACAAGTTCGGCACCTCCGGCAAGGTCGCCCCCACGGTCACCTGCCGGATCACGCGCGAGGACGGGAGCGAGGCGGCCCCGGGCGAGTCGGGCGAGATCTGCGTGCGCGGCGACAACGTAATGGCCGGCTACTACAAGAACCCGGAGGCGACCGCAGAGGCGCTACGCGACGGCTGGCTCTACACCGGCGACCTTGGCTACATGGACGAAGACGGCTTCCTCGTCGTCACCGGGCGCGCGAAGGCGCTCCTCATCAGCGCCGACGGCGAGAAGTACAGCCCCGAGGAGATAGAGGAGACGATCACGACCGAAGGCGACCTCGTCGCGCAGACGATGGTCTACAACGACCACCGCACGTACACGACCGCGCTCGTGACGCTCGACGAGGAGAAGGTGAAGGCGGCGATCGCCGCCGAAGGCCTCACGACCGCGGGCGAGGTGCTCGACCGCGTGAAGCAGAGTTTCTACGCCTTCGAGGCCGCGGGCAAGCACTTCCCGCGCCAGTGGACGCCGTCGGTCTTCGCTGTGCTGCCCGAACCCTTCACCGAGGCGAACCGGATGATCAACAGCACGATGAAGATGGTGCGCTACCGGATCACCGACGCCTACGCCGACGAGCTCGAGTACCTCTACACCGGCGAGGGTCACGACGCGCACAACCCCCGCAACGTCGAGCGGGTGGCGCAGATGTTTGGGGTGCGAGAAGAAAAGGCGAAGTAGCCGATGCAGATCCGAGCCGCCCGCTTTCCCGACGACGCGCACCTCGTCCGCACGCTGTTCCGCGAGTACGCAGACTGGCTCGGGGTGGATCTCTCGTTTCAGCGCTTCGAGGAGGAGCTTGCCTCGCTACCCGGCACGTACGCGGAGCCTGACGGTGAAGTCCTCCTCGCGGCCAACGACGGGGACACGCTCGGCTGCGTGGCCTTCCGACCGTTGGAAGGCTTTACATGCGAGATGAAGCGGCTCTGGGTGCGCCCGCAGGCGCTCGCGCTCTATCTTCGGATGGGCTACCGCGAGATCGAGCCGTACTACCGCAACCCGCTGCCCGACGCAGTCTACCTCTCGAAAGACATCGGCCTCTCGTCGTAGCCTGCGGCGCTCGCCCCCGCCTGCTATACTGCCGCCATGAGAACCGCCGCATTCTTCGACATCGACGGGACGCTCTTCCGCGAATCGCTCATGATAGAGCACTTCAAGAAGCTGCTGCGCTACGAGGTACTCGACGAGGCGCTGTGGCACTCGAACATCAAGAAGCGCTACGAGAACTGGCAGAAGCGCCGCGGCAACTACGACGACTACATGCTCGAGCTCGCGTCGATCTACATGCAGTCGATGAAGGGTCTCGACAAGGCGAAGATGGAGTTCATCACGAACCAGGTCGTCGACCTGAAGGGCGACCGCGTCTACATGTACACGCGCAACCGGATCGA
>CAYWJH010000196.1:0-4118 GCA_964458555.1 uncultured Spirochaetaceae bacterium | reverse complement strand
CGCCGACGATCGCGTTGTTCGGCATGCTGCCGAACGGCGCGAAGAAGGCGTGCATCGATCCGCCGAGCCCGCGGTTGAAGCCGGTCCTCCGCGCGAAGATCTCGGCGAGGGTACCGTAGAGAACGAAGTTCTCCGCGAGGTCCGCTGCGGATTCGTAGCCGTTGCGCTCGGCGACCGCGAGGACGTCTCCGCCGAGGTAGCCCTTCATGATCTCCTCGAGCGCCGCGTCGTCGAGCGTGGGGATGGCCGAGTAGCACTTCGCGAGGATCTCGCCGTGGCTGCGGTGGCTTCCGAAGATGAAGTCGTCGGTACCCAGCTCGAGGCAGGTGCCGACCGCGGTCGATTCCTGGCCGATCGACAGGTGCGCCGGCCCCTTGTGCGTGTACTCGATCCCGCGGTAGGAGCCCTGCATCTTGATGTCGTTGAGCATCGACTCGAACTCGCGAATCGTCATCATGTCGTAGAGGACCTTTTTCAGGCGCTCGGCGCCGTAGCGCTTGACCTCCTGCTTGGGGGTCGCCGCGTACGCGTTGATCGGGATCTCGCCGAACGAAATCGATCCGGCCGATCGGACTTCCTTCGGATCTACGAGTTGTGACTGTGGCATTCGGTACTCCTTACTCTTTACTCTGCGAGCGTGAGGTCGATGTGCGCAACCGCGCGGGCGAGCGCCTGCAGGAAGCGCGCGGCCGGGGCGCCGTCGACGACCTGGTGATCTATGGTGAGCGAGAGGCCCATCCTGGGGATGGTACCTTCTCCGTCTGGAGCGGGTCGCTGCGTGACCGCGCAGACCCCGAGTATCCCCACCTGCGGCGGATTGAGCACCGGCGTGAACCGCTCGATACCAAAGGCACCCAGATTCGTGACGCTGAACGTGCCCCCGGAGAGCTCGTCCGGCGCAATCCCGCCCTCGAGGCACGCCTTCGCGAGTCGGTGCGCCTCGGCGGCGAGATCGACGAGCGATCTGCGGTCGGCGCCACGGATCACCGGCACCATGAGCCCGCGCGGCGTATCCACGGCGAAGCCCAGGTCCACCTGGTCGTACGTGCGGATCACGCCGTCTGCGAAGGTCGCGTTGAGCTGGGGGTGGTCGCGCAGCGCGCGGCTCGTCGCGTAGAGGACGAGGTCGTTGATCGAGACCGACTGCAGCCGCTCGGCGTCGGCCGCCTTCAGGCGCTTGCGATAGTCGAGGACGGCGCGCGCGTCGGCGGAGGCGTCCATCGTGAGCTGCGCGGTCGACGCGATCGACGCGTGCATCCGCTCGGCGATGAGCTTGCGAACGCCCTTGACCTGCGTCTCGCTCGCTACGCCGGCCGAACCCATGTTCGCGCCGGCGTCGCGGGGGGCGGCCGCCCGGGCCGCGGCCTCGCCGGCCGTGGGCAAACCCGCTGTTCCCGTATCCGCGGGAGTCGCGGTGCCGGCTTCCACCGCCGCTTCGACGTCGCGGACCATGATCCGCCCGCCCGGGCCGCTTCCCGCGATGCCGCCGTAGTCGACTCCACGGTCCGCTGCGAGCCGGCGTGCGCGCGGGCTGATCTTCGCGCCGCCGCGGCGACGGCGTGTCGGTGGTCCGGTCGCGCCCTGCGCTGCGGGCGCCGCGCCGCTTCCGGACGGCGCCGGCGTCTGCGGAGCCTTCACGGGAGGCTGGCCCTTAGTCGTCGTCTCGGCAGTCGTGCGATCATCCACCAATTCGCCCTCGGCGCCCACGATCGCAATCGGGTTCAGGACGGGTACGTCGTCGCCCTCGGCGACGAGCTGCTTCAGGAGCACTCCGTCGGCGGTCGACTCGACGTCCATCGTCGCCTTGTCGGTCTCCACCTCCATGAGCACGTCGCCGGTCTTTACCGGGTCGCCCTCGGAGGTCTTCCACTGCACGATGATGCAGCTTTCGACCGAGTTTCCCTGCTTCGGCAGAAGGACTTCACTCGCCATGATCTCTCCTCGTGTGGTTCGTCTCGACGAGACGGAGATCGATCCCCGCCTCGGTGAGCTTTTCGACCGCTTCCGCGGGCAGCTCGCTATCGCTTATCACCGTCGTCACCTCGCTCAGGTCGAGCACGCGCGCGAAGCCGACCCGGCCGTACTTGCTGCTGTCTGCGAGCAGTACCGTCCGATCGGCGCAGTCGGCCATCTTGCGGACGATCTCCGCGCCTTCGACGAGGTGCGTCGTCGCTCCGTGCTCGAGGCTGAACCCGTCGGTCCCTACGAAGGCGAGCCGCACGTGAAACTGCTCGAGCTCGCGCAGCGCGATCGGCCCCACGAGCGACTCGGTCGCCGCCTGGAAGCCCCCGCCCACGACCGTGACGGCGAGCGCCGGATTCGACCGGCCGTAGGGCACGAAGAGCATCGAGTTCGTCACGACGTGCACGTCGCGTCGGCCGAAGAGGCATCGCCCGATGAGCGAGGTCGTCGTCCCCGCCTCCACCATGATCGCGTCGCCGTCGCCGACCATCTCGGCCGCGGCGGCCGCGATCATCGCCTTTACGTCCTGCCGCGTGCGCTGCCGCTCGAGGATTTCCGGGTGGAAGGCGGGGCTCGCGCCGCCCCAGGTTCGGACGATGACCCCCTTGTCGCTCAACGAGTTGAGCGTGGAGCGGATCGTCACCGCTGACACCTCGAGCCGCTTCCCGAGCTCGGTGACCGAGATGCCCTCGTCTTCGACCAATAGGTCCAGGATCTGTTTTTCTCTCTTATTCAGGTTTTGAAGCATTTACGAATCGCTTTCGAAATCAACCTCATCGTAAGCGTTTCGCGTGGATTATGCAAGTGGTGGCGGGAATCGGCGGCGCGGGCCCCGGTGGGGGCTGCCCTGTTGCGCGAGCAGCCGTAGACTGTCATCGACCTTGCAGGTGCTGTCAGCGTAACTCCTGCCGTCGCGAAGGCTTCCGCGGCCACCAGTTGATCGGCGCCTAGTGGTCGCCGTAAGCCGTTGCGGGCACGTCGGATACCTCGCTTCCGACCTGCAAGGTCGATGACAGTTTGGATCAGTCCTTGTACAGCGGCCCGAGCGCCTCGCACGCCCTGAAATCGCTGCCCTCGAGGTCCATGCCGAACGCTGCCCACGCGTGCGGGCGGTAGATCTCCGCTTCCGGTACGTTGTGCATGTAGACCGGGATCCTGAGCATGCTCGCGAGCGTGATCAGATCGGCGCCGAAGTGTCCGTAGCCGATCGCGCCGTGGTTCGCGCCCCAGTTGGCCATGACGCTGTAGACGTCGCAGAAGCGCGGGTTGTCGGCGAGCCGCGGGACGAACCAGGTCGTGGGCCAGGTGAAGTTCGTGCGTTCGTCGAGCGTCCGGTGCACGTCTTCGGGCAGCTCTACGGTCCAGCCTTCGGCGATCTGGAGCGCCGGTCCCAGGCCGGCGACGATGTTGATCCGGCTCATCGTCACGGGCATCCCGCCGCGGGTGGCGTAGCGGGTCGAGTAGCCGCCTCCGCGGAAATAACCAGTCTCCGCCGGGCACCAGACGGTCGCGTCGAGGCACTTCCGGGCGTCCTCCGGGGTGATCTCCCAGTACGGCTTCATCGCCGGTTTCCCGTCGATCTCCATCTGCCCGGTTCCGTCGAGCGTGGCCGGCCCGCTGTTGATCAGGTGGATGATCCCGTTTCCGGCGGCGCCGGTGAGCTTCTTGCCGGTCACGCGCTCGACCGCCTCGGGGCTCCAGTAGGTCCGCACGTCGGCGAAGATCTGCGCGGTGCCGGTGAGCAGGTGCCCGAAGAGCATGCTCGTCGCGTTCAGATTGTCGTTCTCGGTCGCGACGACGAAGGCCTCGCGGATCCCGTTCCAGTCGAAGCTCGTGTTGAGGATCGCCTCCATGAAGTCGCCGTTGGGCATGAAGTCGGTCCACTGGCGCTGGCCCTGGAAGCCGGCGGCGATCGCGTTGTGTCCGAGTGCCTCCTCGCCGAACCCCTTCCCGGCGAGGTTCGGATTGCCGACCATGAGGTCGCGCGCGATGAGCGTCATCTTGACGACCGCCTCCCAGTCGGTGTCCTTCTGCTCGCGGGTGCGCTGCGCGTCCTCCTCGTTCGGGTCGGGGCCTTCGGGGCAGTTTTTCTTCACCCAGTCGAGCGCGCGCTCGTACTCGTCTTCGTCGTAGATGCCGCCTTCCATGCGCCGGAT
>CAYWJH010000195.1:0-4179 GCA_964458555.1 uncultured Spirochaetaceae bacterium | reverse complement strand
CACCCGGGTTCTGTCAAGCGGCCGTTGGCCCCATGTTTCTGCAGGGTTCGGGCGCTGTGCAGCAGAAGCACTGCTGCCCGAACCAGGGCTCATGTAGCTGTCCCGACGCCCGACGCCCGGCGCTTTGCCTCCCTGGGAGACCCATCTCCAGGAGGTGCGCGCCGATGTCCGAGATCATCACCTGCCCGTCGGGGCTCAGTGGCCGAATCCGCGGCATGAGGGTCCGCGAGGAGCGGGTCCTCGCCGATCGACGGCTCGCGAAGTCTGGCGGCCAGGTGGACGAGCTGCTCGCAGCCTGTCGGGAGGAGACGCTCGACGCGGGGCCCTACGACTTCGGCGAGAAGCCCATCGACTGGGGCGTGGTGCTCCAGGGCGACCGCTTCTTCGCGCTGCTGCAGAGGCGAGCGCTCACCTACGGCCCGACCTACGCCTTCGTGGTCAACTGCCAGAGCGAGGCCTGCCGTGCGCGGATCGAGTGGGAGCTGGACCTCGCCGAGCTTCCGTGTCGACCGCTCTCCGAGGAGAGTCGGTCCGCGCTGCTCGCCGGGAACCGCTTCGAGACCACGCTGCCGGACGCCGGCAAGCGGGTCTGGTTCCGGCTGCTCATCGGGGCCGATGAACGCAAGCTCCCGCAGCTTCGGCGCAACGCGGGCGACCAGCTCCTCTCTGCGATGCTCGCCTTCCGAGTGCTCGAGGTCGAGGGCGTCGAGGCGCGGGACAAGAAGAAGTTCATCGAGGATCTGAGCCTGCGCGACGCCGACTTTCTGGTCGACGAATTCGATCGGGTCGACTGCGGCGTCGACACCGGCATCGAGATCGAGTGCCCCGAGTGCTTCGCCACCCAGGAGGTTGACCTCCCTTTCGATCGGACCTTCTTCATGCCCGGCAAGGAGAGGGCGGCGCATCGCCGGGGCCGCACGAGCTCTTTCCAGGGGTAGACTTCGATGGCTGGCGCGAGGGCATCTTCCAGATGTGCTGGCGACAGCACGGAGGTTCGGGCCTCGGCGCGAGCCTGTCGGAGGTGCTCGCCATGACCACCGCCGACCGCGACTGGTTCCTCGAGCGCATCGGCCAGCAGCGCTCTCGCGAGGCCAAGGAGATCGAGAAGGCCGGAAAGCGGAGGTCGTAGGCCGTGGCGCTCAACAACCTCGGCCTCGGCTTCGTGTTCACCGCGCGTGACCTCGCCTCGGCGAAGATGGCCACGGTCGAGCGCCGCTTCGCGAGCCTCGACGATCGGGTGACCGGCGGGCGGCACGACGCGCATGACGAGCGCGTTCCAGCAGCTGGGCATCGGCCTCGCCGTGTTCACGGCCGGTGCGGCCGCGGTCGCTGGCGCGCTGTCGCTGGCGAACGCTGCCGGGCGCTTCGAGCAGGGCCTTGCCGCCGTCGGGGCGGTGACCCGCGCCACCACCCGCGAGCTCGGCATGCTCCGGGACGCCGCCATCCAGGCCGGCATCGAGACGCAGTTCTCGCCGGACGAAGCAGTCGCTGGTCTCCAGTCCCTGGCGACCGCGGGCCAGACTGCCGAGCAGGCCACGCGCACGCTCATCCCGGTACTCGACCTCGCGGCGGGCTCCCTCGGCCAGTTCGGCGTGGCCCAAGCCGCCGAGGCCGTCGTCGGCACCCTCAACGCCTACGGCTTCGCCGCCGAGGAAGCCTCGGGCGTCACCGACAAGCTGCTGCGGATCACCCAGCTCACGAACTTCCAGACTCGAGACTTCGAGGCGGGCCTGTCGAAGGCGGCGACCACCGGAGCGGTGTTCAGCCAGAACCTCGATGACGTCCTGATCACCATGGGCCTGCTCCGCAACCGCAACATCGATGCGTCGAGCTCAGCCACGGTCTTCCCCGAGTCGGTGCGACGGGTGGGTGCCGAGAGCCGGGCCCAGCAGGCGATTACCAGTACCGGGGTGAAGGTCTTCGAGCAACAGAGCGGCCGCATGCGTTCCATCGTCGACATCATGAGCGACTTCGCCCAGGCGACGGCCACTATGAGGGACGAGGAGCGGAACCGCTGAGTGGTCACCGCCCGGCGCACGGGGCCTTCTGGCCTTCAACGCGGTGCTCAACGCCAGCTACACCACCATGCGGGACGGCCAGCAGGTCACTCTGCGCGGCACCGAGGCCATCGCGGCCCTTCGCGACGAGATGACCGGCGCGGGCGGGACGGCAGCCCGGTTCCGCGAGCAGCTCCTCGATACCTTCGAGGGGCAAAAGACGCTGCTCAAGGGCACGCTTCAGACCTTCGCGGTCGTGCTCGGCGAGCCCTTCGCCGCCGTGTTCAAGCCCATCGTGCGGGCGGTGGTCGACACCCTCAACGCCATCCTCCGAGCGTTCCAGGCCATCCCCGCACCTATCAAGCGCATCTTCGCCGGCATCGTGCTCGCAGCCGGCAGCTTCCTGATGCTGGTCGGCGGGGTCATCGCGGCGAAGGCAGCCATCGCGCTCCTGGTCATCGCGTTCAAGGCATTGGGCATCACTGTGGGCGGCATCCTCGCGACGCTCCTGCCGGCCATCCTGATCGTTGCCGTGCTCGGAGCGATCGTGGCCGGCTTCGTCGTGGCGTTTCAGCGCAACATCCGCGGCATCGCCGACTTCGCCCGACGCGTCGGCGAGCGGGTGCGCCTCTTCTTCAACGGGCTCAAGCAGCTCTTCGAGCAAGGCGGCTTCTCCGGCGCCGTGCGCGAGGAACTCAACCGCGCCGAGAACCAGGGGCTCAAGCGCTTTCTGATCTCGCTCTACCAGATCGTCTACCGCATTCAGCAGGTCTGGGAGGGGTTCAAGGAAGGATTCTCGCGCACCATCGAGGAGGCGCGCCCGGTCTTCGAAGACCTGATGGACGCCTTCAGCGAGCTGGGCCGGGAGATCGGCACGCTGTTCTCGGGGCTCACCGGTGGCGCGGCCGGGTTGCCCTCGTCCGAGTTCCGCAGCTTTGGCCAAGCCGCAGGAGCGGCCATCGCCACGGTGGTCCGCTGGCTTACGCAGCTCGTCGCCGTGTTCACCCGCATCACCAGCGGCATCATCGGCGGCTTCCGCTCGATGCAGGAGTACATCGGCCCGGCTTTCGAGGTCGTCGGCGAGGCGCTCGGTCAGCTCCGCGACGCCTGGAACGCGCTCACCGGAAGCTCGAAGGACTCGACGAAGGCGACCAACGAGTCCACCAGTGCCTGGCGGTCCCTCGGCGAGTTTCTCGGGCAGGTGCTCGGCGGCGTGGTCACTGTCATTACGCTGGCCTTCGCCGGCCTCATCAAGGTGGTCACCGCAGTCATCTGGGTGGTCAACACCGTGAAGGACGCATTCATCGCCGCGGGCACCTGGATCGGCGAGACGGCGGCCAAGATCTATCTCTGGTTCACCGAGACGCTGCCCAATGCCATCCCGAACGCCATCGCCACGGTGGTCGGATTCTTCCGCGCCATCGGCCAGTTCTTCGTCGGCATCGGTCGCTGGTTCATGGGGCTGTTCCGCTCGATCGCCGACGGCATCAAGAGCTTCCTCTCGCCGGTGGTCGACTTCTTCAAAAGCGTCGGCCGAGCCATCCAGCGGGTCTTCGACGGCATTCGCGACTTCGTCATCAAGCTGCTGCGCAAGATCCCCGATGCTCTTTTGCCGTCGAGCCTCGAGCGGCTGAAGCGAACGCCGCTCTCCAGCGAGGTGCGCACCGAAGACAGCTTCGATGCAGTGGGTCGCACCGACGCCACCGCGAGCCGGGCTGAGGCAGCGACCTCTTCGATGCCCGCGGCGGCCGACACCGCGGGGCGCACCAACGAGCTCGCGCAGCGCGAGGCCAACATCATGGCCTTCGCTAACGCGCAGGCCCAGCGTCAGGGCCAGACGCCGCCATTCCAGGTCAACGTCCAGGTCGACGGCGAGACCGTCGCCCGGGCCAGCCACAACACCAACCGAGACGCCGCGGCGCGCTCGTTCTCGCCGGTGCCGGCGTACTGAGGTGACGGATGCCGATCGAGCTCGCCATGGTCCGTCCTCCACGCTGCGTCCTCGTGAACGTCACAAGCGGCGAGTCGATGGAGTGCCTCTTCAACCCGACGCTGCCCACCGAGAAGGTCCAGGTCAACTGGAGTCGGCTCGCGGTTCCCGGGCTGTCGCACCAGGTGCTGCAGTTTCAGTCCACGGCCAACCGCTCCCTCGCCGGCGTCGAGTTCTACCTCGACCGCTTCT
>CAYWJH010000194.1:2086-4206 GCA_964458555.1 uncultured Spirochaetaceae bacterium | reverse complement strand
GCTTGTGCGTCCGGCGTCGTTGCACTACTATCCCAAGCATGAACGCCACCGCGCTGCGGAGGTACCGCTCGCCATGACGCTCCACCCGTGGCTCGACGACCCGACCGCGGTGCTCGTTTCGCGTACGCCGGTCCCCAAGAGTCCCACCGGAGACGACTTCGCGCGCGCGGCTCGAACGGCATTCGAGGCGATGGAGCTCGATCTCGCCGGCGAGCGCGTGGTCATCAAGCCCAACGTGACCAGCGGCGAGATGTTCGCCGATCCCGACAGCGGCATCACCACGCACCCCGGGTTCGTACACGGCTTGCTCGACTACCTGCTCGATCATGGAGCGACCGCCGATCGGACCTCGATCGTGGAGGATCCCCGCGACACCGACGACGACGAGCCGCGGCACTGGCGCGGCACCGGGTACCTCGACGTGGTCGAATCGACCGGCGTCGGACTGCGCTTCCCCACGACCGCATCGTGCGTCTCACGGCCGGTGCCCGACCCGCTCGTCTTCCCGCAGCTCGCCGTAGACGCCGAGGCGACCGACCCGGAGACGGTGCTGATCAACGTCCCCAAGCTCAAGACACACAACCTCGCGATCACGACGCTCTCCATGAAGAACCTGATGGGGATCGTCTACACGCCGGACCGCCATTACTGCCGGCAGGCCTGGCTCGAGGTTCCGGAGGCCGATCGCAAGGCCCCCGCCTCGCCCGACGCCCCGTTCGACACGGCTCTCCACGAGCGATGGCAGGCCGGGCTTGCGCGTCGACTCGCCGACACCTCGAAGATCGCGGTGCCGCGGCTCAACGTGATCGAGGGCGTGGTGGGGCGTGACGGCACCGGCTTCCGCAACGGCGCGAACTACGCACTCGGGCTCGTCGTCGCCGGGATCAACGCCGTCGCCGTAGACGCGGTCGCGAGTTATCTGATGGGCTTCGACCCGTCTTCGATCATCTATCTCCGCGTCGCCGCGGAGGCGGGCCTGGGCACCCACGACCTGGGCGCGATTCGCGTCATCGAGGTCGACGGCGGACGGCTCGTCCGATGCGACGAGCCCGCCCGGCTGCGCGGCGAGCCGTTCCGCGTTATCTCCCGCCTGCCGAGCGCGGACACCGCCTGGGTGTGAGCATGACACCGAAGGCGCGTCCCGCGAGCGATGCGATGGCGCGTGCGTCGTCACGCGCCACCGGCCGGTAGGCTACGTCCGTACGCTCAGCGCCGCACCATCCACTCGATCGACGCGCGTAGCGCCTCGCGCACTTCCTCGAGCGGGCGCGGCTCGTCGTCTCGCGTCGTGGTGCCGCCGGGTTTGCGGGCGAGCCGGATCGGCGCTTCGATGGAGTAGACCGGTCGTGGATCGAGCGCGTCGCAGTAGCGCAGAATCGCCCCGTAGTCGACGATTCCCTCCCCGACAGCGCAGTAGCGCAGCCACTCGCCCTCCGGCGCGGCGTCCTTCACGTGGAGCGATACGAGGCCCGGGCCGAACGCGCGCACGTCCGCCGCGGCGTCCGTGTCGGGTCGGTGCGTCAGCAGGTTGCCGGGGTCGTAGTTGATGCCGATCCAGGGCGATCCGATCGACCGGACGAGCTCGGCGGCGGCCGCCGCGTCGTCGATCACGTTCGGCGCGCCGTCTCCGGGATTCTCGAGCGCGAGGACGACGCCGGTGCGCTCGGCCTCGCGCTCGAGCGGCTCGATCGCCGCCAGAAACGCCTCGCGGTAGCGCGCCTTCGCCGCGTTCGTCGCGAGCCGCTTCGCACCGAGCGCGCCGGCAAAGCGCAGGCGACGCAGCGCCTGCTCGAGCCCGCCGGGGGAACCAATGTCGATGTGCGCCGAAAACGCGTCGCAGGCGAGCCCGGCTCCCTCGATCATCTTCCTCATCTCCCGCGCCCGCTCGTCGCTGAACGCGGATTCGTCGAACGGGTCGGTGTACCCGGCGATCATCGCCGGCTCGACCGACGTCACCCCCAGCCCGGCGACGACCTCGACAGCCGTCTCCAACGGATACCCGTCGAAGGCGACGAGGCTGACGGTGATGTCTTCAATCGAGCGCATGCGTCCTCGCTTTCGCGGGCCGCCGGCCCGCGCGCCCCTATTGTGCACGCGCGGGGCGGTCTTGCCGAGTGGGC
>CAYWJH010000194.1:0-1986 GCA_964458555.1 uncultured Spirochaetaceae bacterium | reverse complement strand
AGCCGGCGCCGTGACCGGGCCAGACCTGGACGTACTGCGGGAGCCCGCGGAACTTCGCGAGACTCGCGAACATCTGCTTCGCGCCGGCGATCTTGGTGTCGAAGATACCCGCGGCCTCCTCGAGGAGGTCGGGCCGCCCGACATCGCCCACGAAGACGAAGTCGCCGGTGAAGACCATCATGGGCTCGGGCCCCGCAGGGAGGTCGTAGAGCACGAACGAGACGTGCTCGGGCGTGTGGCCCGGGGTGTGTAGCACGTCGAGCCGAAGATTCCCCACGCGGATAGAATCCCCGTCGCGCAGCCCCTCGTGGTCAAAGCCGTACTGCCAGTCGGCGCCGCCCTCGTCGCTGAGGTAGAGCCTCGCGTCGGTGGCGGCGGCGAGCTCGCGGCTGCCGCTCAGGTAGTCGGCGTGGATGTGCGTCTCGGTCACGTGTGTGACGCGCAGGTCGTTCGCCTCCGCGGCCGCGAGGTAGTCGGCCACGTCGCGGCGCGGATCGATTACGATCGCCTCGCCGGTCGCCTGACACCCGATGAGGTAGCTGTTCTGCGCGAGTCCGGGTTCGAAGAAGTGCTTGAAGTACATGCGATCCCTCCTACTCGATCTCGCCTTCCCAGCTGATGATCCCGTGCTGCAGGTTGCGCACGTGCTGGAAGCCCATCTGCACGAACGCCTGCGCGACGGTGTAGCTTCGGTTGCCGCTGCGGCAGTACACGAAGACCGGTCGGGACCGATCGAGCTTCTCCGCTTCCTCGAGAAAGCTGGGCTGGTAGACGTCCAGGTTCACCGCGCCGGGGATATGGCCTTCGTCGAACTCGAATGCGGTGCGGACGTCGAGCAGGAGCGCGCCCGGGGTGGCCGCGAGCTCCTCTTCAAACGACGTCGTATCCAGATCGAAATCCTTTGCTACGTTGCTCAAACCAAACATCTTTTGCTCCTCTATCCAAGAGTGGTTGTAACGAGAACTTGCTGTATCGTGATGAGCGCTCCCATTCCGAGCACGAACCATCCGAACACGGGACGCAGCCGTGCGCTCTCCACGCGCCGGGTCGCGATCATTCCGGCCACGATCCCGAGCGCGGTCAGCGCGGTAAACAGCAGAAGGAAGCCCCAATCGATCGCGGTCGAGGCCCCCACATCGCCCAGGAAGCCGATGAGCGACTTCACGGTGATGATGACGAGCGAGGTGCCGACCGCCTCCTTCATGCCCAGCCGGCCGATCAGCACGAGCGCCGGGATGATGAGGAAGCCGCCGCCGGCCCCGACGAGGCCGGTGACCGTGCCCACGACGAACCCCTCGAGCGCGACCACCGGCAGCGAGAGGTGGTGCTCTCGTCGGCGGGCGGTGCCGTCGTCACGCGACGTACTCGGCTTCGTGCGGCAGCGCAGGCAGCCGCGGATCATCGACAGAGCGGCAAGCAGCATCGTCACCGCAAAGATCGTCATGATGAGCGCGTCCTTGCCGACGGATACCGACCCGAGTGAGAACACGGGGTCCGGGATCGCTGGGACGACGAACCGGCGCGTGACGAAGACGGCGACCAGCGACGGCGCGGCGAAGACCGCGGCTATCCGAAGGTTCACGTGACCCGCACGCGCGTACCCCATTGCACCGATCGCGGCGCTCAGCCCCACGACGAAGAGGCTGTATGCAGTCGCCTGGACCGCGGGCAGGCCAACAACGTAGACGAGCACGGGGACGGTGAGAATCGATCCTCCGCCGCCGAGGGTGGCCAGCACCATCCCGATCACGACCGCCGCTGTCATACCTGCCACAACCATCGCTCACTCCTATATTATATTTTCCGAATATAGTATGGATTACTGAATCAGTCAAGTATTTGAGCGAGAGCGTGGCGGGCCGATCCGGGCAGAGTAGGTCGCACATCGGGCTCGCTCGGCTCGGCACACGCTATACTCGGTCATGGAGGGTGTATGCCAGCACTTGATGACTACCGCACTTACGGAGGCGGCTTTCCGACGACCGC
>CAYWJH010000193.1:0-4225 GCA_964458555.1 uncultured Spirochaetaceae bacterium | reverse complement strand
GATCACCGCGGTGATCAGCGTACGCCTTTTCTTCTGAGCGCTTGTCGCGGCCGGCCCCCTCTGGCCATACTTGACTATGGAGGGGCCCATGAAACGCGCAGTAGTGCTTTTGGCCGACGGATTCGAAGAGGTCGAAGCGGTCACCCAGATCGACTTCCTCAGACGCGCGGGCATCGAGGTCGTCGTTGCCGGCGTGACCGGCCGGGACGTGGTCGGCGGTCACGACATCCGCGTCACCTCCGACATCACCGTCGACGAGTACAGCGACTCGTTCGATGCGGTGGTCATCCCCGGCGGGGCTACCGGAGCGGGGAATATCGCGGCCGACGAGGAGGCGATGCGCCTCGTTCGCCGCGCCTTCGAAGAGGGCAAGCTCGTGGCGGCCATCTGCGCCTCGCCGGGCGTCGTGCTGGGGGCGAACGGTCTGCTCGGGACGAGTACGTTTACCAGTTACCCCGGTTTCGAAGCGAAGGCCACGAGCGGCAGCTTCGTGGAAGACCGTGTCGTCGTCGACGGGAAGCTCATCACGAGCCGTGGCCCCGGAACGGCCGCCGAGTTCGCCGAAGCGATCGTCACGTTCCTCGTCGGTCGGGACGCGACGGACGAGCTTCACCGGAAGACGCTGCAGAAGGACTGACCGGCGCGGCGGCGAAGGCCGAGACGACGCCGGCGGCCGCCACGAGCCAGTTCGAGCTCCCGACCGCGAGGCTTGCCAGCAGCAATCCCGAGCCGACCGCCCCGAGCGCGGATCGGGCCGCGTCCGATCGCTCTCGCGCGCGCAGCGACGCGTAGCGCAACGCCACCGCCGCCCCGGCGGCGAGCAGCGACACCCGACGTACGCCCAGCGGAATCCCGACCTCGCCGATCGAAAGGGCGCCCGGGGCAACGATCCAGACGAAGAACGGCACGACGCCCACGACCGCGAGCACGAGCCGGCGGGAGCGTCGCGGAGCGCTCATCGCCACGAGGTAACCGTAGACGAGGACGACGAGCGCGAGAAGCAGACGAATCGAAGTGGCGAGATCGATCATAGTGCGGTCTACCACGTCGACGAGCGAACGACAACCGTGCCGTGTATTTACATTCGCGACCGCGGCGGTCACAATCCGACCCCATGGACGCCGGCGCCGAAACGCTCTACCCCGTTGCCGAATGGAACGTTACCGAGGAGACGCTCGACCTCGAGCGCGTTGCCGGCGACGAGGCGATATTCGCCGTGGGCAACGGCTACCTGGGCATCCGGGGCACCTTCGAAGAGAAGGGCGTCGTCTACGCCGACGGGACCTTCGTCAACGGCTTCTACGAGACCGAGCCGATCGTCTACGGCGAGCACGCCTACGGCTACGCGGAGAACAGGCAGCGGATGATCGCGCTTCCCGACGCATCGGTGATCGAGCTGTCGGTGAACGACTACCCGCTCGACCTCACGAACGGTACGGTCCACTCCTACGAGCGGATGCTCCGCATGAAGACGGGTCTGCTCGAGCGCACCGTCCGATGGGAAAGCCCCGACGGGACGATGGTCGACCTGAAGGTCCGCAGGCTCGTCTCTTTCCGTCGGCCGCACGTGATGGCGATCGAGTGGCGATGCTCGGTGGATCGGCCCGCACGGTTGCAGCTCGTCTCGGTGATCCGCGGCAAGGGATCCTCGCGCACGGCGGCAAACGATCCACGCGTGGGCGGCGCGCTCGCCCGCGACGCGCTCCTGCTGCGCAAGCGGGACGTCGACGAACGGCTCGCCTACGTCCGCTACCACACGCGGAACAGCGAGTACGACGTGATCAACGCGGCGGCGAGCGTGATCGACTGCGCGTGCGAGTACGAGCGGTCGAGCATCTCGAGCCAGCAGGAGGTGGGGCACTCGTTCGACCTGTCGCTCGATGCCGGCGGGACCGTGGAGCTGCACAAGTACGCCTCTATCTTCACGAGCCGCGACCATCCGCGTTCGCGCCTCTCCGGGGTCGCGCGGCGCGAGGTTGAGATGGCGCGCCGCTCGGGCTTCGGCGCGATCGCGACCGAGCAGCGCGGGTACCTCGAAGAGTTCTGGTACCGGGCCGATCTGCGCATCGGCGGTGACGCGGCGCTGCAGCAGAGCATTCGCTTCAACCTCTTCCACCTCCTCCAGGCCGCCGGGCGCAACGGACAGACGAGCGTCGCGGCGAAGGGGCTTACCGGCGAGGGGTACGAGGGCCACTACTTCTGGGACACAGAGATCTATATGATGCCGTTCTTCACCTACACGAACCCCGGCATCGCGCGGGCGCTGCTCGAGTTCCGCTACCATACGCTCGACGAGGCCCGCGAACGCGCGCGGACCCTGCGCCACCGCGGAGCTCTGTATCCGTGGCGCACGATCAACGGCGAAGAGGCATCGGCATACTTTCCCGCCGGGACGGCGCAGTACCACATCAACGCGGACATCATTCACGCGCTGCGCGCCTACGTAAACGCGACCGGTGATCGTTGGTTCCTGCTCAAGCGCGGGGCGGAGATGCTCTTCGAGACCGCGCGGTTCTGGGTCGATCTGGGCTGCTACATCGCGGGGCGCGGGTTCTGCATTAACGGGGTGACGGGTCCCGACGAGTACACGGCGATCGTCAACAACAACGTCTACACGAACCTCATGGCGGCCGACCATCTCGCGTGGGCGGCCTCCGTTTACGGGCAGATGCACGACCGCGACCAGTCCACGCTCTCGGCGCTCGCCGAACGAATCGGCCTCGAGCCCGCGGAGGCCGACGAGTGGAGGCGCGCGAGCGAATCGGTCTACGTTCCCTACGACGAGGATCGCGGACTCCATCCTCAGGACGACACGTTCTTCACGAAGGCGGTCTGGGACTTCGAGGGCACACCGCCCGAGCATTACCCGCTGCTGCTCCACTACCACCCGCTGACGATCTACCGCTACCAGGTCCTCAAGCAGCCCGACCTCGTGATGGCGCTCTTCCTGCAGGGGCATCGGTTCACGCGCGAAGAGAAGGCGCGGGATTTCGCCTACTACGACCCGCTGACGACCGGCGACTCGTCGCTCTCGGCGTGCGTGCAGAGCATCGTCGCGGCGGAGATCGGCGAGACCGAGCTCGCCTACCGCTACTTCATGAAGACCGCCCGCATGGACCTCGACAACGTGAACGGAAACGTGAAGGACGGGGTGCACGCGGCAGCGATGGCCGGGACGTGGCTGTCGATGGTCTACGGCTTCGCGGGAATGCGCGACTTCGGCGGAGCGCTCGGCTTCCAGCCGAACCTGCCCGCCGAATGGGAGTCGCTCGCCTTTCGGGTGCTCTGGCACGGAACTCCGCTCGAGGTCGAGCTCGGTAGGCGGACGACGACCTATCGGCTTCCACGCGGCGGCGAGGTCGATTTCTCCCACGCCGGCGAACAGCATCACCTCCGCGGATCCGACGAGATCGAGCTCCGCAACCCCACCGACGACGAGGTACGAGCCGGCCGCATCTGAGCTCGCCGCCCGGTAACGAAGCGCGACGACGGTTTTACCCGTAGAGAGGGTATGCACGACGCTCCTCCGAAGGCGTTTCGGTACCGGGACTCTGCGACCGACCGCGGATACGCGCGCGAGCGGCGAGCGGCGCGGATGCGACGCGGGACGGCCCTGTTGCGGCTCGCGGTCGCGTTCCTGCCGATCGTGGCCTGGCCGCTCGGCGCCGCGGAATCCGCGCTGATCGTGGTCGACCCCGCTTCGAGCGTGGCCACGCGGGTGATCGTGCGCAACGACCGGTCCGAGCGAGCCGTGCTCACCGCGCGCGGCGGGCCGAACACCCCGTCGGCGCGCCTCGGGGTCGATCTCTCCTGGCTCGTCGCCGGTCCGGTCACCCTCGCCGGCGCGTTCGCCGAGCTCGCCCGTCCGGCGTCGGGTGGGCCGACGAGTCCGCGCTGGTACGCGCCGCCGTCGGTCGCGCTCGACGCCTCGCTCCTCCCCGGAGCGCGGGCGGGTGTCTTCGTCCGCGCGACGCCGACGGCGGGTGCCGCGGCGTGGCTGGCCGACGACACGCTCACCGCGACCGCGGCCGTTCGGCTGCGGGCAAGGGCGCTCTTCGCCGACGCCGCGGCGTCCGTATCGCGCCCGTTCGCGCTCGAGGCCCCGGGTATCGAGGGGCTCGCGCGTCGCGCCGCCGGGTCGCCGGCGGAGGAGGATCCGGTCGATGCGGGGTGGAGATCGGAAGAGCACACGTCTGAATTCCAGTCACGTGAAACGATCTCGTAT
>CAYWJH010000192.1:0-4256 GCA_964458555.1 uncultured Spirochaetaceae bacterium | reverse complement strand
TTTTTAAAGCAGAAGACGGCATACGATATCTTTCCACGTGACGGGAGTTCAGAGGTGTGCTCTTCCGATCTGGGGGGGAGTTGATCGCCCTCGGCCAGCGCCGGGCCGGAACCGGACCCGCCGCACGCGTGCGCAACCGGCCGAAGGCGGCGGCTTTCCGGCGTGGGGGCGCTCCTCGCGGCCGGACCGCCGTCCCAGCGCGGCGTCGCGCGAACCGCAACCGGCGGCGTACGCGGCAGGTCCACCACGATCGACGATCCGCCGGGGTAGAGCCCGGGAACGATCGCCGCGTCTGCCGCGCTTCGCCAATCGACCTCGAAACGTGCCGGGCCCCACGCGGCCTCCCATGCCGATGGAGTGGAGACCATGGTAATCGTAACGGGAACGGTGAATGGAGAGAGCCCGCACGAGAGGACCACGAGGGCCGGCACCACGAGATACGCATGTCGAAACCTCAACCTGCGCATACCCGTACTACGGGGGAACCTGCGATCGCGCTTCATAACTCGCCGGAGCGAGCGCGCCCTTACAGCCGCCAGGCGCGACCAGGATCAATGTCGCGCAGCTGCTCATGGTAGCGGCCGCGCACCCGGGCCAGCCAGTCGACGAACCGTTCGCTCTGGTAGTCGGGATAGGTCCACTCGAACGGACGGTAACGTCCGCGTCGATAGAGCAGCGTGACCTCCGCGTAGAGCCCGTCGCGCAGGGGGACGCGGTGAGCGCTCGCCTTGGTCGTCGCGAGCATGATACGCGAGAGCGAGAGGAGGCCGGGGTCGAGGTTGACGCGGCGCGGCGCAGGCGCGTCCGCCCGGCCTTCCCGCGCCGCGGCCGTCTCCGTCTCGATCTCGTTCGCGCGCCCCTTGAGCTCGGCGAGCCGCGACGGGTCGACGAGCGGTCCGATACTGAACAGCGCGCGTTCGAGCGACGGGCCCATCTCGGCGTGGTAGTAGTCGGAGAAGGTAAACGGGTGCGGAGGCAGCTCGTCGTCGATCGGACCAAATCGGCACGCGACCAGGTCACGGACGGCGCCGGGGCCCGGATTGGGGGCGACGAGCGCGGCGACGAATAGCTTGTGCGGCTGGAATGCGGTCGGATGACCCATGGATCTCCAAAACTGTTGCGACGTGGAGGAGTTTAGTCGATAATGGACACGGATGGAAGGCGAGCAACCGTTCGGCGCGCGCGTCGCGCAGGCGATCGAGAATCGCCGATCGGCCATAGAAAACGAGGAACTACCCAGGCTCAAGGAGCTCTTTCGAGTTTTCCACACGTCGTTCCAGGGCCTCCACCAGCTCCTCATCCGCAAAGGCCTCGTCCAGCAGGACCCGTACAAGAACGAGCAGAAAATCTCCGACATCACGCCGCCTGCCGACGATCCGTATCTCGAGTCCGACCGCGACCAGGCGATCGGAATCCGGCTCGACGCCTACGATAACGTGCTCGAGTTTCTGAACAACTACTTCGAGTTCCGGCTCGACGCGCTCGGCTTCAAGGAGCTCAAGAGGCTTTCCGAGCTCACGCGCTACATCGCCTGGGACTCGTTGAGCTCGCAGTCGTCCAAGCCGACCACGCGCGGCGTGGCGGACCTGGTGGGACGCGCCCGCGGCGGGCACGACAGTTTTGCGAACAGCGTCATCTCCGACTCGCTCGACCAGCTCGCGCGCAACACGAAGACGATCCTCGACCAGATCAAGGTCGTCCTCACCTTCAAGCGCGAAGAATACAAGCAGTCGCTGCGCGAGCACGTCGTGCCCTCGCTCGAGAACCCCGAGCGGCTCGACCCGAACGATCCGGCGGCGCTCGACCGGATGCGGTCGCAGCACAAGCAGATAGGACTGCCGGGCCCGTTCATCCCCGAGCTCGCGAGCGAGGTGCTCGCCGAGGAGTACGGTCCCGACGCGGAGAAACGACGCGCCGAGGTCCTCGAGCGCCTCCAGTCGTCGAACGCCCCCTCGAAGAAGGCGCGCCCGCAGGAATCGCTTCGCGACGAGCTCGTTGCCGCCATCCGCGCGCTGTCGGCCGCGAGCCGCCCGCTGGAGACGATCGGCGAGAACCTCCGCACGAACGCCGAGGCCGCGCACGGGCAGAAGAAGGGATTCGGGCAGGCGTTTCGGGAGTGGGTCGATCGGCTGACGAACCGAACACCGGCGAAGACGACGTACGAGGTGGAGTACACCGAGGAATCGACCGGGACCCGCCACAGCGAGACGATCGTCCTCGACGACTTCCTCGAACGCATCGAGAAGAAATCGCGGCTCTACGGCGCCTTCCTCGCGCGCAGCGGCGGCCCGTGGGCAAAGCTCCAGAAGGCGAGCGACGAGCAGCTCTACCAGTACATCAACAAGGAGCTCGGCGAGTGCCACGTGGTGCACCGCCGCGCGGGCGCGCTCGACGCGCACCTGAAGGCGAAGACGGGACCGGCGGAGCGCAAGAAGATGAAGGGCGTGAAGATCGAGCTCTCGTCGCTGCGCAACGCGATCGTCAAGGCGAACCAGCTCAAGCACGAGTACGTCGCGAAGAAGGAAGAGCACGAGCAGCTGCGCAAGCTCGGCATGGACGTGTAGCGGCGCCGCGCCGTGCGCTGCCGTGGACAACCGGGTCGCGCGGTACCAGGCCTACACCGCTCGATAGACCCCCAGGACCCGCAGATCCGCGACCGTCTCGTGCAGCCGCTCGAGCGCCTGCGAGAACGACTCCGACGAATCCGGCATCTCGAGATCGACGTAGAACATGTACTGCCACGGCTTCCCCGGAATGGGACGGCTCTCGAGCTTTTTCAGGTTGAGCGAGGCGTTCGCCATGATCTCCATCGCGCGGAAGAGCGCGCCCGGTTTGTCGGGCGTCGAGAAAACGAGGCTCGCGAGGTTCGCGTCGACGTCGATCTCCTCCTCCTCGCGCGAGAGCACGACGAACCGCGTGTAGTTGCGCGGGTTGGTCTCGATCGCCTCCTTGAGGATCTGCATCCCGTAGACCTCGGCGGCGCGCGCGTTCGCGATCGCGGCGTTCTCCGGCGAGGCCTCGTCGGCTATGTGCGAGACCGATCCCGCCGTGTCGTAGAACGGCACGAGCTCCCACTCGTGACCTCGGAGGTACTCGTCGCACTGGGCGAGCGCCTGCGGGTGCGAGAAGACCGTGCGTATCGTCTCGAGCGAGCTGCCGGGCGGTCCGATCAGACTGTGCTCGACGCGCAGTTTGATCTCGCCCACGATCTTCAGGTCGGGGTACTGCAACAGCAGGTCGTAGTTCTCGTGGACGCTTCCTGCGAGGCTGTTCTCGATGGGCACGATCCCGTAGCGCGCCATGCCCTGCAGCACCGCCTCGAAGACGTCGCGAAAGTGCCGGCTGGGGACCGATGCGAAGTCGAGGTCGTGAAAGAACCGCAGCAGCGCCATCTCGCTGTAGGCGCCGCGCTCGCCCTGGTAGGCGACCGGGACCACCCCCTCCGGCGCGGGAGCCCCCTCCGCCGCAGCAGCCGGTACGCGCGCGGCGTCTGCCTGACCGCTCGTTGCCTTGCGCCGGCGCGGGATGCGCGTGAGCTCCTTGCCCACGACCGGGGAGAGCGCGTCGATGTCGCGCATCAGCTTCTCGAACTGCTCCGGGAAGACGGTCTGCGGCCCGTCGGAGAGCGCGCCCTCGGGGTCCGGATGGACCTCGATGATGAGGCCGTCGGCACCGGCGGCGACCGCGGCGAGCGCGACCGGCGGCACCTTGGCTCGGATGCCGGTCGCGTGACTCGGGTCGACTATCACCGGCAGGTGGGTGAGCTTCTTCGCGACGGGAATCGAGGAGATGTCGAGCGAGTTTCGCGTGTACGTCTCGAAGGTACGGATGCCGCGCTCGCAGAGGATGACGTCTTCGGTGCCGTGGGCGAGCAGGTACTCGGCGGCCATGAGCCACTCTTCGATCGTCGCCGCGAGCCCGCGCTTGAGCATGACCGGCCGACCCGTCGCACCGACGGCCTTGAGCAAATCGAAATTCTGCATGTTCCGCGCGCCGATCTGCATGAGATCGACGTACTCACAGAACATGTCGACGTAGCGCGGGGCGATGATCTCGGAGACGACCGGCATGTCGTGACGCTCGCCGGCCTGCTTGAGGAGCTTCAGCCCCTCCTCGCCGAGACCCTGGAACGAGTACGGGCTCGTGCGCGGTTTGAACGCGCCCCCGCGCAGGACGACCGCACCGCTCTCGCGGACGATCCGCGCGCTCTCGAAGATCTGCTCCTCGTTCTCCACGGCGCACGGCCCGGCCATCAC
>CAYWJH010000191.1:0-4265 GCA_964458555.1 uncultured Spirochaetaceae bacterium | reverse complement strand
TCTCCGCCAGGTCGCGCGCCGCAACGCGCGAGACGGACTCCCAGAGCTCGAGCGCAGTGGGCGAAGCCGAGTAGTAGCGGTAGCGGCCCTCGCTGCGCGAGTAGGTCAAGGATCGCAAGCCTGCGTGGCTCGGAAAGCGCGGCCATGAGCGAGCCGATCTCGCGATAGACGATCGACTTGAAGCGGTCTTCGTTCATCTATGTTCCAATCTATGTTGGAATATTGGGTGTATCAAGCCATCGACCTCTGCCGTCGATTCCGGCCCGGCGGCTCCCGCGTTGATCCGTGCCTCACGACGTCCGCAAGCTCACGCCTCGCCACGCGCGGTCGGCAAGCCGCAGATCGGCGCCGTTCCACTCGAGCACGCCCTCCTCTTCGAGCCGACCGATCAGGCGCGAGAGCGTCTCCGGTGTCGTCGCGATCGCCGCGGCGACCTCCCTCTTCGAGAGCTCCACGCGGTAGCTGCTCTGCCGCCCGTAGCGCTCGGCGAGGAAACGCAGAAAGCGCTCGCGTACGTCGCAGCTGGACAGGACGTACACCTGCCGCCCCAGGAACCGGATCTTGCGCATGACGGTCGCGAGAAAGTCGCGTCGGAACGTCTCCTCTGCAAGCAGCCCGTGGACGTGGGCGGAGGCGATCTCGGTGACGACCGACTCCTCGCGTGCCTGCGCGGAGACCGGATACAGATCGGTCTCGAAGAGGATGGCCTCCGCGAAGAGCTCTCCGGGGCGTACCATGTGCATCACCGCCTCGCGGCCCTCGGAGTCGGTTCGGAACAAACGGATGCTCCCTCGCTCGAGCACGTAGATCGCGCTTCCCTCCTGCCCTTCGAGGAAGAGCATCCCGCCTCGAGCGATCGTTCGTGAGGACTGGCCGGCGGTCACGCGCTCGAGCGAGGCGGCGGAGAGCCCGCCGAGAAGGCTGGTATCGCTGGAATCCATCGTTTTTCCTCCCCGGCTTGACGCAGATCAAGGACACCGCCGCGGCGATGTCGTAGCCTGAAGTCAATCTACTCATACGAGTCACCGAACCGAAAGCCGAGAAGGCGAAGGAGCGACCATGAATATGTTCTGTTTTCAGTGTCAGGAGGCCGCGAAGAACGTGGGCTGCACGACGAAGGGCGTGTGCGGTAAGGAGGACGTGACCGCAAACCACATGGACGTCCTCGTCTACAATCTGAAGGGCCTCGCCTGGCTCGCGGCGCGCAAGGCGGCTTCCGGTGAGCCCATCTCCGACGAGGCCGGCTTCATCACGCGAGGGCTCTTTGCCACGATCACGAACGCCAACTTCGACACCGACCGTATCACCGCGCTCACTTTCAAAGCGATCGAGCGCAAGCAGAAGCTCGTGCCCGCGTATGGTTCCGGGGCGGACGTCCCGGAGGCCGTGCGCTTCACCGGCAGCACGGTGGAGGAGCTCGAGGAGGCCTTCAGCGCCGCCTCCGTCCTCGCGACCGAGGACGAGGACGTCCGGTCGCTGCGCGAGTTCATCGTCTACGGATTGAAGGGCCTCGCGGCTTACGCCGACCACGCGGCCGTCCTGGGCTACGAGGACGAGTCGGTCTACCGTGAGATCGTAGATGAGCTCTCGGCGACGATCGAGGAGCACACGATCGACGAGCTCACCGGGATACTCGTCGCGACCGGGAACACCGGGGTGAAGACGATGGCGTTGCTCGATTCGGCGAACACCGGCACCTACGGACATCCGGAGATCACGCGGGTGAACATCGGGACCGGAAGTCGGCCTGCAATCCTTATCTCAGGCCACGACCTCAGGGACATGGCCGAGCTCCTCGAGCAAACGAAGGACGCGGGCGTGGACGTCTACACCCACTCGGAGATGCTGCCGGCGAACTACTACCCGGCGTTCAAGAAGTACGACCACTTCGTGGGCAACTACGGCGGCTCGTGGTACAAGCAGGGCAGCGAGTTCGCGAGCTTCAACGGCCCCATCCTGATGACGACCAACTGCATCACGCCGGTCCGCCCGGCGTACCGCGACCGGATCTTCACCACGGGTATGGCCGGATACCCGGGCGTGCCCCACATCGCCGACCGCGAGGACGGCAAGCCCAAGGACTTCTCCGGGCTCATCGAGCTCGCGAAGACCTGCGATCCTCCCGAGCAGATCGAGGAGGGCGAGATCGTAGGCGGCTTCGCGCACCACCAGGTTGAGGCGCTCGCGGACAAGGTAGTGGACGCGGTGAAGTCCGGTGCGATCCGGAAGTTCGTGGTGATGGGCGGTTGCGACGGGCGGCAGAAGTCGCGCGAGTACTTCACCGACCTCGCGAAGGAGCTTCCCCGCGACACGGTCATCATGACCGCCGGGTGCGCGAAGTTCCGCTACAACAAGCTCGACCTGGGCGATATTGACGGGATCCCGCGCGTACTCGACGCGGGACAGTGCAACGACTCCTACTCGATCGCCGCGATCGCGCTCAAGCTCAAAGAGGTCTTCGAGCTCGACGACATCAACGACCTCCCGGTCGACTTCGCGGTCGCCTGGTACGAGCAGAAGGCCGTCTGCGTTCTCCTCGCGCTTCTCGCGCTCGGGTTCAAGGGCGTGCGTATTGGGCCCACCCTCCCGGCGTTCGTCTCCGAGAACGTGAAGGCGAAGATCGTTGAGGCCTTCGAGCTGAAGGCGACGACCGAGGTGGAGGCTGACCTCGCGGCGATCACGGGGTAGCGCCCGCCTGCGTCGCACGGACAGGGCGCGGCGGGACGAGGTTGGTGTTTCGACTCAGTCACGGCTTTTCGCGTGGATGCATATATGCTATCATTTAGACGTGGTTGTCACGGTGGACACGAGCGTACTGTTCCAGGCGCTGTATAGCAGCTCCGGGGCCTCGCACGCTATCCTTCGCCGTATTCGTCGTGGCGCCGTACAGTTGGCGCTCTCGGTTCCGGTCTACAGTGAGTACCAGGATGTCCTCACTCGCCTCGTGAAGCGTACGCAGCTCGGTCTGTCAATCGATGAGGTGCAAACGGTGCTCGGCTTCATCGCTTTCATTGGTGTTCCGTCTCCGGTGCATTTCCGTATGCGGCCCAACCTACGGGATGAGAACGACAACGCCTTCGTCGAGCTGGCGTTTGCAAGCGGGAGTTCGTACCTCATCACGAAGAACGTGAGAGATTTCACGGTAGATGTTGATCTCAACCTTGGGCAGCTCACCGTTGTGACTCCGGCGGCGTTCATGCAGAAATGGAGGGAAACCCATGGCAACGAAACGTAATACCCTGACCATCCGCGTTCCTGAGGACCTGAAGCAACGTCTGGAGAAGGTGGCGACGCTCCAGGGCGTGTCCATCAACCAATTCGCACTCTACGCCTTCACCAAGGAGATCGCCGATCTCGAGGCGTCGTCGTATTTCCAGAGCGTACTGAAAGGCGTTGATAAGAAAGCCATGATCCAAGAGATGGATCGGATCCTTGGCTCTGTTCCCGAGCGTACCGTACCCGAGTGGGACGCAATGCAAGACGCCCACGAATGAATCTGCGTGAGCGCAGACGGCTGTAGGGCCTGGCTTCAGTCGTCCTGCCGGCCGTGCTCCGGGGCGATGTTCATGGTCTTCTCGGTGATGAGCCCCATGACCACCGCGGCGACGACCGTGAGCGTGAGCGTGAGCCGGGCGAGGGTGAACTCGAGACCCATGAACTGCAGCTCCACCATCTCCTGCGGCAGCTTGATGCACGCCCACGCGGTGAGAAAGACGATGATCGTGGCGATTCGGGCGCCCTTCTTGAGCATGGCCGCGGCCAGGGGGAAGGCCACGTACAGGGGACCGGTGGGCAGCGATCCCAGGAGGGCCGCAAGCAGGTAGCCTTTCAGCCCCGACGCGTGACCCAGATAGTCGGCGACCATCTGCTTGGGCACGAACACCGCGAAGAGGCCTATCAGGATCACGATCGCGGGCAGGAATCGCCACGACGACTCGAAGACCTGCTCCCGGTTGTCCGGAAACAGCCAGACGAGGACCGCCGCCCCCGCGGCCACGACGAGCAAGGTCGCCAGACTGCGCATGGTGACCAGCTGCTTTGACGAAGAGTTCTGGTTTCCCGAGCCGCCGTTCTTGCCCGGTGCGCCCGCGCTCATAGCAGCACCCCCATCACGACGGCGATCGCCAGCGCAAAGAGGAAACCCAAGCCGTTTCGAAGCGCCGTCATCTTCACCCCCAGTTCGCGAACCTCAACGGGCAGCGAGACCACCCCGATCATGGTGAGGCTTGCGATGAATCCCGCCACGGTTCCCACCGCGGCTCCGC
>CAYWJH010000190.1:0-4339 GCA_964458555.1 uncultured Spirochaetaceae bacterium | reverse complement strand
GTGACGGTCAGCTACGACGACGTCACCGTGCCGGCCGGCACGCTCGCGTTCAGCACCGCGACCGGCGGCTTCGACGTCGTCTCCGGCCCCCGCGGCGGCGAGAACCGTCTGCCCGACGTGATCCGGACCGCGCAATGACGACGAGGTTCTCGCGCCCGGGGGTGCGGCGACGAGCGGCCGGCGCCGTCGCGCTGGGGGGCGCGCTCATCGCCGTGCTCGCCGCGGTGCCGCTTGCCGCGCAGGAGCCGCTCACGCTCGAGGAGGCGATCGAGCTCGCGCAGGGCGCGAGCGGGCCGCTCGAACGCTCGCGTCTGGAGGTCACGGGTGCTCGCGCCGGTGTCGCGGAGGCCCGCGCGGCGCGCGGGCCAAGCGTCGACGCTTCGGCCGGAGCCGCGTGGTTCGCCAATCCGCCCGAAGGCATCACCATCCCCGCGGGCGAGTTCGGTACGGTGACCGATCCGGGGAGCACGTTTCCCACGCGCGTGCCCGACGCGCCGGTCGAGCTCGTCCCGGACGCCGAGCGGCTGGGGCTCTCCGCGTCGCTCACGGTCGATCAGCCGCTGTTCACCTGGGGCAAGCTCGTCGCGGGCGAGGACGCCGCGCGAGCGGGGCTCGAGGCGAGCGAGGCGAGGCGCGAGCTCGCGCGACGGGATGTGCGCCGGGCGGTGGCGAGCGCGTACGCCGCGGTCGCTGCGGCGCGGGCGAGCGAGCCGCTCGTCGGGGAGATCGTGAGCATCCTCGAAGAGCGCCTGGTCGACGCGCGCGAGCGGCTCGACGCGGGCGCGTCGACCCGAAGATCGGTGCTCGCCGAGGAGACGGTGCTCGCCGGGGCGGAGGTCCAGCTCGCTCGTACGCGGCAGGGGAGACGCACCGCGGAGATGACGCTCGAGTGGCTGGTGGGCCGAGAGGTCGGCGAGGTCGCGGGGATCGATCTGCCGGACTCGCTCCCGGAGGAGGCCCTGCTGGTCGCGCGAGCGCGGGATGGTCATCCGCGTCTGGCGGAGCTACGGGCGACCGCACGGCAGGCGGGAGTTCAGCTGCGCGTGAGCGAGGCGTCGCGTCCGCCGCTGCCCGACATCGGCCTGAACGTGAAGGCGGAGGTTCAGGGGCAGCGCGTTCCGCTCGTCCAGGCGAACTGGATCGATACCTGGGACGCGAACCTCACGGTATCGATCGGCGCGTCGGCGACGCTTTACGACGGGTTCGCGAACGCCGCGCAGCAGAACGATGCGCGGTCGCAGTATGACCGTGCGCTGTCGGCCGTAGCCGAGTACGACGACTCGCTTGCCCTTCAGATACGCCGGCACGTGGAACGCTATCTCGTTGCACAGGCGAGCCTTCGCGAGGCACAGGCTCGTGTGGCGAGCGCGGCCGAGGAGCGTCGCGTCGCCGAGGTCAGCTACGAGAACGAGCTGATCACGCGCGGGGAGTTTCTCGGGGCGCGAGTGGGCGTGCTCGAGGCCGAGCTCGCCTCCGTGGCCGCACGCCTGGAGATGGCGCAGAGCCTCGCCGAGGTCGAGTACCTCGCCGGCCCGCTCGCCGGACCGGTCAGGTGAACACCTCCTGGATCCGGTCGACGAGATCGTCGAGCTCCTCCTGCGTCAGTTCGCTGCCGTCCGCCGTCCTGATCGCTTCCTGCACCGGGTAGCCCTGGTTCGCGTTCCCCATGTGGACGAGATAGGCGGTCTTGTTCCACTCGGGCAGCTCGTCCACGCTCAGGTCGTCGCGTACCCCCGCCAGGTCGACGATGTCGTCGATCTGCTGCGGAAACAGCAGCACGAGCACGTCGTCGCGGTAGACGCCCGTGCCCGTCATCAGCTTCTTCTCGTCCGCGAAGATTCGGACCCAGGCGACGGTGTCGGCGCTCTGGTCGAACACGTATCTGTTGAGCAGCTTGTACTTCATGCACACTCCGGAGAGTCGGCTTTGACCGCCTCGCGAGGCGGCAGTATGTTCCCCTCGGCCAAAGGTACCCGTTCGCCCCGCAGCGAACAATGGGTGCAAATAGAGGAGAGACGATGCGTCTTCGACTGAGATCCGCAGCCGCGCTCGTGGGCGCGCTCGTGGCCGTGGCCGTGACCGCGTGCAGCGAATCGCCGAACGAGCGGGCGGTGCAGCCGACTCCCCGGCCGGTTTCCGGGTTGAACCTGCTCGACGACATTCTCGATCGCGGAGTCCTGCGGGTGGGCACGACCGGCGACTTCTACCTGAGCCACGTCGACGAATCGTCCGGCGAGCGCGCCGGGTACGACATCGACCTCACGAGACGACTCGCCCGGGACATGGGCGTCGAGATCGAGTACGTGGGGACCGATTGGCCCAGTCTGGTGAGCGGGCTTGTCTCCGGCCGTTACGACATCACCACCGGCGCCACGTACACCGCGGCTCGTGCGCGCGCTGCGAGTTACACGCTGCCCATCGCCCGCACCGGCACCGTCGCCGTGATACGGGAGAGCGAGGCGGACCGTTTTAACCGCTGGGAAGCCGTGGATTCACCGGGCGTGACCATCGCGGTGAGGCAGGGTTCGATCTTCCAGGACCAGGCCGATGGGATCGCACCCGACGCCTCCGTCGAGCCCGTCGCTTCGCCTTCGAGCCTGCACGAGGCGCTTCTCGCCGAGCGCGCCGATGTCGCGATCACCGGGCTCGTCGACGCCGCGGCGCTCGTATCGGCCCAGGAAGAGCTCCGCATCGCGCCGCTGGAATTGAGGCACGCGAGCTACACCGCCATGCTCGTGCCGCGCGGCGCGCACGATCTGCGCGCCTTCGTCGACGCCTGGATTCGCTCGCAGCAGCACTCCGGCTTCCTCGACGAGCTCGACGAACGGTGGAACCTGAAGCTGTGATCGCGGACCGAGCGTCCCCGATCCCGGCGATTGCCCCGGGGCGTTACTGCCGGCTCGCCGCGGTCGGAGGCGCCGGCTCAGATCACGCTCAGAGGTTGAACCAGTCCCGCAGGAGGCCGTCGCGGAAGATGAGCTCGGCGAACCCGTACTGCCAGAATTCGTCGCCGCGGCGCAGCTCGATCTCGAAGGGGTTCGGGAAGATCGCGAGCACCTCAGCCTTGGTCATCCCCACGCGAAGCCGCGCGAGATCGACCAGCTTCACGAACGGCTCGGGGAGCTCGACGTCGATGGACGTATCCACCTCGCGGACCTCCCAGCCCGGGTCGACCGCGCGCTGTTCGGGTGTCTGCGCGGCCGGCGTCATCGCCTCCGGCGGCGTCTCGCAGGCTGCGAGCAGGCCGAGCGCGAGCGCCGCCGTGAGCGCCATGGCTGCGAAGCGAAGGCCGGCGCTGCGGATCGTTCGTCGTTGCATCGCTTCTGAGTCTATCACGGGTACGCGCCGCGGTTCACGGTCCGTCGGCGCTGCGGTGGGCGCCGGCCGCGTGATTGGGTACCTTGGGCCGATGGATCGAACGACTGGAAGCCAGGCCCGGCCGCGCTCGCGCTGGGACGACCGATACGCAGGCGAGGAGTTCTTCTTCGGCACCGAGCCGAACGTATTCCTCGTAGAGGTCGCCCCCCGGCTACCGGCCGGGCGAACGCTCTGCATCGCCGACGGCGAGGGCCGCAACTCCGTATTCCTCGCCGGCCTGGGCCACGAGGTCACCGCGATGGACGCCTCCGAGGTGGGGATGCAGAAGGCCCGTACGCTCGCCGCCGAGCGGGGGGTCGAGCTGGCCACCGTCGTAGCAGACCTCCGCGAGTTCGACTTCGGGCAGGGACGCTGGGACGCGATCGTCTCTATCTTCTGTCACATGCCCCCGGATCTGCGCCGCGACGTGCACGCGCGCGCCGTCGCGGGGCTTGCGCCCGGCGGCGCCTTCGTGCTCGAGGCCTACACCCCCGACCAGCTCGCGTACCGGACCGGGGGTCCGCCGGTGCGGGAGCTGCTCATGACCGAGGCGGACCTCCGTGCGGATCTCGCGGGGCTCTCGTTCGAGGCCCTCGCCGAGCGGGTGCGGACCGTCCGCGAGGGACGCGGGCACGACGGGCCGTCAGCGGTGGTGCAGGCGTTCGGCTGGAAGCGGTGATGGGCACGCGGCGCGGCGGTTCGCCCGCCGCCGGGCTGCGAACCCGCGCTCCGAGAATTGACACAGCGGCGCAGGCGTGGGTATAGTAGTGGCTACATACGGCACCGGTCCCGCGGGACCCGCGCCGCTCCCGGGCGATTAACTCAGTGGGAGAGTGCTACCTTCACACGGTAGAAGTCGGCAGTTCAAATCTGCCATCGCCCAATCTTGTGCTTGAGGGAGCACCAACCTGTCCGGCAGGGTCGCTTCGCTCCCTCTGCCATCGCCCACTATTCTGCGGGCACAAGTTGTTTTCCTACAACA
>CAYWJH010000189.1:0-4375 GCA_964458555.1 uncultured Spirochaetaceae bacterium | reverse complement strand
CCTTGTCTTCGAGCACCGCGGCAAGCCTTGCCCGCTCGGCGACGCTGAGCCGGAGCGTCGAACGCACCCGCCTGAGCGCGAGCGCGAGGCGCTCGGCCTGCAACGGCAATCCACTGCGAACGAAGGCGCGCACGACCGCCTCCGAGTCGCTCCCGGGCGGTAGCGAGTGCGCACGCGCGAGCGCGGTCGCGTCGAGCCGTTCGGCAGGGCGCTCGAGGGTCCGCAGCACGAGTGTGCGTCCGGTACGCACGACCTCAGCGCGGTACGCGCCGCCGGGACGAACGTCGCCCTGGACCCGCGCCTGGAGCACGCGCGTGCCTATGCGCACGAGCATCGCGTCTCCTCGTCGTCCTTCGACGAGGAGACGCACGACCTGCCCGGCGCGCAAGGAGACCGAGGAATCTGTCTGAGAACGTGAAGGGAACGGTCCGCTCGAAAAGGGATCGACCTTCACGGTCGTCCCTCGCCGGAGGCGGTATCCCGAAATGCGACGCCGGTCGGCTTACTTCGCGCTCGCCTGCTCACGGCGATCCTGCTTGCGCTGGATTCGCTCGGCAACCTTGGCGCGCTTACCCACGCGCTCGCGGATGTAGTAGAGCTTCGCGCGTCGTACCTTACCGCGGCGTACGACCTCGATCCTCTGGATACGCGGCGAGTGCACTGGAAAGACGCGCTCGACGCCGACTCCGTACGACATCTTGCGCACGGTGAACGTCTGGCGCAGTCCGCTGTTCTTGCGCGCGATGACGAGGCCTTCGTAGACCTGGACGCGCTCGTTTCGGCCCTCGACGATCGAGAAGTGCACCTTCACCGTATCGCCGATTCGGAAGTTGTCCCGGCCTTCCTGCTGTTGTGAGGCTTCAACCGCCTTGATCAGATCCATCGTGTCCTCCGTACCTCGTCTCGAGCTCGCACATCTCCGCGGCGGTGACGCCCGACCGCGCGAGCAGGTCCGGCCGAACCTCGGCCGTCCGTGCAATCTGCTTCCATCGGCGCCACTCATGGATCTGTCCATGGTGACCCGAGCGTAAAATCTCCGGTACCGCACGTCCGCGGAATACCTCCGGGCGGGTGTAGTGCGGATACTCGAGCAACGACTCGTTGTGACTCTCCTCTTCCAAAGAGCCCGGAGTGATCACACCCGATACGAGTCGGTAGACCGCGTCTACGATCACGAGCGAGGCGATCTCCCCCGACGATACCACATAATCGCCGATCGAGAGCTGGTCATGAACGTACATATCGATGATCCGCTGGTCAATGCCTTCGTAGCGACCGCAGATCATCACCAGCTCCGTCTCGCGCGACAACTCGACCGCCGTCTGCTCCGTGAACAGACGGCCCGCCGGGCTCGCGTAGATCACCCGCTTGCGTCCCGCGTCGACCGAATCGAGCGCCGAGGCGAGAGGCTCCGGCTTCAACACCATTCCGTACCCGCCGCCGTACGGCGCGTCGTCCGCCGTTCGATGCCGGTCGGTCGCGAAATCACGTACGTCGACGAGCTCGTACTCGATCAGGCCCCGGTCGACGGCCTTTCCCATGATGCTCGAGCCGAAGTAGCTCTCGAGCATGTCGGGGAAGAGCGACAGAATCGTAAACCTCATGCGAGGGCCTCGTCGGTGAGGAGCTCGAGCGCCCCGGTCTCGAGGTCCACCGCTCCCACGAACTCTCGCTGGAACGGCACGAGCCGTTGCCCGCCGTCGGGCAGCTCGATGGCGAGGAGCACGGTCCGCCCGCCTTCGAGGACTTCCCGCACGATCCCGCGCTCGGTCCCGCCGTACTCGACGCGCAGTCCGATCAGGTCCGCGAAGTAGTACTCCCCTGCTCGAAGCGGCGCGGCTCGCTCTCGCGGAACGACGATCTCCCACCCGCGCCACCGTTTCGCTTCTTCGGGTGAATCGACGCCTTCGAGCTTCACCAGCACGGTCCGGTGCGCGATGCGCACCCCCTCGACGGTGAGCTCGTGGCGCCGTTCTCCGCGCACGAGCGTTATCGTCGACAACGAGCGGAAGTGCTCCGTCTCGCCCGAAATCGACTCGACCTTGAGCTCGCCGCGCACGCCGTGAGCCGTTCGTACGCGGCCGATTACGAGCTCGTTGTTCATTGCGTCCCTAATCGAGGATCTCGAGCACCACCCGCTTGCCGGTCCCCGTAGAGGCGGCCGACAGGATCGTACGAATCGCCTTCGCGATCCGACCGTGCTTCCCGATCACCTTGCCTATATCGCCCGCGGCAACTTTCAGCTCGAGTATCGTCGAGCTCTCGCCTTCGATCATGTTGACTTCGACCTCATCGGGTTCGTCAACGAGGGCCTTCGCCACGTAGGCGACAAGTTCTCTTTCCATGCATCGCTCCTTTCTCCAGAAAGCCCACAGAAGGCGCTGAACCTCACCGGCAAGCCCGGCGCAGCCGAACCCGGGTCCGGCTGACGAGAGCCAGCAGCCCCACCCGTCTTTACGAGAGAGTGATGTTCTGGCTGTTCAGGAGCTTACGGACGGTGTTCGACGGCTGGGCGCCCTTACTGAGCCACTCCCTGACACGGTCTTCCTTGATCTGAAGCTGCTGTCCTGCCGGCGAGATCGGGTGGTAGAGTCCCACCTCTTCGAGCGCACGGCCGTCGCGCGGCTTTCGCGAGTCCATTACGACGATTCGGTAATAGGGGCGCATCTTCGCGCCAAATCTCTTCAGTCGAATGCGAACCATACGTCCTCCTGCTACCCGCCCAGCTGAGACATGACCTGGGCCTGGTACTTCTTGTTCTTGGTCATCTTCTTCATCATCAACCGCATCTTCTCGAACTTCTTCAGCAGCTTGTTCACTTCGTGAACGCTCCTGCCGCTTCCTCTCGCGATCCGCTTTCGCCGCGGCGGACCGATGATACGGTGATTCCTGCGCTCACCCGGGGTCATCGACAGGATGATCGCCTCTTCGTGCTTGATCTCCCTCTCGTCGATGTCGTCCTCCGACACCTGCCCCTTCATGCCGGGGATCATGTCGAGGATCGACTCCAGGCTTCCCATCTTTCTGACCCGCTGGAACTGGGCCAGGTAGTCCTCCAGCGTGAAGTTGGCGCTCGCCATCTTCTCCTGGAGCGCGAGGGCCTCTTCCTCGTCTATCGTTTCCTGGGCCTTCTCTACCAGCGAGACAACGTCGCCCATCCCGAGGATGCGCGAGGCAATGCGGTCCGGGTAGAACGGTTCCAGGTCATCGACCCTTTCTCCGACGCCGATGTACTTGATCGGCTTCTTCGTAATACTCTTGAGACTCAGCGCCGCGCCGCCGCGGGTATCCGAGTCGAACTTCGTCAAGATCACGCCCGACAGATCGACCGCCTCGTCGAACGCCTTCGCGACGTCGACCGCGGCCTGCCCCGTCATGCTGTCCGCGACGAGCAGCGTCTCCTGCGGGTCGGCGACCTTGCGGATCCGCACGATCTCGTCCATCAACGCCTCGTCGACCTGCATGCGGCCGGAGGTGTCCACGATGACCGTGTTGTAGAGCTCCCGCTTCGCGTGCGCGAGCGCGTGCTTCACGAGCTTGACCGGGTCCTTCGCACCTTCTTCGCTGTAGACCTCCACACCCACCTGACCGCCGAGCGTTACGAGCTGGTCGACGGCCGCAGGACGAACGAGGTCGGCGGCGACGAGCAACGGCTTGCGGCCCTCCTTCTCGAGGCGCTTCGCGAGCTTCGCGGCGGTCGTCGTCTTGCCCGAGCCCTGCAAGCCGAGCAGGAGGATCACGCTCTGCGTATCCGGGCCCTTGAGCTCGAGCTCCTGGCGCTCGTCGCCGAGGAACTGCACGAGCCGGTCGTGAACGACCTTCACGAACTGCTGGCCGGGTGAGACCGACTTGAGCACCGCCTCGCCGGTCGCGTCCTCGAGCGTTCGATTCACGAAACGCCGGACGACCCGGACGTGAACGTCCGCCTCGAGGAGCGCTACCTTGATCTCCTCCACCGCGTCCTGGACGTTCTTCTCGCTGATGGATCCGCGGCCGGAGAGGTGGCGTGCGATCTGGCTCAGTTTGTCGGATAGTCGTTCCAGCATAGTTCAGGCCTTGAGGGCTAAGGGACATATATAGCGATACGGGAGGCCGACTGTCAACCAGAGCGGGCAGGAAGTCGTTATCGCACTTCGAAATAATGCCGCCGCAGGTGCTCGAGCCGGGATCTGCTCGCCTCCCAGTGCGCCGACAACGGGCGTTCATCGACGATGACGCGGTACAGTCGCGCCGCTGCGCGGAGATCGCGCTCGGGCCCTACCGCTTCGAGGAAGCGCGCCAGCTCGAAGAGCCGGTCGTCGCCGAGCGTCATCACGGTCTGCTCGGCGGCCGACCCCTCGCGCGCACCGGCGAGCGCACGCGCGTAGAGCGCAAG
>CAYWJH010000188.1:0-4431 GCA_964458555.1 uncultured Spirochaetaceae bacterium | reverse complement strand
GCAGGAGATCGACGTGGTCTTCCGCGACGGTCGGGTCGAGTTTCCGGCCGGCCGGCAGGAGACGCTGCGCGTCATCGGGTAGGCGCCGACCGGGCGCCCCGAGTCTACGCGTAGAAGCAGCTCACCTCGTGCTCGTCGCCGCGGCTCTCGAGCGGCGGCTTCTCGACCGCGCACCGATCGGTAGCGATGGGACAGCGCGTGGAGAAGGGACATCCCTGCGGCGCCTTCAGCGGGCTGGGGATCTCGCCGCGGAGGATCGTGCGCTCCTGGCGGTTGCGCGGGTCGCCCTTGCTGATCGATCCCATGAGCGACTTCGTGTACGGGTGGAGCGGGTTCTCGAAGAGCTCGTCGGCCTTCGCGCTCTCCATGACCTGGCCCAGGTAGAGCACCATGATACGGTCGCTGACGTGGCGGATCACGCGCAAGTCGTGCGAGACGAACAGATAGGTGAGCGAGAGACGGCGCTTGAGGTCGGAGAGCAGGTTGATCACCTGCGCCTGGACCGACACGTCGAGCGCGGAGACGAGCTCGTCGCAGACGACGAATTTCGGATTCAGCGCGATGCCGCGCGCGATCACCACGCGCTGGCGCTGCCCCCCGCTGAACTCGTGCGGGTATCTGCGCATGACGTCCCGGGTGAGCCCTACCATCTCGAGCAGATCGCCGACGAGCTCGACGCGCTGACTGACGGAGAGGTCCTTCCGGTAGTTGTCCAGCGGCTCCATGACGATGTCGCGGATCGTCATCTTCGGGTTCATCGAGCTGTAGGGGTCCTGGAAGACGAACTGCATGTCCTTTCGCAGCGCGTGCAGCCGCCGCCAGTCGTAGGAGGCGATGTCCTCGCCCTCGAAAAAGACATGCCCTGCAGTCGGGTCTTCGAGTCGGAGGAGGACCCGGCCGAGCGTGCTCTTGCCGCAGCCCGACTCGCCCACGACGCCCATCGTCTCCCCGCGGTAGACGTGGAAGCTGATGTCGTCCACCGCCTTCACGTGCGACCTGGTCAGCCGCAGGAGGCCACCTTTCACCGGGTAGTGCTTCGAGACGCTGCGCGCTTCGAGAATGACCTGTCGATCCTGGCTGCTCACGTCGTTTCCTCCGGGTCGAACAGATGGCACCGCACGTCCTGGTCGCCGACCCGGTGGACCGCGGGCGCCTCCGCGCGGCAGCGCTCCCAGGCGAACTCGCACCGGTTGTGAAACCGGCAGCCGGTGGGTCGATTGGCGATCGACGGGACGACGCCGCGGATCGTGGGCAGGTCGCCGGAGGTGCGTCCGAGCGTGGGCATCGCCGAGAGCAACCCGCGCGTGTAGGGATGCTTCGGGCTCTCGAAGACGTCGACCGCGCTCCCTCGCTCGACGATCTGGCCCGCGTACATGACGATCACGTCGTCGGCGACGTCCGCCACGACGTTCAGGTCGTGCGTGACGAAGAGGATCGACGTCCCGAACGCCTCCTTCAGCTTTTCGAGCAGCTCGAGGATCTGTGCCTCAATAGTAACGTCGAGCGCAGTTGTCGGCTCGTCGGCGATCATGACCTTGGGCTCGGACACGAGCCCCATCGCGATCATCACCCGCTGGCGCATACCGCCGCTGAGCTCGTGCGGGTACTGGTGGATGCGCTCCTCGGGCGACGGGATGCCCACCTCGCGCAGCACCTCGATCGCGCGCGCGTACGCCTGCTTCTTCGTGACGTTCTGGTGCTCGAGCAGCACCTCGGTGATCTGGTCGCCCACCTTGAGGATGGGGTTCAGCGCCGTCATGGGTTCCTGGAAGATCATGGAGATCTGCTGCCCCAGAATGCGGTGCTGCACCTCGCGCCGCGGCAGCGCGAGGATGTCCTCCCCGTCGAGCGTGATCTCGCCGCTCGTGATCCGGCCGTTGTCGGCGAGCAGCTGCATGATCGCGAGCGCCGTGACGCTCTTGCCGCTGCCCGACTCGCCCACGATCGCGAGCGTCCGCTGCTCGCCAAGGCTGAAGCTCACCTTCTCGATCGCGGTGAACGTCCCGGATTCGGTGTTGAACTGGACGGTGAGGTCTCTGACCTGCAGAATATCGTTTGAGCTCACACGCGTTCCTATTGTTTCGGGTCGAAGGCGTCGCGCAACCCGTCGCCGAGGAAGTAGATCCCCAGAACGAGCAGGAGCGTGACCATCCCGGGCGGCAACCAGACCCACGGCATGTCGCGCAGGACGATCGACCGCTGCGCGTCGATCAGCATGTTCCCCCAGCTGGGGGTTGGTTGCTGGACACCGACGCCCAGGAAGCTCAGCGAAGCCTCCATGAGGATCGCCTGCGCGGTGCCGATCGTGACCTGAACCATGACCGGCGCGAGGATGTTCGGCATGATGTGCCGCGCGATGATCTTTGGCGAGAGCGAGCCGCACCCCCGAGCCGCGGAGATGAAGTCGAGCTGTTTGATCCGCAGCACCTCGCCGCGCACGAGCCGGGCGGTGTTCGTCCAGCGCACGAAACCGATCGCGAAGACGACGATCCACAGCGACGGTTCGAGGATCGTCGAAATCGATATCAGCAGGAAGAGCACCGGGAAGGAGATCACCACGTCGACGATGCGCATCAGAACCGAGTCGAGCACCTTCCCGAAGTACCCGGAGATGAGCCCCACGATCGTGCCGATCACCGTCGAAATGAGCACCGCGGCGAAGGCTACGACGATGGTGACGCGCGCGCCGTAGAGCACGCGGGTGAGGACGTCGCGGCCGAGGCGATCGGTACCCAACAGGTGCTCGCCGCTCGGCTGGGCGTACCGGTCGTACGTCGCACCGTCGGCGGCGAAGAAGAACTCGGAGGGCCCGTACGGCGTGAGCACCGGCGCAAAGATCGCGATGAAGACGAAGACGAGCGTGACCGCCGCGCCGATGATCGCGAGCTTGTTCCGGATGAAGCGCCGATAGGCGAGATCGTAGAAGCTGTTTTCCTGGAAGAGTCTCATCTCGCCGCTCCTAGTGCCTGATCCTGGGATCGGCGACGGCGTAGAGGATGTCCGCCGTGAGGTTGCCCATGAGGACCAGCGTCGCCGTGATGAGATTCAACGCCATCACGATGCCGTACTCCCGATCCTGAATCGCCTGGATCCCGAGGCTTCCCATCCCGGGCCAGTTGAAGATGCTTTCGGTGATGTAGGCGCCGCTGAACAGGAAGGGGATGGAGAGGCCGAAGATCGTGATCACCGGGATGAGCGCGTTGCGGAACGCGTGCTTGTAGATGATCGCCTTGCGCCGGATGCCCTTCGCGCGGGCGGTGCGAATGTAATCCTCCTTCAGGACGTCGACCATGTTCGAGCGCGTGAATCGGCTCACCGTCGCGATATTGCCGAGCGAGAGCACGATCGCCGGCAGGACGAGATGGTGGGCGATATCCAGCACGAGGGCGATACCGGAGTGACCGGCGCGCACGTCGAGCATCCCGCCCGACGGAAAGACCCCCAGAATAATGCTGAAGAGGTAGATCATCAGCAACCCGAAGAAGAACGACGGGATCGCGACGCCGACGAGCGAGAAGACCGTCAGCCCGTAGTCGACGCGGGTGTTCTTCTTGACGGAGGCCCACACGCCAATGGGCACCCCCACGGCGAAACTCAGCACGAACGCAGACAGGGTCAGGATAACCGTATTCGGCAGACGCCGGACGATCAGGTCGCGGATCGAATGGTTGCCCGCGTACGTGTAGCCGAGGTTGCCTCTGGACACCTCGCTCAGCCAGCGGTAGTACTGCACGTACCACGGATCGCTGAGACCGAGCGCGGCGCGAGACTCCTCGAGATCTTCCATGCTGATCGTCGGGTCGACGAAGTTGGCGAGCGGGTCGCCCGGCGCGAGCTTCATGATCGCGAACGACAACACGGTGATCCCGAAGATCACGGGTATGGATTGTAGCAATCGTTTCAATATGTAGCTCGGCATGCTTGTCCCCGTCAGCTGATCAGGATGAGCTCCCTCTGCGGTTCGCCGAGGAGCTCGGGTCCGTCGGCGGTCACCACGTAGTTGTCCTCCGAGATGATCGCCGGACCCTCTTCGTACAGAATCGTCGGCTCGATGGCAAACACCATGCCCTCCTCCACCGTCCCGAGCGCGGCCTCGCGGTAGCTCTTCTTCTCCGGCCCGAGGATCGTTCCGCCGTCGTGGACGCCACGGCCCACCTGGTGGCCCACGGCGTGAAAGATGTTCGGGTAGCCGCGGTCGAGCACGTACCGGCGGGCCGCGTGGTCGACGTCCTTTCCGATCGCGCCCGGCTTGAGCACCGCGAGCGCCGCGTCGGTCGCCTCGCGCACGGTGCGAAAGGCCTTCTGCATCGGCTCGGACGGTCGGCTCTCACCGGGCTTCAGGACGTACGCGGTCCGCGCGATATCCGAACAGTAGCCCATGTAGTCGACCGAGAAGTCGCAGATGACGTAGTCCCCCGGCTCGAGCACGCC
>CAYWJH010000187.1:0-4432 GCA_964458555.1 uncultured Spirochaetaceae bacterium | reverse complement strand
CGACGGCGCGATCGCGTTGCGGTGGTACTCGTCGTAGCGGGTGAGCTCGAGGTCTTCGGGGACCGAGTCGAGCATGTTGCGGGCCTCGTAGTCGTCGCAGGTTCCTGCGGGGAAGACCTTCACCGATCGTACCTCGTCGAGGGGTACGGCGAGCTGAGCCGCGTTGAGGTCCACGGTGACGTCGGTTGAGGTACCCCTGGCGAGATCGAGGTCTCTGACCCAGCCTTCACCCACAACGTTGTCGAGCTCGACGCGAACGTCGTAGACCCCGGCGGGGATCGATCCTCCCGAGTCCCACTCGAAGTCGAGCGCGACTGTCTCGCCGGAGTCGGCGCGCACGAACTCCTGGGGGTAGGCGACACCGGCTTTCTGACCGTCGGTCCACTCGCAGGCGAATCCCACGCGAGCGAGCGAGTCGTCGATGTCCGCATCCTCGACGTCGAGCTCGACGGTGGCGGCGGACCACGACTCGCCGAATTCGGCGACCGGCACGACATCGGGTTCGTCGGCCGATTCCTCGACAACGCCCGGCTGCGACGCGCATCCGGCGACGAACAGCGCGAGGGCAGCCAACGCGAGCAGGCAGGTAGCGTGTTTCCTCATGGTTTCCCTCCTTTCTCGCAGGTGTTCTTCTCATTCAGGCTAGCACACCCGAAAACGAGTCGCTACCCGCCGGTGCCGGGGCGTCAACGATCCGGGGCGCCGCGCTCTACCAGGCAGGTCGCGGCGGGCAGTTGACGTTCCTGCATCTATGCGCGATACTGCATATGTGAATAGATACGTGGACGCGTACAAGGCGCTCGGCGACGAGACGCGACTCCGGCTGGCCCGCCTGCTGCTCGAGGCAGACGTCGCGCTCTGCCTCGCCGAGCTCGTGGACATCGTACGCCGGCCGCAGTACGCGGTTTCGCGGGCGATGGCCCCGCTCGTACGCGCGGAGGTCGTCGTGGAGGAACGACACGGCAGGCTGCGCTTCTACCGGCTCTCGTCGGACGGCTTTGCGACGGCGGTACTCGAGTCGGTTCGCGCGATCCCGGCCGACGACGGCGAGTGGCTGCACGACCGGGATCGACTTCGCTGGCGGCTCGATCTGCGGGAGGGCGGACGCTGCGTCGTAACCTACACCGCCGGCTACTCGCCGCGCGAGTATCAAAGAGGGGAGGATGTGATGGACCGGGAAACGAAGAAGCGTGTGCTCTTCATCTGCGTGCACAATACCGCGAGAAGCCAGATGGCCGAGGCGTACGTGCGCAGATACGCAGACGATCTGTTCGAGGTCGAGAGCGCGGGCCTCGAGCCGGGTATGCTCAACCCGGTGGTCGTTCGCGCGATGGCCGACGACGGCATCGACATCTCGCACAAGGTTCCGCAGAGCGTCTTCGATCTCTACCGCGCGGGGCGGACCTACGCGTACGTGATCACCGTCTGCAGCCGCGAGGCCGAGGAGAACTGCCCGGTCTTCCCCGGCCCGGTTCGTCGCCTGAGCTGGCCCTTCCCGGATCCCGCTCGCTTCACCGGCACCGACGAGGAGATCCTGCAGCGGACGATCGAGGTGCGAAACGTGATCCGCGAAGAAGTGAAGCAGTTCGTCGAGCACTACCGGGCGCAGCACGCCGAAGGAGCCCGCCATGAGCGGTAAACCACGCGTCCTTGCGATCTGCATCCACAACAGCGCCCGCAGCCAGATGACCGAGGAGTATATCCGACACGCCGCGGGCGAGCGCCTCGAGGTGATGAGCGCGGGGATCGAGCCGGGCGCGCTCAACCCCACCGTGGTAGAGCTCCTGAAAGAGCACGGGATCGACATAACGGGAAAGCAGACCCGAAGCGTCTACGACCTCCACGAGGCCGGCGAGCGCTTCGACTACGTCATCGCCGTCTGCGACAAGGAAGCCGCCGAGCGCTGCCCGATCTTCCCCGCCGAGAAGCGCAGGCTCCACTGGCCCTTCCCCGACCCGTCGAAAGCGACCGGAACGAAGAAGGAGAAACTCGACTACGTACGTCCGATCCGCGACGAGATCAGGACGAAGGCGGAGGCGTTCGTAGAGGAGGTGCTCGCCGCGGTACGTTGAGCGAGACGACGCAGGCGGCGAGCTGCCGAGCGAAGCGCGACGCTGTTCCTTTCTGGGTCTACAGAAGGGCGTCCAGGTGCTCGACGTGCCGGCGGCGACGCGAGTGTTCGCTCACCACGAGGTCGGTGAGGTCGTCGGACACCTGCTCGAGCGTCGGAGCGGCGTTCGCGGCTTCCACGGCCCGTATCCACTTCCGGGGAATCACGGATGCGCCGTGCAGCGCTCCCGTTATGGCACCGGTCACGCACGCGGAGCTGTCGTTATCGCGTCCGAGATTCACCGCGCCTTGCACCGCGCTCACGTAATCACCCTGGCTCGCAACCACCATCGCGATCGCGATTGCGAGCGTTTCGCTCCCATCGGCGAAGAACTGCTGCCCGACGGCGTCGATCAACTCCTGTTTCAGGCTCGAGGGGTTGCCGTGTCGCGACGCGATCTCGACCGCCCGTTCGATCAGCCGCTCGTTCTTCTGTGCCACCGCGCTGTACATGTGAGAGCGCTGCCAGCGCGGACCCTCCACCCGCTTTTTGTGCTGCGCAACCGCCTCGAGCATGTCCCCGACGATAGACTCCGGCGTCGCTCCGGGTTTCCCGGCCGCCGCGATGGCTGCGGCGCCCATCCCGGCCGAGTAGCGGGAGTAACCTTCGACGAAGAACATGGCGCGGAACGCGTCCGACAGAGCCTTCTCGGGATCGGCGAGGTTCACGACCCCGAACGGCGCAATTGCCATGATCCCGCCGTTGGTCGGTTGTCCGCCGAAGACCTGTTTTTCGTCTCCGAAGACCGCCTTCATGGAATACTCCTCCATGAACTCTCTGGGAAGGCCTTCATCGGACTCGTGAAACATCCGGATGATCTCCGCAGCTACATCGCGGTCGGTCGCAACGCGCTGCTGGCGAATCATCGCGCTCGCGAGGATCTTCGCGAGTCTCGTGTCGTCGGTGTAGACACCGGCATGCGTTCCCCACGGTCCGTGCGCGTTCGGCTCGATGGTGTACGGCAACAAATCGGTCACCTGACCGTGACGCTCGCTGATCTCGTCATGGTCCAGGAGCTCGACCGGCCCACCCATGGCGTCCCCGATCGCCGAGCCTATCAGACAGCCGTATACACGATCGTACAGTTCGTTGCCGCGCATCGCTTCTCCCTCCGTACTCGACAACGGTAGTCAATCAGGATGACGCAGTCCACCTTCCGCATCGGCCCGTTTGGGAGCTGACGGCCCCCAGGATCGACTACGGTTCAGGGGCGTTGACGTAGAGCCCCGTTCATCGTAGCGTCCAGGTATAGACTCATCCCGAACACAAGGAGTTCTCATGAAAGTCAAAGTTGACCCGGATCTGTGCACCGTCTGCATGACGTGCGTGAACGACGTACCCGAGGTATTCGACATGGGCGAAGAAGTCGCGGAGGCCAAGACACCGGACGTACCCGCCGAATTCGAAGACGCGGTGCGCGAAGTGGCCGACGAGTGCCCCGCGGACGCGATCATCATCGAGGAGTAGCTTATCGCAACGGCCAGCCCGTGCGGGTACACTGCGTGACCGAAAGGGGCCACTATGGAATATGTGTCTACGGTTCTCGAGACGACCGGGCGGAGGAACGCCGGAGAACGCGAGTTCCTCCAGGCGGTGCACGAAGTCCTCGAGTCGCTCGTTCCCGTCATTGAAGCGCACCCGGAGTATCGCGCGGAACGCATACTCGAGCGGATCGTCGAACCCGAGCGAGCCATCATCTTCCGCGTGCCGTGGGTCGACGACCACGGAGAGTTTCAGATCAACCGCGGCTTCCGGGTGCAGTTCAACAGCGCGCTCGGACCGTACAAGGGCGGCTTGCGGTTTCACCCGACCGTCAACCTGAGCATCCTCAAGTTTCTCGGGTTCGAGCAGACGTTCAAGAACTCGCTGACGACGCTCGCCATGGGTGGCGGTAAGGGCGGATCCGACTTCGACCCGAAGGGGAAGTCCGACGCGGAGGTGATGCGCTTCTGCCAGTCGTTCATGACCGAGCTCGCGCGCCACATCGGCAAGGATACCGACGTTCCCGCGGGCGACATCGGCGTGGGCCGGCGCGAGATAGGCTACCTCTTCGGTCAGTACAAGCGTGTGGCGAACGAGTTCTCCGGGATCCTCACCGGCAAGGCACTCGGCTGGGGCGGATCCCTGATCCGACCGGAGGCGACCGGGTACGGATCGGTCTATTTCGCGCAGGAGATGCTCGCAGCCGACGGCGAGGAGCTTCGTGGCAAACGCTGCGTGATCTCCGGGTCCGGCAACGTCGCGCAGTACACCGCTCAGAAGCTCATCGAGCTCGGCGCAATCCCGATCACCTTCTCCGACTCGAGCGGCTTCATCCACGAT
>CAYWJH010000186.1:0-4530 GCA_964458555.1 uncultured Spirochaetaceae bacterium | reverse complement strand
CGTCACGCGCGCTTCGATGGCCCAGGCTATCCGGTCGGCTGCACGCTCCATGGAGGCCGAGCGTTCGCGCCGGAGACGTCTGACGAGCGCCCGGGCTTCAACCATTGACGAACCGATGATTCCGGCCGCGAGATTCGACAGGTCGTCACGAATGATCCGCAGAATCGTTCCGTCAGCCTCGGTCACGTCGACGCTCGTGCGTCGGCCCGTGGTTCGGAGCTCCGCGCCCGACGACGCGAGCCGAATGCCCGCCGGCGTGACGACCGCCCGCGTACTCGCGTCCATCGCCGACTCGACCTCCGCCGCGACGCGGTCGCGTGCTTCGTCCGAGAGCGCGGCGAGATCGTTTCGTGCGGTCGCCGACGAGCTCGTACTCCGCGGCCGCACGCTCGATCGCGCGCTGATCGATCCCGGCCTCGGTTGCGGTCCGCACGAGCTCGTCCCGATCGATCCTGTCGGACCGCTCGGTCGATCCGTCGCGTTGCGGCCTGCGCGAGCTCGCCTCCACCCGTCGGTCGGCTGAGGCTCAACGCCGGCGGTGAAGCATGATCCGGAGCAGGTCTACCCGGCTGGTCGCGCCGGTTTTGCGAAAGATGTTGTAGATGTGCGTGCGCGCTGTGGCGAGAGAGACGAAGAGTCGTTCCCCGATCTGCTTTTACTCAGACCTTCGGCGACGAGCGCGATCACCTCCGCCTCGCGTTTGGTGATCCCGTGCGCGTCACAAAACTCCGGCGAGACTCCGTCTTCCAGTTCTTTTTCGGGTTTGAGCAGGTAACGCACGAAGACGGAGATGAGGATCACGCTCCAAAGGAGTGCGAACACGAAGTCGAGCGATACCGGCGGCCGGTAACTCCGCGGTATCACCGCGAGCAGCACGTACACGAGCGTGGAAGCGGGTGCAAAGCCGACGAGGAGCCATCCGAGTCGCCCGATGAGCGACGACGCGGTAGCCGAGGCGATCCGCGGGGCCGCGCGCACCGACACCACGCCGGCGTACAACAGGAACACGGACATCGCGCCGATCGCCGGGAGCCGCACTGCCTCGAGCAACTCCGTCACTCCGGTGAGGCCGATTGTCGCGCGTCCCACCTGCGCCAGAATCGCCAGCGCGAGCACCAGGAGATGGAGCCAGGTCCGCTTTGGTTGCACTGATCGCAGCAGCGCGCCAAGCCCGGAATACACCAGAACTCCCAGGGCCGTCCCGATGATTACGAAAACCGCAGTTGGATAGCGCTCCGGGGGCAGGATCACCAGGAGGTAGGCGGAGAGAACCCCCACGAGGAGCGACATCAGGAAGAGCGCGGCGATCACGGCTACCTCGTGCGTAATTCGACTGCGCAGCCTGAGGTGCAGGACGAGTGCCGCTGCCGTGCCCGCACCGGTGAGTGTGACCATGAGGATGGAAAGGATGAGAACGACGTGGTCCATCGTGGCGGTCAGCCTACATCACGGGAGCGGGAATGGGAAAGGGTTCGGAATGCGCGCGCGTCGTGGCGCGGACGGGCGGCTGAGGGTCCGTTATACTCATGGTATGAAGATCGCAGTATCGATCCCCGATCGCATTTTCGAAGAGGCCGAGCGACTGGCGACCGAGGCGCACCGAAGCCGAAGCGACCTCTACGCTCGGGCGCTTGCCGAGTACGTCGCACGGCACGCGCCCGACCGGGTTACTGAATCGATGAACCGTGTGGTCGTCGCGCTCGACGAGGAACGCCCCGACAGCTTCGCCGTGGCAGCAGGCCGACGGCGGCTCGAGCGTTCCGACTGGTGACCGCCGAACAGGGAGAAGTATGGTGGGCAGATCTCGAACTCCCGAGCGGATCAGGGCCGGGCCTCCGCCAGCCGGTTGTAGTGGTCCAGGGAGATCCGGTCAACCGGAGCCGCATCTCCACGGTGATCTGCGTCGCGCTCACGAGCAATGTCACGTGGGAGACAGCGCCGGGGAATGAGCTGCTCCGCACCGCGGAAACCGGGCTCCCACGCGACTCAATCGCCAACGTGTCGCAGATCATCACGCTCGACCGAACCCATCTGACCGACCGGACGGGCAAACTCCCGCCGGCGGCGCTCGATCTTGTGCTGACGGGGATCGACGTCGTGCTGGACAGGCGATAATCCGCCACGAGACCTCGAATCAGCACAAATACTGATGGAACATCCCTCTTCGCGCCGCGTATAGCTCGCACATGCCTACCGTCGAAAACGTCTCGAGAAGCTACGACGAACTGAAGGCCGTGGCGCGCGCTTCACGCGTGTCTTCTCCGTCGTCCCGCTTCCTACAGCTCCGGCATTACTGTTGACGATGCTCTGCCCGGCTGCCGCCGGCTCCGCCGCAGTGCCTCTCTGGCTGCCGAGTCTGGGCACCGCGCTCTACGCGCTGCCCGTCCCGATTGCCGCGCGAACCGCGCGTGCCGCCTTCACCCGACAGATCGGCCGTGCGATGACCCGCGATACGCAGGTCCTAATCACGCTGATCTTCCCGATCATAGTCCCGATTCTCTCGTCGATCGGTCCACTCGTTTCGGGCGCCGACCGCGGAATCGCGATCACGATGTCGGTGATCATCGCCGGTACCGCCGGAAGCCGGATGATTATCCACGGTCTGACCCGGCTGCAGTTCGGTGGCGGCGCACTCGCGCAGGCGATCGCCGTGGCCGCAATCGCACCGGCGGGGATGCTCGTGAAAATGGCGCTCTTCGGGCGAATGACCAGCGGCTCCGCGAAGGTCGTGGTGGATGAAGTCCGCCCCGAAGCCGGGTTCTGGAAGTGGACGGCGGTAGTTGGACTCCTCGTCGTTCTGACGGCGGCCGCGATTCTTGGGCAACGAGTGCTCGTCGCGCGCTTCGGTGGAATGGGAAACGCGATCTTCCTGGTCGGCGCGAGTCGAAGCATCTTCTCTCTCGGCTCTCCTCGAGTAACCAGGCCCGGTGGCGGCCTTGATCCGTGAGCCTGGTCCGAGGGCCAGGCTCGGCCCTGTACCAGCTTTCAGGTACTTTCGGACAAGGCCTTGCGGTACGGGGCTCCTGGAGCCCCCATGGAAGTCATAGCAATTACACCTGCTGTTCCCGCAAAGCAGAGACCCGGGCGAGTAGGGGAAAATCCCTGTCGGAGTGAAGGACTACAAGGTCATGCCGGATCGCCGTCGCCGCGATCAGACAGTCCACGGAAGAACGAATAGTGACTCCCTGTCGTCGGGCGAGACGGTAGAGCTGTGCTGCTTCTTCGAAGAGCCCGAGTTCCATCGGATTCTCCACGATCTGAGCTGCTCTCAGGGTGTGTTGGATCCGCCGATAGATTCGCTCTTCGCGGATTCCCTGGAGTAACTCCTGATAGACCGGAAGACACAGAACCCGATCGTCAGGCGAGCAGATAGTTCGCATGTCAAACGCATCCGATCGAGAGAAATGGCGAATCCATGCGGAGGTATCAACGAGAAACACTGTTCGGCGTGTCCTCCCGCATCGCTGACAGATCACCATCCCATACACCAGTCCCGGCAAACGTGTCGATCTGTGCAAAGGTATGCCGACGGATGTACTCCTCCAGAGCAATATTCACCGTTTCCGAGTAGGTGCGGCTGCCTGAGACGGCCTTGGCCTCGTCGAGCTTCTCCTCATCCAACACAAGATTTGTACGTTTCATGTGTAGAAGATAGCATCGGTTGCGACAGTTCGCCAGTCCGATTGTCCTCCTGTGGTTCGGGCAGCCCCCGCGTGGGCACGTCGCTTCGCAGGAGTCGATGACCATGGCTATTGGCCTTGAGTGCTACGCGAGTGAGAAGCACGATCGGCACACCGTCGCCCGGCTCATATTCGAGTCCGATCCGGTCTTCAACACCCTCGTCTACGGGAAGGACGCGGTTGGCGTGATCGAAGGCATGCTTCAGCTCGGGAACAACTACTTCGAATCCAGCTACACCCGCTGCGCTACGCACGATGGCCGGATCGAACCGAGATCGATCAGAAATCGGGCAAGGACTTCGCAAGGTCGATGGGCTTTTTTCGGTTCCTCTCTCGGATGCCGCTCTTCATTCGCATGGACAAGATGATGCCCGCGGTTGAGGACGAGTCCGGCTACTACGTCCACACGATCACCGTGGACTCGGAGTATCGCGGACAGGGACTCGGCGGCGAGATCATCGATCAGGTCGCCGCCGAGCACGGCGCGCTCTATCTCCACGTGAACGGCGACAAAGAAGCCGCGATCCGCTTCTACGAGCAGAACGGATTCAAGCGGCTCGCGGAAGGCTCAATGACTCACAAGGGTCACCAGCTCTCGCAGGTGCTGATGGGCAGACGTTGAGTCGGGCAGGGGGGAGATCTCTGTCGGAGTGAAGGTCTTCAGGGTCACGCCGAATGGCCGCGATCAGATAGTCCACGGAAGAGCGAACTTCGCTCGCTGATATCCCGGTGCCGCGGAACGGGTTGTGACATTCCGGTCTTCGGATTCCGATACCAGTCGTGCTTGCCGCCGTTTCGGATCAGCAAGCAACCAGCCTCTTCCAACTGTTTGACGAGATCCCGTCGCTTC
>CAYWJH010000185.1:0-4575 GCA_964458555.1 uncultured Spirochaetaceae bacterium | reverse complement strand
GCCCACGGCGTGATCGCGATTCGTCTGAGGTTCGGGATTCTGCGCAGGATGTCGATCTTCGCAGAGAGGTCCTCGCAGCATCCGTAAGCGCACAGCCCGAATCGCTGCATGATCGGGATCTGGTACTCGAGCAGGAACTCATCGTGCATCTGCGGCGAGATGAGCGCGAACTCCTGCGCCGCGAGGAAGCCCCAGAGCTCGCCGATCCGCGCCGGCCGTTCGGCGTCGGTAGGGTCGGCCATTCCCCCGCCGTAGGCCATCGCCTGGTTGGACGAGTTGATCATGCGCAGGTCGCCGGCAGCCTCGGCTTCGTCCTGAACCGCGATCGTCGCGTCGCGGAGGAAGGCCGCGAGGCGGTGGAGGAGCCGGGGATTGTCGTACATGTCGAGCATCATTTGCTCGAGTCCGCGCAGCTTCGCAAGATCGGTCGACACGTCGCCTTCAAAATCGATGTAGAGCGGAAAGCGGTTGACCACCACCGGCAGGATGTCGCCGATCGCCTCGCTCGCGCGCATCCATCGTTCGCGCGTAGCCGGCTCGTCGATCTCGTGTCGTGGCGCGCGCAGGAGGTCGAGATCGGCTTCGCTGCCGATGCACGGGGTGGTCAGGAAGGCGCCGCTCGCTGTGTCGCGGACCTCTTCCATCGACGGTCCCCAGCGGCGCGAGCGGTCCTTCGGGTAGGCGAGGATCGCGGCGAGCGGGAAGTGTCGCTCCACCACGTAGTCGTCGCCGGTCGTCCCGCGAAACTCGAGCTGCAGGAGCGCGTCTTCCATCGCGGCGTAGAGCGGGTCGGTGCAGACGTGCTCGAGCGAGGGCGAGACGACTTCGCGCCACGCGAAGGCCCGGACGTAGATGAGCGGCCGCGTTTGCTCGAGCGAATTGTGACGCCGCCACAGATCGCGCTTCTCGTCCTGAATCGGATCGCAGGCCAGGTCCCGCACTCGCTTCGCGATCTCGCGCAGGCGTGCGACCTGTCGCGCGATCGGTGCTCCTCCCGCGTTCACGCCTGGTCTTCCCGTTTCTTCAGCGCGAGCGTCATACCGTCGCCGACGTTCACGAGCGCGGGATGGACGCGCTCGTCGCCGTACACGCGGTCGTTGAGCTCCTGAATCGCCGCCGTGTGCTCGTCCGGCGTCGAGACCGCGATCTTCCCCTGCCAGAGCGTGTTGTCCACCGCGATCACCCCGCCCGGGCGCACCAGCGTCATCGCGCGCTCGTAGTAGTGCACGTAGTTCGGCTTGTCCGCGTCGATGAAGGCGAAGTCGAACGACTCGTGCTCGCCGGCTTCGATCATCGCGTCGAGCGAGTCTAGCGCCGGGCCGATTCGTACATCGATCCTGTCCTCCACACCCGCCTGTCTCCAGAAGGGACGGCCCACGGCGATCCAGTCGGGGTTGAGCTCGCACGCGACCAGCGTGCCGTCGGCGGGAAGCGTAAGCGCGACCGCGAGCGCGCTGTAGCCGGTGAACACGCCTACCTCGAGCGTGCGCCTCGCGCCGACCAGACGCGCGAGCATCTGGAGCAGGCTCGTCTGCTCCGGCGCGATCTGGAGGCTCGATTCGGCCATGCTCTGCGTGTGCTCGCGAAGCGCGCGCTGCGCGTCGGTCTCCTGCAGGTTGTGGTCGAGGAGGTAACGGTAGAGCTCGTCGGTGATGTGGATCGTCTTGTTGTTCACGCGGTCAGTGTAGCAGGCCGACGGTGGCCGGGGAAGCGCGTCGGGATCGTCGCGCTCGCGACATCGGCCTCGCGCAAGCTCGTGGTCGGCTACATCCTGCGAATCGTGCTCGCGGCCGACGAGTCGGTGCGGACGGGGAGGGTGATCGGGCTGGAGTGAGGCGTCACCCGCGAGCACGATGCCGATCGTTCACACGAGCGGCACAGCCCAGACCCGCCGGCTCAGCTGCTGAACGGTAGTCCCTGCGTAGAGGACGCAGCCCCATGCTGCCGGTGTCGGAGTCGTGCTCGCCGCGAGATCGATCCAGCGCTCGATCGCCTTCGCGTCGCCGGCGGAGACGGTCCTGCGGGCCTTCACCTCGAACGGGTAGAGCCGGTTCCTGTGCTGGACCACCGCGTCGACTTCCAATCCGTCGTGCGTGCGAAGGTGGTAGAGTCGTGCGCCGTGGAGGTAGACCGGCAGGAGCGCCGCGAGCTCCTCGATCGCCATCGTCTCGAACAGGGCTCCCCGCAACGGATGACGCTCAATGTCCTCGGCCCCGATTCCGGACAGAAACGATGCGACTCCGGCGTCACGCCAGTAGAGCTTGGGCGACTTGACGATTCGTTTCCCGATGTTCGAGAACCATCCGGGAACGCGACGGATCAGCAGTCCGGCTTCGAGGAGACTCAGATACCGTCCGGCGGTCTGCTGCTTCAGGCCGGCGTCCCGGGCCAGCCCTGCCTGGTTCAGCACTCCTGCGGTTCGTGCCGCCGACAATTGCATCAGGCGGGAGAAACCCACGAGATCGCCGATCTCGGAGAGCCGCCTGACATCCCGCTCGAGGAACGTTGTCCGAAACGAGTCGAGCCAGAGCTCCCGAGCCCGATTGGATTGAGCCAGGATGCTCAGGGGAAACCCGCCGACGGCGAGGTCGTGCCAGGAGAACGGCGTTACGCTCGGCTTCCGGGTGATCGCAGGGAGGGCTGCGGGGCCCTCTTCGAGAAACGATACCCACGCCGGTCGGCGTTCCGAGCCGCCCTCGGCGCGATACCGCTCGAACAGGGTGATCGGCGGCAGTTCGACAAGACCCACCCGCCCTGCAAGTACGTGCGACAAATCCGTGGCGTAGTTGAGATCGGCTGAGCCGGTGATGAGGTATCTCCCGGGCGTACGGTCACGGTCCACGTTTCGCTTGATCTCGCGAAGGAGATCCGGTACGAGCTGGACTTCGTCAATCGTGGTCGGTGCGGGATCGGAGAGAAAGCCGACTGGATCGGACTCGGCGAACGTCCGGTCCGGGATGGAGTCCAGGGTCGTGTAGCGCCTGGTTCGAGCGATCGACTCCTGAAGAACCAGGGTCGATTTCCCGACCTGTCGCGGTCCGACAAGGGCCACAACCGGAAACACGGCCAGCATCTCCTGGAGCGATTGTAAGAAAACACGAGCGATCATAGTATGAAAATATACCACGTCGTGGTGTATTTTCAAGGAATCGGGCCGGACGGTCCTCGCGCTTCCGTGGAGCCCGGCTACCACGGTCCCACGTGGAACGGCAGATTCGCGGTCGCGAATCGCTCGTTGCTGTCGCTGAGGTAGGCGAATACGCGGTAGGCGCCCGGTTCGCCCGGCGCCCGAAGCACCGCCTTCAGCCCATCGGTCCCATCGATGCACCCCGGCACGACCTCCGGAAGCACCTCGCCGGATCCTGCGTAGGCGCCGTACTCGACCTCCGGGCGCACCTCGAACGACAGCCGCATCCCCGGCAGCGCCGCGTTCTCGTCGGCGAGCGCCTCGAGCGGAACGCGCTCGCCGGGTTCGACGATCACCGGGTCCGGGGCGATGAACCGATTGAGGCGCACGCCGTAGAGGTGAGGGAGGCGGGGGTCCGCCGGCTCCCCGGTGAAGAGCTCCCGCCACACCTCCACCGTCTCCATCTCGCGACCGTCGGGGTCCCACGTGTTGTACCAGGAGAGCGTGTTCTCGTGGCGCCACCCCCAGTAGAAGGCGAAGCCGCCGAGGCAGCGGTCGGGGTGCTCGAGGATCGCCGTGCGGTAGCGGCGTCGGTAGTCTTCCGCCTTCACCGACGTGCTCTCCTCGAACGCCGCGCCCCACGGCGTTTTCGGGCGCTGCCACATGCCGCTCATCCCCCACTCGGTGAAGAGGTACGGCTTCGTCCACCCGTTCTCGCCGAGCAGACCGTCAACCCGGTCGATGTCCGCGTAGGCGTTGATGCCAATGAGGTCCAGGTCGGGGCACGCGTCGACGACCCCGGCGACCTTCCCGAATCGGCCCATGCCGACGGCGGTCATCGTCGGATGGTCCGGGTCGATCACGTGGATCTCGCGCGCGATCGCGTTGACCGCCGGCCACACCTTCGGGTTGAAGTCGGTATTTCCCGGGATGTGGTCGAGCTCGTTGCCGACGCACCACATGAAGATGGCGGGGTGGTCCTTAAGCTCGGCCACCTGCCGCATGAGCTCGCGGTGCTGTGTTGCCACGGCGGCCTCATCGTCGTAATTCATGCCGTCGCGCTCGGGACGAACGCGGAGATTCGCGAGGACCGCGAGACCCGCGGCGTGGGCCTCGTCGAGCGCGTCGCGGTTGAGCGCCGGGAGGCGCACCGCGTTCGCGCCGAGCTCGGCGAGACGGGCGAGCTTCTCATAGCCTACCGCGCCTTTCACGAAGAAGGGGGCGTCGTCGACGGCAAGGGTCCAGCCGGTGGCGGTGTTGGAGAGGGTCGTGATCATGGAAAGAGCGTAGCCGATTCGCGCGAGGGGCGACAGCCCCCGGTGGCCGGATCAGCCCGCCCGAGCGAGCTCGATCATGAGCGCGTAGTTGCGCAGCGCCCGCGTCGAGATCAAGCGTCCGTACGGGCACGCCGACGGCATCAGCACGAAGCCTCGCCCGATTCCGCGCGT
>CAYWJH010000184.1:0-4582 GCA_964458555.1 uncultured Spirochaetaceae bacterium | reverse complement strand
AGGCGCCTATTGGATCGCCGCTCTCCGCGACGCGGTGCAGCGGAGCGGTCTGGTCGGCCGGCACGTCCTCGTGGAGCCAGCAGCTCACCGCGTGGCCGTCCTTCAGCGTGCGTCGCGGCGGCATCGCGCCCTGACAGATCTCCATCGCGTGCGGACACCTCGGATGGAAGGGGCAGCCGCCGGGCATTTCGAGCGGATTCGGGACGTTTCCCGGGATGTAGAGCAGGCGGTCCTGCTCGGTGTCGATCGCCGGGCGGCTTCGGATGAGCCCCTGCGTGTAGGGGTGCTGCGACTCGTGAAAGAGCGTGAAGACATCGGCCTTTTCCACGACCTTCCCGGCGTACATGACGAGCACGCGGTCGGCCATCTCCGCGATAACGCTCAGGTCGTGGGTGATGAACAGCACCGCGGTCTGGATGCGACCGCGCAGCTCCTGCATCAGCTTCAGGATCTGCGCCTGGATCGTGACGTCGAGCGCCGTCGTCGGCTCGTCGGCGATCAGAAGCTTGGGATTGCAGCTGAGCGCCATCGCGATCATCGCGCGCTGGCGCATACCGCCGGAGAAGCGGTGCGGGTACTCGTCGATCACCTCCTCTGCGCGGGGAATGCCAACGAGCTTGAGCATCTCGATCGCGCGAGTGCGCAGTGCGCTTCCGGTGAGCTGCTGATGGAGCTGAATCGCCTCCATGAGCTGGTTCCCGATCGTGAACACGGGATTCAGACTCGTCATGGGCTCCTGGAAGATCATGGCGATGTCGTTCCCGCGGATGCGGCGAAGCTCTTCCGGCGAGAGCTTCAGAAGATCGGTCCCGTTGAAGATGATTTCGCCGCCGTCGATCGACGCGGGAGGGGTCGCGAGCAACTGGAGGATGCTGAGCGAGGTGACCGTCTTACCGCAGCCGCTCTCGCCGACGAGGCCCACGACCTCTCCCGGCTTGATCGACAGCGAGACGTCGTCAACCGCCTGGACGCGACCGTCCTCGGTCTGAAAGCTCGTACGAAGATTTCGGATCTCGAGCAGGTTCTCCATGGTCAATGCTGTCCTCTCACCGTGTCTTGGGGTCGAGCGCGTCGCGCAGCCCGTCGCCGACCAGGTTGAAGCCGATCACCATGAACAGGATCGCGAGCCCGGGGAACGTCGTCAGATGGTGGGCGGTCCGGATGTACTCGCGGCCGTTCGAGAGGATCGCCCCCCACTCAGGAGTGGGAGCCTGCGCGCCCAGCCCGAGGAACCCGAGGCCGGCGGCCCAGAGAATCGCGGTCGCGATCTGGAACGTGCTCTGGACGATCACCGGCGCGATGCTGTTGGGCAGAATGTGCCGGAAGATGATGCTGAAGTCGCCGATGCCGGCCGCCTGCGCGGCGGTCACGTAGCTCTGCTCCTTCGCCGCGAGGACCGACCCGCGCACGAGCCGCGCGTAGATGGGTACGCTCGCGATGCCGGTGGCGATCATGACGTTCGTCACCCCCACCCCGAGCACGGTGACGACGACGATCGCGAGCAGAATCCCCGGAAAGGCGATCATGATGTCGATGAACCGCTGCGCGATGATGTCGAGCTTGCCGCCGTAGTACCCGCTCACCGCGCCGATAGGCACGCCGATCAGGATCCCGATCGCCACCGAGATGAGCCCGATGCCGAGCGAGATTCGCCCCCCATAGAGCATGCGCGTCAACAGGTCGCGCCCGAGCTCGTCGGTACCCAGCAGGTGCTCCCAGCTCGCCGGCTGCAACCGGTCGGGGAGCGAGGTATCCGTGGGACTCTGATTCGTGATCAGCGGGGCGCCGAGCGCGGCGACGACGAAGAGCCCGATGATCACCAGTCCGATGACCGCACCGCGGTTGCGCAGCAGATGCCGCATCACCGCGCGGAACTCGCTCTGCTGTCTGCCTTCTTGCTGCACCTCGCCCTGAGGTTCAGCTGGGATTACCGGCGCTTCACTCATGACTCTTCCTTCCCCTGGTAATGGATGCGAGGATCGAGGAACGCGTAGATGATGTCCACCACGAGATTGATCATGACGAACAGAAAGGCGAGAAGCATCACCGTACCCTGCACCACCGGATAGTCGCGTCGGAGGATCGCGTCGACGAGGAGTCGTCCCACGCCCGGCCACGCGAAGACCGTCTCGGTGAGCACCGCTCCACCGAGCAGGATTCCAAACTGCAAGCCGAGCACGGTCACCACCGGGATCAACGCGTTCTTGAGCGCGTGCTTGTAGATCACCATGCGCTCGGCCACGCCCTTCGCGCGCGCGGTCGTGATGTAGTCTTGCCGCAGCACGTCGAGCACGCTCGAGCGGGTGATGCGCGCCATCAGCGCGGCGCTCGCCATGCCCAGCGTGATGCTCGGCAGGATGAGGTGCTCGACGCCGCCCATACCGGTTGCGGGCAGGACGCGCAACTGAACCGCGAAGAGCAGCTGCAGCATGAGCGCGAGCCAGAAGACCGGCGCGGCGACCCCCACGAGCGCGACGAACATGCTCGCGTTGTCGAAGAGCGAGTTCCTCCGCGTTGCGGAGACGATGCCGGCAGAGACCCCGAGGATCGTCGCGAGTACGAGCGAGACGCTCGCGAGCACGAGCGTTCGCGGGAACCTCTCCCGGATCTCCGTGGTAACCGGCCGATTGCTGAAGGTGGAACTGCCCAGGTCGCCCTGCACGAGGCCGCTCACGAAGTTCCAATACTGTACGTAGATCGGATCGTTCAGCCCGTACCGCTCGCGAACCTGTTCAATGTACTCCGGCGTCGCGTTCACTCCCGCGAGCGCGCGCGCGGGATCTCCAGGAATCAGCCGGATGATGGAGAAGACGATGATGGACACGCCGATCACGACGGGGATGGTGAGCAGCAGCCTTCGGATGATGTACTGATACACGTGCTCTCCTCGTCCGGTCCTGGTTGCTCGTTTTCTCCGCCGCCACGAGACTCCGTACCGGCAGGGAAAACGCGCGGAGCCGTCCCGGTCAGCGGGACGGCTCCGCAGAAAACGGAATCCTCGCCGCCCGCGTCGGGCGGCGGGGGAATTGCTACTCCTCTACGAAGTAAGCGTCCCAGGCGCTGAGGTTCTCCAGGGGGTGATGGATCAGGCCTTCCACGTAGGTGCGGTTGGCGTTGATCTGGCCCTGATTGTAGAGGAAGATCCAGGGAGCGTCATCCCAGATGAGCTCGATCGCCTGCGCGTACAGTTCCTCGCGAGCATCCTGGTCGGTCGTTACGCGTGCTTCGTCCAGCAGGTCGTCCACCTCGTCGTTTCGGTAGAAGCCGCGGTTGTTTCCGTTCGGATTCCACTGCCTGCTGTGCAGCAGCGCGTAGAGCCCGTAGTCGGCATCCAGGGTCACGGTACCCCACCCGAGCATGAAGGCGTCGTACTCGGCCTCCTCGGGCGGCTGCGACGTAAAGTCGAGGTAACTCGACCATTCGCGAGTCTCGAGCGTGACCTCGACGCCTACGTCCGAGAGCTGGTCCTGGATAACCTCCGCGACCGTAGCGTCCAGCGGGTAGCGGCCGGTCGGGTGGTGAATGGTCATCTCGAAGCCGTCGGGGTATCCCGCCTCGGCGAGCAACTCGCGAGCTCGCTCGGGATTGTACTCGTACGGCCCTACCGACTCGTGGCCGAAGACCGCCGGTACGACCGGTGCGTCGGCGACGGTGAACCCTTCGAACAGCCCATCCACGATCGCCTGCTTGTCGACGGCGTAGTTGAGCGCCTCACGGACACGCTCGTCGTCGAACGGTTCGCGGACGTTGTTGAAGCCGATGTAGATGGTGCGAACGCTCGACTGGCGCACGACCTCGATGTTGGGATCGGCTTCAAGCCGATCGACTTCCTGGGGCGGGACGCGCATCATCGCGTCGATGTTCCCCGTCTCGAGCGCGACGATCAGCGCCGAGGACTCCGGGATGAACCGGAAGTTCACGTTCGGGATCTGCGGTACGTCGCCCCAATAGTCCTCGTTGACCGTAAGCGAGATGCTCTCGCCGCGGTTCCACTCGACCATCTCGTAGGGCCCGGTCCCAACGGGAACCTCGAACGTCTCATCCGGCGCGAGGTCTTCGAGCTGAGCCGGACTCACAATGCCCACGAAGCTGTGCGAAAGGTGCGCCAGAATGGGCGCGAAGGGCTGCGAGAGCGTGAGCTGCAGCGTATATTCATCCACCGCCTCGATCTGCTCGACCGTGCCGAGCAGGAACGCGTAGGCCGCTCCGACATCCGGGTTCACGAACCGCCGAAGGTTGACCGCGACCGCTTCCGCGTTCAGCGGCTCACCGTCGTGGAACTCCGTACCTTCGCGGATATCGAAGGTCCATACCGTGCCTTCGTCGTTCGAGTCCCAGCTCGTCGCGAGCATCGGCGTGAGCGCGCCGTCCTCCTCCATGTAGATGAGCCGCTCCACGACGTGCTCACCCACGGTGGCGGCGGGCGCGCTGGTCATCTTCACCGGGTCGAGCGACTCGGGCTCCGCGCCCATACCGATGGTCAGCGTGTCGCGATCGATCGGCCCGGTTTCCTGGACGCCGGTCGCGAACGCCATGCCTGCCGCAACCAGCAGCACCATGGCGACCGCGACGGATCGTCTAG
>CAYWJH010000183.1:0-4627 GCA_964458555.1 uncultured Spirochaetaceae bacterium | reverse complement strand
TCGCCGAACATCCCGACGGCGGAGACCGCGCTCGCTTACGCGGGGACCTGTCTGCTCGAGGGTACGAACGTGAGCGAGGGGCGCGGTACCACCAAGCCGTTTCTGCTCTTCGGGGCTCCCTGGCTCGACGGCGAGCGCGTGCGCGCGGCGGTGGACCCGCGCCGGCTCGCCGGGGCCGCCCTGCGGGACACCGTCTTTCGGCCGACCGCCTCGAAGTACGCGCACGAGGTATGCCGGGGTTTCGAGCTCCACGTGCTCGACCGCGACCGGTTCGCCCCGTACGCCGTGGGGGTCGCGGTTCTCGACGCGATCCGCCGAACGCACGAGGAGTTCGCCTTTCGCGAACCGGCCTCGCCGGGCGAGCACCGCTTCATCGATCTGCTCGCCGGGAGCGACGAGCTTCGCCGCGGCGAGCTTCCCGTGGACGCGTACCTCGAACGCTGCGCGGTCGAGGCGAATGCGTTTCTGACGCGGCGGGAGCCGCACCTCGTCTATCCCGAGTGGCCGCCGGCGCGGGGGAGTAGCGTGCCGGGCCCGCGCCCGGTATCATGGCCGCGGGAGGAATCATGAAGTACCGATACCTGGGCGAGTCGGGCCTGCTCCTCTCGCGGATCTGCCTGGGGACGATGACGTTCGGCAATGCGGATTGGGGCTGCGACCAGAAGACCTCGTCGCGGATCGTGGACATGTTCGTCGACGCCGGAGGCACGTTCATCGACACGGCGGATATCTACAGCGGCGGCGTCTCCGAGGAGATGCTCGGCACGGCGATCAAGGGGAAGAAGCGCGACGATCTCGTAATCGCGAGCAAGTGCTGGTTCCCGTCGGGCGACGCGCCGAGCGCGCGTGGACTGTCGCGCAAGCACATCAACGAGGCGTGCGACGCGAGCCTCGAGCGGATGGGCACCGACTACATCGACCTCTACCAGATCCACGGCCCCGACCCGTACACGCCCATCGAGGAGACGATGGACGCGCTCGCGAGCCTGGTGGAGAGCGGGAAGGTCCGCTACATCGGCTGCAGCAATCTCTACGGCTGGCAGATCGTGAAGGCGAACGCGGCGAGCGCGGCCTCGGGTGGGCCCGCCTTCATCTCCGCCCAGCACCTCTACAACCTGCTGCGCCGGGACATCGAGCGGGAGATCCTCCCGGCCTGCGACGATCAGGGGATGGGTATGATCTGCTGGAGCCCGCTCGCGAGCGGCATGCTCACCGGCAAGTACCGCGGGAAGGACGAGCCCGACCCGGAGAGCCGGTTCGGGAAGAACGCGCGCGTCTACCTCCCGCGCTACTGGTGGGAAGAGTCGCTCGAGCTGGTCGACGAGGTGGTGGCCGTCGCGGAGGAGCTGGGCAAGACCCCGGCGCAGGTGTCGCTCGCGTGGCTGCTGGGCGACCGCCGCGTGAGCGCACCCATCGTCGGCGCGCGAACCCCCGAGCAGCTCGAGGACAACCTGGTCGCCGGCGACTTCGACCTGCCCGCCGATGCGCGCGATCGGCTGACCGAGAAGATGCCGCTGCCGCTCGGCTATCCGAAGGACTGGATGGCGAACCAGTTCCCGAACACGTTCAGGTTCGCCGAGTTCGAGCCGCGTCACGCGGAGCGCCTGCCGTAGGTCGCTGTCGCGTACTCGCGGCGGGTCATGCCTCGTCTGGCCGGCCGTCCGGCCGCGGCGAGCCGGGCAACCTCAGCCGGTTCGAGCGGCGCTTCCGGCCTCACGAACGCCTTGTTGGCCCACCCTTCGCTGAGATACGCGAGCGCGAAGTCGCCGGCGACGATCGCGCGGTGCAGCGAGGCGAAACCGTGATCGGTGGGTGGGGCGTCCATCGCCGGCGCGAGGAAGCCGTGGGCGACGAGAAGCTCCTCCTGGAGGTCACCGACGGCGAGCGTCCGCGGCTCGCTGCCGCGCTCGACGCACAGCGCCGCCGCCGCGCCGGCGGCCTGACCCAGCTGCATCACCACCGGCTGCAGCCTCGTGCACCCGTTGGCCAGTCCCGTCACGCCGATGCTCTTCTCCGCGACGAGCACGCCGTCGCAGTCTGACGGCACCATGACTCCGTAGGGTACCCCGAACGCGCAGACGCGAGGGAAGGTGATCGGCGGCGCGTTCGGATCCAGGCTTCGATGGTGGTCGACCGGGTAGTCGCCCACGGCGACCGATGTCCGCAGCGAGCGGCTCGTCGCGGGGGCCTCGAGGTCGCCGATGGTGAGCGTGTCGATCGCGCGGATCCTGCGCGCCTCGCGGATGTAGGGGATCGCCGCGAGATGACCCGGGTAGATATCCGGCAGGCCAACCGTGTCCTCACCGTACGCGGCTCGAAGCGCGTCGACGAGGCGCGAGGTCTTCGCCCGTGCCGACGCGAGAACCGCCTGCCGCCGTGCCGCGTCGAGGTAGTCGCCGTGGACGTCCTGCGTGGGCCAGTTGAGCATGAGGAGGCCGTCGGGCAACCTTCCGTAATCGAGGAGTCGGTCCCACTCGATGGCCGGATCGCCGAGGATTCCGGCGTATTCGTCGCCGGGAGGGAAGACCGGGCCGGGAAGGTCGACGGCGAAGCCGGGCGCGGCGCTCACCGTCGCGGCCCACGTGAGGTCCTGCGGATGCGGGTAGGCAGCCTCCGGTGCCTGCTCCTCGCCTGTTTCCTCCCGCGCCTCGAGCCCCGTTCGCCACGGCAGCCCCGCGAGCTCGACCGCGTCGCCGAATTCGTCCGCGAAGATCGTGATCCCCGCGTGCACCGCGAGCGTCTCACCGGCAGCGAGACAGCGCGCGCCACCGAGCGACGCGCTCGGTCGGGCCGCATCGATGCCGGCAAACCCCGCGCCGGCCACGCGGTTTCGCTCGCGGATGACGCGCGAGCAGACCGCACCGTGCACGAGCGAGATGCCCGGCAGCTCGGCGATCCAGCGGCGCATGATCCGCTCTCCCACGCGCGGGTCGAAGAGCGTATGGCTGACCCACCCCGTCGCAAGCGCATCGGCACCCCCGTAGTGAGCGCGAAGCGCATCGCGGAACTCGCCCCAGAGCCCGGAGGGGAGGTTGTGGTTTCCGTCGATCGCGGATACGCCGGCGGCGGTGGGCATCCCGCCGATCCAGCCGCCCGGTTCGCAGACCACCACGTATCGTCCCATCCGCGCGGCCTGGACCGCCGCGCACACGCCGGAGGCTGACGCGCCGACGACGAGGACATCGGTCTCGAGCGTCATCGCTGCGACTCCAGGTACTCGCGGTACCGATTGTAGAGATGCCCGGCCTGGAGATACGCCGACTGCGGGCTCATGAAGTGCGAGAACTCGAAGGTGATCGCCCGGGTGATCCCGGCGCGCTCGGCGGCGCGGAGCTTCAACAGCAGCTTCTCCCACTTGATCGGCATGAACCTGATGGGCATGTCGCGATCGAAACTCTCCGAGTTCGTCCAACAGGCAAGGCCGTGCCGATCGGCGAGTCGCTTGTTGACGTGCAGGAAGTCCTCGAGCACGGCGAAGTCGACGTGCCCGTCCTGGAAGGCGACCGTGTCCACCGCACCGGAGATGCCCGCGAAGATCTCGTCCCACTCGCGCTCGTGCGAGGCGAGGTCGACGCCCGAATCGCGGGCGGTGACCCCGGCGTCCGGGTCGACGTTCTTCGGCCCGTCGATGTACGGCGAGATCAGCACCGGCAACCCGTCGGAGACGCGCTTACACGTGCGCCCAAGCTCGGCGTAGAGGTCGGTGATGCGGCCGATCTTCCGGCTGCACTCCTGCGAGAGGTACCAGCCTGCAAAGGCGGGATGGTCGCCGTAGCGGGTCCACGCCTCGGCGATCACCCGCCTGTTCAGCTCGACCTCCGCCTCGTAGTCGCCGGCCGTCCAGTACTTCCCCGAGTCGTAGAGGCCGAAGTGAAACGACATACGATGCTTCGCGCTCAGGTCAAGGAAGAGCCGGACGAGGTCGACCGGTGGCTCGAACGCGTCCTCCTCGCTCATCGCGACCTCGGACGGGTAGGTAAGCCACCGTCGATAGCCGCACCGGATGAGCACGACCGAGTCTATGCCGATCGCACGCATATGCGCGAAATCCGCGTCCCATTCGGCCGGCCCCCAGTTCTGATGCGGAATGTCGTGGCTGATCTCGTCCAGAAACGTGCCGCGTATCATCATGGCGTCAGACTAGCCTGTTTTCCGCTCCGGCACAAGCTTGCGCGCGGCGGCCGGCCGCTCTATGATCGAACCATGGCGCTCTCACCCGACCGGCTTCGCGAGCTCGCGGCGGTCTACCGCGACGGACTCCTCCACGACACGCTTCCCTTCTGGCTCCCTCAATCGATCGACGAGGAGCACGGGGGCTACCTTCTCATCCGCGACCGCGACGGGTCGCTCATGGACACCGACAAGGCGGTGTGGCATCAGGGGCGCTTCGCGTGGCTGCTCGCCGAGCTCTACCGCACGGTCGAGCCGCGCGAGGAGTGGCTCGCGTGGTCGCGCCACGGTATCGATTTCCTCCGTGACCACGGCTTCGATACCGATGGTCGGATGTTCTTCCACCTCACTCGCGACGGCCGCCCCGTGCGCAAGCGCCGCTACATCTTCGGCGAGACCTTTGCGATCGCCGCGCTCGCCGGCTACGCGGCCGCCGCGCGCGAGGCGGACCCGCCGG
>CAYWJH010000182.1:0-4658 GCA_964458555.1 uncultured Spirochaetaceae bacterium | reverse complement strand
TCGCTGAACGCAGCCGCCAGGTGCGACGGCAGCCGAGTCTGCGGCGCGCTCGTCACCACGCCGTACGGACCGGTGGTGGTGGAGAGCGAGGCTGCGATCGACTGCACCGGGAACGGTGACCTCGCGGCCGCAGCCGGCGCCGAGACGACGACAGTCAGCCACGCGCACGTCGCGTTCCAGGGCACCGGCCTCTCGTACCGTACCCCCGGGACACACTCGACGAACACCGACTACTTCTTCGTCGACGACACCGACGCGCTCGACGTCACCCGCGCCTACGTGACCGCGCGGGGGCTGTTCGGCGACAAGTTCGACCTCGCGCGGATGATCGACTCGCGCGAGCGGCGCCAGATCGTGGGCGAGGTAGCGCTCGACCCCATCGACTTCCTCACCGCGCGCACCTTTCCGGACACCGTCGTCATCACCGAAAGCAACTTCGACACGCACGGCTTCACGATTCATCCCGTCTTCCTCGTCCAACCTCCCGATCACGGGCTGCTTCGGGCGAACGTGCCGCTTCGCGCGTTCATCCCGCGCGGGCTCGACGGTGTGCTCGTCACCGGGCTCGCCGTGGGCGCGCACCGCGACGCGCTCCCGGTCATCCGCATGCAGCCCGACGTACAGAACCAGGGCTACGCCGCCGCGCTCGCCGCGGTCCAGGCGATCGAGTCGGACCGGCCGATCCGGGAGATCGATGTACGCGCGCTGCAGCGCCGTCTCGTCGACCTTGGCATCGTGCCGCCGGAGGTCGTCGCGCAGGAGGACAGCCACCCCATCCCCGACTCGCGGATCGTGTGGGCCGCAAACGCGGTGCGAAGCTTCCTCGTCGCGATCGCCACCCTCTTCTCCGATCCGGCGCGTGCGGTTCCGGCTCTCCAGCGAGGGCTGGCGCGAGCTCGAGAGCGGCTCGCTGCGAATCCGGAGGCGCCGTTCCAGCGCGACTACGCGACCCGCGCCGCGATGATTCTCGCGCTGCTCGGCGATGCGTCGGGTATCGACCTGCTCGTGAATGAGATCGAAGCGAGCGAGTGGGACGAGGGGTGGAACTACAAGGGCATGGGCCAGTTCGGCGCGTCGATGAGCCCGCTCGACCGCATTATCGTCGCCGCCGCGACGTCCGGGTCTTCGCGCGCCGTGCCCCCGATCATGGACAAGCTCGGCGAGCTCGACCATACATCGGACTTCTCTCACTTGAGGGCGTGCACGATCGCCTTCGAGCGGCAACCGACGCCGGACGCCGCACCGCTGTTCGAACGCATCCTCGCCGGCTGGCCCGAGATCGGGCGGCCGGGCGGTTCGCTTTCGGACTCGCTGCGCGATCTCCCGTCGCACGAAACCGATAACGAGCAGCGAAACGAGCAACTCAAGCGCCTCATGGTCGCTCGTGGCCTCCTCGCCTGCGGGGATCCCGACGGCGCCGGAGCCCGTGTCCTCGAGGAGTACGCGAAGAGCATGCACGGCGTCTACGCGCGGCACGCGGCGGCGCTCAAGGCGCATGCGCGACCCGCGGTCGCGGGCGCGTAGGCGCGAAGGGAGACAGGCATGGCACATTGGTGGGACGGGTATCCGTGGAGGCTCATCCAGACGAACCTGCGCGAGATCGACATGGCGGACATCTCCGCGGAGGCATACGCACGCTCGATGCGGGAGATGCACGCGACGGTCGCGATGATCAACGTCGCCGGCATCATCGCGAGCTACCCCACCGAGCTTCCCTTCCACTACCAGAGTCCCTACCTCACCGGCGACTCGCTGGAGCAGATCATCGACGCTTGCCACGACGCCGGTATCCGCGTGATCGCGCGGACCGATTTCTCCAAGGTGCGCCGGCCGCTCTACGAGCGGCACCCGGAGTGGGCGTCGGTCTACGAAGGCGGCCGTATCGAGGACTACAACGGGAACGTCCACTGCTGCATCAACGGCGACTACCAACGCGTGTACGCGCCGCAGATCGTCCGCGAGGCGATCACGAAGCTCCCGGTCGACGGGGTCTTCTTCAACATGGGCGGATTTCAGACCGGCAACTACAGCCACGAGTACCTGGGTATCTGTCGCTGCGAGAACTGCCGTCGGATGTTCGGTGACCGGTTCGGTCTCGAGCTGCCGGACGCCGAAGACCGGGCCGACCCGGTCTACCGTCGCTACCTGGAGTTCAAGGGCCGACGCTCAGCGGAAGAGAAGGAGGCAATGGTCCGCGCGATCACCGACGCACGGCCCGATATCGCGATCGACCGCAACCACGCCGACGGGGTCGGCTTCGCGCGCAGCGAATCGAACACGGAGATCGGGAGGCCCCTGCCGCACTGGCAGTACAGCGCCGCCGACAACACCGCGCTGGTCGCCACCGGATGGCCGCAGATCGTGCCGAGCAATACCAGCGTCGACTTCCTGGGATTTCCCTACCGCCACGTCGCCGTGAGCCCGGCCGAGCAGGAGCTGCGTCTGTGGCAGAACCTCGCCTTCTGCGGGGCGGTGGACTACTATCTCATCGGGCGGCTCGACAACCACCGCGACCGCTCGGGGCTGGCTCCAGTCGAGCGCGTCTTCGCCTTCCACGAGCGCCACTTCGACGACGTCTACCGCGCCCTGCGGCCACGGTCCGATGTGCTTCTCGTCCGGGGCGAGGATCGCGACGAGTACCGCGGGTGGTTCCGGCTGCTCGCCGAGAACCACCTGCTCTTCGACGCCGTGTCGCTCGAGCGGCTGACCGAGGTCGATCTGTCCGGTTACCGGGCGATCGTGCTCCCGAACGCGCGACCGCTCTCAGACGAGGCCGCAGCGGCCGTCGACGGCGCCGCCGAATCGGGAGCGAGCGTGATCGCGACCTTCGAGAGCGGTCTTGAGGACGAGCATCGCGAGCGGCGCGACCGCTGCGCGCTCGCTTCGCTCGGCCTGGAAGATATCCGCGCGCGACGTGACGACATGCGGTCGGCGATGATCGAGCTTACCGACAAGCGCGAGTTTCCCTCCATGGCCGACCGCGACCTCGTCGTGACCGGCGACCACTTCCTCTTCGCCGGCTACGCCGACGGAACGCGAGGAGTCGGACGGCTCATCCCTCCTCATCGTTTTGGCCCGCCGGAGATGTGCTACTGGGAGACCGTCACCGAGCTGCCGGGGGTGACGATCCACGCGCACGGGTCGGGGTACGGCGTACACCTCCCCTGGCTGCCCGGTCGGTTCTACTACCGCGAAGGATACGACAACGCGCTCGTCTTTGTGGGCGACCTGCTGAAGCGCGTGTGTAAGCTGCCGGCGGTGGAAGGCGAGATGCCGCCGTCGGTCACGGTCACCCGAGCGGCGCGCGCGGCCGCCGGAGAGGCGGCCCGAGACCTGTTCCAGTTCGTCAACAACAGCGGCCACTTCGGCACGTCGTACTTCGCGCCGCCGCGGCTCGGGCCGCTTCGGGTGACGCTGCCGCTCGGCGGTAACGACGCGCGCGAGCCCCGTGCGGTGAAGCGCGTGCGCGACGGCGCGGAGCTTGAGTTCAGCCACGACGAGCGGGCAGGTACGATCGGCATCGAATTGCCCGAGCTCGAGTTCTACGAGGCGGTCACCGTCGATTACTGATGAGCTTCGTCAGCTCTGCATCCAGCGGATGACACCCTTCACGTAGCCGTCGGTCTTGGCGAGGCCGTGTTCGTAGATCTCCTTCGCGTCTTCGGGGCGTCCCACGTGCGTCACGAGATCGGACTGGTCGATGCGCGCGGTGTGGATGAGCTCGCGAGCCTGCTCGAAACAGCCGGTCATGTTCCACGACTCGGAGGGCGAGGAGTTGTGGACCGTCAGTCCGCGCTCGTGCCACGTCCCGAAGTCGAACTCGAAGGGGTGGTGCTGCCAGCTGAAGACGACGAATCGGCCTCCCGTTCGTACCAGGCTGTCCGCGAGCCGGAAGCCCGGCTCGACGCCGGTCGCCTCGACGACCAGGTCGAAGGGCCCTTCGGTCTCGAGCCAGCTCCCCGCCGCCGGCGTCTCGCTCGTGTCCACGACGCGCACGGGCGAATCGAAGGCGTGGCCACCCGCGTAGTCGAGCTGTTCCTGGCGGCGCTCGAATACCACGAGCTCACGCGAGGGGCCCATCGCGAGAAGCTGCAGCAAGATGCTGCCCATGTACCCGGTGCCGACGAGCGCGACGCGCTCGCCGGGGTGAACCGGCGAGATGTTCGTCGCGTTGACGCAGCAGGCGGCCGGCTCGACCATGAACTCGTGGTCGGGGATCTCGTCCTCGGGCAGGAGAATGAGCGAGTCGGCGACCTGGATCGAGTAGTCGGCCATGTGGCCGCCGCCCTGCTTCCCGACCTGTGCGCTCTCGCGCAGCGCGACGCGCTGGCCCTCCGGGAGGTCGACTCCCGGACCGCACCTCACGATCCGGCCGATACCCTCGTGCCCGAAGTAGAACGGGAACGGCTTGTGGTCCTGAAACCCGCCCGAGTAGATGTGCAGGTCCCAGGTGCAGATGCCGCAGACGCTGACCTCGACGAGCGCCTCGCCGGGGCCCGGTTCGGGCAGATCGATCGTGCGCACTTCGAGCTCCCTCGGGCCCGTGTACCAGAGACTCCTCGCCTTCATCGGATTCCTCCCGGGACCGCGGCGTGCGGTCCACCTCGCACGAGTCTGGCGAAGATGGCGGAAAAAGTACAGCGGCGAGCCGCTCGCCG
>CAYWJH010000181.1:0-4707 GCA_964458555.1 uncultured Spirochaetaceae bacterium | reverse complement strand
GCGACGACCGGCTCGGTATCCTCGTTGTCGGTTCAAAGCCCATCGGGACCGACGGGGGGAACCTCGCGAAGACGCTCTCCGACTACCTGCACAGCCAGTTCGGCATCGTACACTGGTTCGGTGTAGGCCGGAGGACGGCGAGCCCTACGAACTGCTCGGTCTCCTACCACGAGGCCGAGCAGGCGGCGAGCTCCGCGTTCTTTCTCGACCGTACGATCATCGACGCGGCTGAGACCATTCCGACCTCCGAACCGGAGGCTGATGCTCCCTACACGTTCCGCAAGACGATTGCAGAGGCGCTCCACGAGCGCGACCGGGACCTCGTCGCACGCACGCTCCGCGAGGTGTCGGCCGAGTTCCATACCGGCCGCTACGCGGCCCGGAGTTGTCGTCTCTACCTTGCGGCGATCCTCAACGACATCACGGCCTACGCCGAACGGGTAGGACACACCTTCCTGCCGGGCGAGCACCGATCCCTTCAGGCGTTCGAGGAGGAGTTCGTCGGACTGGGCGAGTTTATCGACTGGCTCGTCCGTCTCGTAAGCTCGATCTTCGAGAGCGTTGAGGAGTCCGCGCGCGATACCCGGTTGATTCGCATCAGGCGGATCCAGGACTACATTCAGCGACACCTCGAAGAGCCGATCTCGCTCGAGTCGATCGCCGATGAGTTCCGCATTACACCCAGCACGCTCTCCCGGGACTTCAAGAATCTCTGCGGCGTGAACTTCGTCGAGTTCCTCCGTGAAAGCCGGCTCGTCCACGCGCAAGGACTGCTCCGCGAGACCCGACTCTCGGTCAAGGAAATCGCCGCCCAATCGGGCTACAACTCCTCCTCGTATTTCATCCAGCAGTTCCGCCGCCAGTTCGGCATCACGCCGGCCCAGTACCGGCAGAGCATCGCGGCAGGCGCGCACGCGTAGCGTTCGACCGACTACGCATTCAGGTAGCGCGCGTACAACGTCTCCATGGGAAGTGCCTCCGCCGGGAGGCTGACCGAGACCGATGTCGTGCCGATATGCGCGCTCACGGTGACCTCGCGGCCATCCCCATCGTGCCGGGCATCGACCGCCGAGGCGGAAAGCCGCCCGGTCCACGCGTCGAAGCTCTCCGCCGGATCCCGGAGGCTCACGAGCACTGCGAACCACGAACCCGCGAGCTCGGCCCAGCGCACGCGCCGCCGCTCGCCCTCGTACCAGACCCATCGGATCTCGAGCTCCGCGCCGCCGCGCCCTGCCGTGACCGCCGGAGCCGCGAGACCGCCGCGGCCGACGCCGCGCAAGGCGAAGTCGACCGTGCCGCAGCGGACGACGAGCCAGCTTGCCTCGAACGCGACTGTCGCCGCAAGCGCCGTCGCGGCCGGTTCCGCGTCGAGCGACTCACACCGGGATGCGTCCGACAACCGCAGCAGCTCGAGCGGCGAACCCGGGTTCGCCACCTGCAGAACCGTGTCAACGAAGCCGGTGTCGGCGCCGTCGCGCGGCCGCATGGGGCTCGGGTCGTCGAACTCGCCCGGGAAGACCGCGGCGAGCGCGTCGCCGCCGGACTGCGAAGCGGTGACGTAGAGCCCGAAGGCGCCCTCGTCCCGCTCGGTGCGCGTCCTGAGGATCAGATAGCCGCTCTCCTGCCCGTTCAGATTCGGCTCAGAGGTTTGCCAGTACGCGAGGAGGTTCTGACGATCGGTGCGAGAGTCCTGCAGGTCGACCGAGCCGAGCGTCCAGGGTTCGGTGAGCACGGCATGGTAGCGCGTGCGTCGCTGTCCTGCGTCCGAAGGGTGCGCCTCGCCCGGCTCGTCGAGCTCGCGCGGCACGGTGGTGGCCGTGAAGCGTCGCTGGAGGTCGTGCGGCAGCTCGACGTCGTGGATGAGCGACGCGACCTGCAGGAACTCGCCCACCGGCGCCTCCGGCCAGTCGAGCTCACCCGCGGTCGCGCGATAGAGCAGAACCGCAACCCAGGAGAAGCCCATGCGGACCGAGTACGCGCGCGAGTGCGGCCCGGCGAGCTCGCGCGAGGCTCTGTGCCATCCGTCGGCGAGGTGACTCCACAGCCGGAGCTCGACCGTGCGGGCGGCGCCGCGCACCGCCTCGTCGACGACGAACGAGCGCACCGAGACGAGACCCATCAGCGCCACGCCGGTGTAGGTGGGGCTGAAGTACTCGTCGACGATGCCGTTCTCAACGACGAGCTCGGCCATCGCCGAAGCACGCTCGCGCGCGGCGGAGAGGCAATCGCCGCGCCCGAGGATCTCGCCCGCGCCGGCGAGCACAAAAGTCGCGAGCGCGGAGATGTTCGTGTAGCTGACGCTGACGTTGCGTCGGAGCACGCAGGTCGCGGCGCGGTCGACCGCCTCGCGCAGCTCGGCCATGCTCTGCTCGCCGAGCACGTCACCGTGGCGTCCGGCGATCTGCAGGAGCGCAGTCGCGATGAAATCGGCCCAGTTGAAATCCTTGTACGCCCACCCGCGAACCGGGAGTTCGGCGTAGTAGTGCCAGAGCCCGTATGTGCGGTCGTCCCGATTGTCGACGGTCTGGCTCGCCTGGAGCGCCGTGACGATGCCCCGGGCTATCTCGCGCGCCTCGGCGGCCGTGGTGGGAAGCGGGGCTTCGCCGGGTGCAAACGACGGCCGGCGAGCGGAATCACTCCCTTCCGCCTCTATCGTCCGCGCCCATTCGAGAAGCGCGAGCGCGAAATACGCCGAGTCGCGCGTCTCGTGGTACGATCCGTCGGGGACGTCGACCGTGTGGTGGTGGATCCGTTTGGGCACGAGCATCAGCCCGTAGTCCTGGTCGTACTGCCGATACCCCCGCCGGACGATGCCTTCGATGACGCGCTCGTATGTACTCACTGGAATGCCTCGCTCGAGTGATTCTGAGCCACCGCGACGAAACGCGCAATCACAACCTTTTGCGCTCGCGTCACGATCGGCCGAATACACGGTTCGACACCGGGGCTCCTCCGCCGGTACACTGGAAAGGAGGGAGGACGACTATGGTACGCATCGCCGTGGTGGGCGTCGGATGGGCGGGGAGCCGGCACGCGCAGGCAGCTGAGCAGCTTGCTGGGCGGGTGTCGGTCACCGCGCTCGTGGACAACGACGAGGAGCACCTTCGCTCTGTAGCCTCCGACCTGCGAACCGACGCCCGGCTGATCACCGACCTGGACGACGTCCTCAACGACCCGGAGATCGACGCGGTGTCCATCTGCACGCCGCACGCGCAGCACGCGCCGCAGGCGATCCGCGCGCTCGAGGCCGGCAAGCACGTGCTCGTAGAGAAGCCGATGGCGATGAGCGTTGAGGAAGCCGATCGGATGCTCGCTGCGGCTGAGGCGAACGACCGGCGGCTCTACGTCGCCGAGAGCGCGGTGTACGAGCCGCTCACGCGCGCGGTACGCGAGCTACTCGACGAGCACACGATCGGCGAGCCGCTCGCGGCCTCGTTCGCGCAGGGCTTCCGTGCGCCCGACTTCGGCTACGAGGGCCGTCGCCGGTGGCTCACCGTCCCGGATCTCGGCGGGACCGGCACCTGGATGCTCCAAGGCGTGCACAGCGTCGCGCGCGTGCGCCACGTCTTCGGCGAGATCGCCACGGTCTACCTCGCCGAGCACCACGGAGCGAGCTTCCGCCGCAGCGACCTCGAGGGGACGATGACCGGGGTCCTGACCACGACCCGCGGACTCGCCGTGTCGATCGTGCAGAGCTGCGAGACGCAGGTTCCGCCGGCGTTCGCGGGCTTCGTCGTTCACGGGGAGTCCGGATCGCTGCACGCCCACGGGGAGGCCATCGACGTCATCCGTCCGGACGGGGTCGATCGGCGCACGATCACCGACGACGGCCCGTCGGCGTTCGAGCGAGAGCTCGAGGCGTTCGCCGACTACATCGATCACGGCCGGGAGGGGCCCACGACCGGATCCGGCGAGCGGCAGAGCCTCGCGGTCGTGGAGGCCGGGTACGAGTCGGCGCAGAGCGGTCGGGCGGTCGACGTGACCGGGGAGCACGGCTGAGGCGTTTGCCCTCTTGATTTCCTAACACGGCCTCGCGATGATGACAGCCGGCGGTCCACCGGACGGCCAAATCGACTCTCGAGAGGAACCCGTGGAGCTCTACATCATCCGTCACGCCCAGTCGTCCAACAACGCGCTCGCAGACCCGCGCGAGCGTGTCTGCGACCCGCCGCTCACCGCCCTGGGCCGGGAGCAGGCCGCGCGGCTCGCGCACCACCTGGCGAACGAACCGCACCCGGAGCAGCGACACGGCGTCGACCTCGAGGACACCGGCGTGGAAACGGTCCAGGGGTACGGCATCGCGCGGCTCTACTGCAGCGCGATGCACCGCTCGCTCGAGACCGCAACCGCGGTGGGCGAGACGATCGGCGTCCGCCCGGAGGTGTGGATCGACATCCACGAGAGCGGCGGCATCTTTCTCGACCACCGCGACGAGCGCGGCGTCGTGGGCTACCCGGGCATGACGCGCGAGCAGATCTCAGCCGAGTTTCCGGACGTGGTTTTGAACAAGGACGTGAAGGAGCAAGGATGGTGGGACCCCGCGCGCGGCGAAGAGGACTGGCCCACGTGCCAGGGACGGGCGGTGCGCGTCGCCGGGCAGTTGTGGCGGTGGGCGAACGACGGGGCAGACGGACCGGTGGCGATCGTGAGCCACGCAGGCTTCATCGAGGCGCTGTTGAAGGCGATCCTGGGTCGACTGCCGGCGGC
>CAYWJH010000180.1:3063-4765 GCA_964458555.1 uncultured Spirochaetaceae bacterium | reverse complement strand
TCAACTCAGGCGACGGGCACGACCAGTTCGTCTCCGGCCTTGGCACCGTCGACGGTGAGGTCAAGATTCTGCTCGCCGTCGATCGGCTCATGCGCGCCGACGAAGTACCGGAGGAAGCGCTTGCGCTCGCCGGCGCGAACGCCGGCGTAGACGAGACGTAGGAACCGGCCACCTGCTCCTGCAGGTGGCATTGCTTACACCTGATCCAGGCGAGCACTTCGTCGAGGCTGTCTGAGACGAACGCATCGTAGGTGCGGTCTCGCTCCTTGCCTCCCTTCACGAGGAACTCGATCGTCATGCGCGTTGCGAATCGACTCATGTCATCCTCTTCGTGTTAGTTGTATATGCAAAATACCGTGCCGGTCAGTTATACGCAAGCGGGACTCGACCGGAAAACCCCCACACGAAGCGCGCCGGGAGGTGATATACTAAGGCTATGATCGATTCGATCTCACAGGCAGCGACCAGCATGTCCCAGGCGGCGCTACAGCAGCAGGCGCAGACCTCAGTGCTCGCGAGCGCGATCGACACCGTCGAGGCGCAGGGCGAGGCCGTCGTAGACCTGATCAACGTCTCGAGCGCCTCCGGCCAGCAGCAGGTCTTCACCGACCCCCTGCTCGGCCAGAACGTGAACGTGCTCGCGTAGGCCGGGAGCTCTCCGCCGATTTCAATTGAATTTCCGCTCTCTCCTCCCTATCTTATGAATGAATCAATGTTCATTTATCCGTTGGTTCGATCCAGGAGGAACGATGGCATCCGAGCCCGGCCCCGGCGACGCCGCGCCCGACGGTCAGAGCGAACGCCGGCGAACGCGCACGACGCGTTTTGTCCGGATCGTGCTCATCGTACTCGTGGTCGGGACCTTCTTGGGTATCCCGGCGGCGCGCGTGCTCTTCGCGCCGGATGTCGCCGGGCCAACCGATGCTCCCACGCCCGTCCGGGCAGGCGCGCCGATCCTCGCAGACGCCGAGCGCACCGTCCGCTACGCCGGTACGCTGACCCCTGAGGCGACGACGACGATCCTGCCCAGGGTGAGCGGGCGCGTGACGGCGATCCCGGTACGGCAGAACCAGCTCGTCGACGCCGGCGACGTGATCGCCCGGATCGAGGACGACGCGCTGCGCCTCCAGGTCGAGCAGGCGCGCGCTGCCTTCCAGGCGGCCGACGCGCAGTACCGCCAGGCGGTCCGCGGCGTCCGCTCCGAAGAGCTCGAGATCGCCCGCGCGGAGGTCGAGCAGGCGGAGACCGAGCTCGAGACCGCGCGCTCGAACCTGGAGCGCACCGAGCGGCTCTACGAGGCGGAGGCGGTTTCGCGCAGCGACTACGAATCGGCGGTCGACCGCTTCCAGTCGGCGCAGACGCAGGTCGCCAACGCGCGGCGCCGGCTCGACCTGATGGAATCCGGAGTGGGCGATGAGGAGCTCGCGATGGCTCGGGCGAACGCGGATGCCGCCGCCCGGCAGCTCGAGCTCGCCGAGCTCCAACTCGACTACGCGACCGTGAGGACCCCCGTCGCCGGGAGCGTCGCGCGCGTGACCGCGGAGGTGGGGCAGATGGTGGGCACCGAGTCGCCCATCGCGGCGGTGGTAAACGATCGGCTCATCTACGCCCGGATCACGATCCCCGAACGCTTCTACGGCGGCTTGCGAGGCAGCGAGGGTACGATGCCGGTGCGTATTCACCCGGAAGCGTACCCGGACGA
>CAYWJH010000180.1:0-2963 GCA_964458555.1 uncultured Spirochaetaceae bacterium | reverse complement strand
GACGCTCGTGCACGACGGACTCGACGGGTCGGAAGAGCTCATCGTCGAGGGCGCGGCGTTCCTCGCAGACGGAGACCGCGTCGAGGTGGTCGAAGATCCATGAGTATCCCTCGCGCGAGCGTGCGCCATCCGGTGACGACGACGATGGTGTTCGTCGGGCTCGTGCTGCTCGGCCTCGTGTCGCTCGGGCGGGTGGGGCAGGAGCTCTTCCCGACGGTCGATCTCCCCACGATGCTCGTCTATACCGTGAGTCCCGGCGCGGCGCCGTCGGAGGTCGAGAGCCTCGTCACGAAGCCGGTTGAGGACGCGGTCGCCGGGATCAACGGCGTCGAGTCGATCTCGTCGGTCTCCGCGGAGTCGGTGTCGCAGGTGACCGTGTCGTTCGTCCAGGGGACCGATCTGGGAACCGCGGTCATCGACGTTCGCGAGGCGGTCACGTCGGCGGAAGGCTCATTCCCCGACGGCACCGAGCAGACGGTGATCTTCCGCTACAGCGCCTCTATGACGCCCAGTCTCGAGCTGAACCTCGTCACGACCACCGACGGGATCGACCTGCGCGCGCTCGCCGAGGACACGATCCTCCCGGCGATCGAGCGGGTGCCGGGTGTCGCGCGCGCGCAGGTCTTCGGCGGGCGGACCCGGGCGGTCCTCGTCGAGCTCGACCTCGAATCGATCGGCAAGACCGGCGTCCCCATCACGCAGGTCCTCCAGGCGTTCGGCGGGGACAACCTCACGGTTCCCGCCGGTAGCGTGGAGGTGGGCGATCGCAGCGTCGCGCTGCGAACGGTGGCCGACTTCGAGACGCTCGACGACATCGGCTCGCTGCTCGTCGGCTACCAGGGGCGGGTACCCATCTACCTCCGCGACCTCGCGACGATCACGCTCGACTACGCGCCGCGGGAGGAGCTCGTGAGCGCGCGCGGCGAGAACGCGGTTCGGCTGTCCATCCGCAAGCAACCGGACGCGAACACCGTGGAGGTGAACGAGGCGGTCCTCGCCGCGCTCGACCGGCTCGGCGGGGTCATACCACGCGAGGTGGAGATCGAGATCCAGGAGAACCAGGCCGACACGGTACGCGAGAGCATAGGCGGGGTGGTGCAGGCCGGGTGGCAGGGCGGACTGCTCGCGGTGCTGATCCTGCTCTTCTTTCTGCGGAACCTGCGCAGCACCGCGATCATCGCGACGGTCATCCCGGTCGCCGTCATCGCGACGATCTCGCTCATCGACTTCGGAGGAATGACGCTCAACATAACGAGCCTGATGGGAATTACGCTTGCGATCGGCATGTTCGTGGACAATTCGGTCGTCGTGCTCGAGTCGATCTACCGCAAGGCGCTCGCCGGGTACTCGCCGGCGGAGGCAGCCGTAGACGGCGCCGAAGAGGTGAGTAAGGCGGTGACCGCGAGCACGCTGACGAGCATGGCGGTCTTCCTGCCGCTGCTCTTCGTGGGAGGGCTCGCCGGCGAGCTTTTTCAGGACCTCTCGCTGACGATCGCGTTCAGCCTGTTCATGAGCCTGGTCGCCGCGCTCTCGTTCATTCCCATGCTCTCGTCGAAGTTCCTCCACGTCGAGCCGGTCGAAGGCGGCGAGCGCGACGCGGACCACGAGATCTCGCTCGCCGACGTCGAGGTAAACAGCCGATTCGGCCCGGTGAACCGCCTTGCGGCCGGCATCCAGCGGTCGCTGCGCTCGCTCGACGAGGGTTACGAGCGGTTGATCACGTGGGCGCTTCATCGCCGCGCGCTCGTGGTGGGCCTCGCGCTTACCCTGCTGCTCGTGAGCGTGGGCAGCGTTCTGCTTCTGGGAACCGAGTTCCTGCCGGTCGCCGACGAGGGAAATTTCTCCATCGACTTCACGACGCGCGAGGGGGCGAGCGCCGAGTTCACGCTGTCCAAGGCGCGGCGCATCGAGTCGATCGTGCGCGACGTGGCGGGCGACGACCTGCGCGCGCTCTCGGGCGCAGCCGGACGGGGCGGCGGGCGCGTGGCGTCGAACGAGGGTTCGGTCGACGCGGCGCTCGTGCCGGTGAACCGGCGTTCGCGCGACATCTGGGAGATCACGAGAGAGATCGACCGGCGCGTCGAGGCCGAGGTGCTCGACGTCGACTTCCGTACCGTGATCGTGGGCATGAGCTCGCTCGCGAGCATGGCGAGCGGCGCGTCGAGCGACATCGTCGTCGAGCTCAGGGGGACCGATCTCGGGGCGATGCGCGCGCACGCCTCGCGGATCGCATCCGGGGTCCGCGAGCTATCCGGGCTGCGCAACGTGCGAAGCAGCGCGGAGTCAGGGATTCCCGAGACGCGGTTCGTCGTGCGGCGCGAGGAGGCGGCGAGCCTGGGGGTGACGGCGCGCGAGATCGCGACGGCGATCCGCGCGGCGTACAACGGCGTGGAGGTCACCACGTATACCGCCGGAGACGACGCCTACGACGTGATCGTGCTGCTCGACGAGGACGGGCGCTCGGATCCGGCGAACGTGAACAACCTCTTCCTCGTCAACGCCTCCGGGACGAGGATCCCCATGCCCAACCTCGTGCGCCCGGTCGAGGACCGCGGGCCGGTCGCGATCGACCGCGACAGCCGTTCGCGCGTCGTGCGCGTTCTCGCCGACCTCGACGGTACGCGCGCGCTCGGCGACGTCGTCGCCGACATCGACGACGAGCTCGCCGCGGTCGGTCGACCGCCGGCCGGGATCGAGCGCGCGATCGAGGGTGCGAGCGCCGAGATGGGGACGAGCTTCCGCAGCCTTGCCTTCGCGCTTGCGATCGCCGTGGCGCTCGTTTACATGGTCATGGCGAGCCAGTTCGAGGACTTCGTGAATCCGCTCGTCGTCATGGCGAGCGTGCCGTTCGCGGTGATTGGGCTCGTGGGCGCGCTGCTCGCGACGAACACGACGTTCAGCATCCTTGCCTTCGCCGGGGGCATCCTGCTCGTGGGTATCGTCGTGAACAACGCGATCGTGCT
>CAYWJH010000179.1:0-4787 GCA_964458555.1 uncultured Spirochaetaceae bacterium | reverse complement strand
CGAGCGCGCGCTCGTACTCGTCTTCGTCGTAGATGCCGCCTTCCATGCGCCGGATGAACTCGCTCATGTCGATGTACTCGTTCCGCATGCCCAGGTAGCGCTGGTAGAACGGCTCGTTCACGTAGCACCCGGCGATGCCCATGGAGACGCCGCCCATCGAGAGGTAGCTCTTCCCGCGCATCGTCGCGACGGCGAGCCCCGCGCGGGCGAAGCGCAGGAGCTTCTCCTGCACGTCGGCGGGAATCGACTCGTCGTCGGCGTCCTGGACGTCGTGGCTGTAGATTCCGAAGGCGGGCAGCCCCTTCTGCGCGTGACCGGCGAGGACGGCGGCCAGGTAGACCGCGCCCGGGCGCTCGGTCCCGTTGAAGCCCCAGACCGCCTTCGGGATGTGCGGCGTCATGTCCATGGTCTCCGACCCGTAGCACCAGCACGGCGTGACCGTGATCGATACGCCCACGCCTTCGCGCTCGAACTTCTCCTGGCACGCGGCCGCCTCGGCCACGCCGCCGATCGTCGAGTCTGCGACGACGACCTCGACGGGCAGGCCGTTCGCGTGCCTGAGATTCGCCTCGAGGAACGCCTTCGCCCTCTTCGCCATGCTCATCGTCTGCGTCTCGAGACTCTCGCGCACGCCGCCGAGGCGTCCGTCGATCGTCGGCCGAATGCCGATCCTGGGTAGACCGCCTCGCAGGCGCCGCTTGGGTTCGGTTACCTTCATGGAATTCGTGTGAGCCATATCGTCTCCTCGTTTTTCGCTCTCGTGCTGCCATGATAAACTTCGCGGGCGGCGACTGGGAAGCTCCCCGGGACTCGCGCGTGGGAAACCCCGTAGTCGCAGGAGGACGATGTGCTCGAAGGACGTACCGTCGGGCCGGCCGACGCGCGCGCCACCGTAGTGCTCTGCCACGGTTTCGGCGCCGACGAACACGATCTCATCCCTCTGACGAGCTCGCTCTCCACCGCGACGTCGCTTCGCTTCGTGTTCCCACGAGCGCCCCACGCCTTTCCCTCCGGCTGGGGCGCCGGGCGGGCGTGGTTCCCTGATTCCGAGGCGGAGCTCGCCGGTTTCGTCACCGGAGAGATGTTCGCGCACCTCGACCAGGTCGATCCGCCGGCCTTGACCGACGCCGGAACCATGCTCGCGTCGACCGTGCGGGCTGTCGAGGGCGTGGGCGGCCGGCAGCGGCTGCTGGTGGGCGGCTTCAGCCAGGGGGCGATGGTCGCGTGCGAGGCGATGCTCGCCGCAGGCCTGCGCGCCGACGGGCTGATCGTTCTCTCCGGCGCGTTGATCGCCGCCGCGCGATGGCGGTCGCTCGCCGCGGCCCGCCCGCTCTCCGGTGTGCCGGTCTTCCAGGCGCACGGGGAAGCAGACCCGGTCCTGCCCTTCGAGAGCGGGAGGCTGCTCGGCGAGACGCTCGAGTTCGCCGGGGCAGCGCCTACCTTCGTGCGCTTCGCCGGGGGGCACGGGATCGCTCCGGAGGTTCTCGACAAGCTTTCCGCCTGGATCGACGCCGCCTGTGCGGCGCCCCCGTGAGCCGAGCGCGGCTCGTTGACTGCCTGCGCGCGCGCCAGCTACGATGAGCCAGGAGGACTCATGGCAAACATCGGTATATTCTACGGTTCATCGACGGGAAACACCGAGGACGCGGCGAAGCGAATCGCGCAGGCCTTCGGCAGCGACGAGGCGGAGGCGACGGAGATCTCGTCGACCACCGAGGATGAGATCCTCGGCTACGACAAGATCATCTTTGGCGTTTCGACGTGGGGCGCGGGTGACCTGCAGGACGACTTCGAGGACTTCATGGCGACCCTCGAAGACATGGACTTCAGCGGCAAGAAGGTCGCGGTCTTCGGGCTCGGCGACCAGGAAGGTTACCCGGATACTTTTGTCGACGGCATGGGCATCGTGGCCAAGGCGGTCGGTGAGGCCGGCGCGACGCTCGTGGGCAAGACCAGCACGGAAGGCTACGAGTACGACACGTCCGAAGCGGAGGAGGGCGATTCCTTCCTCGGTCTCGCGCTCGACGAGGACAATCAGTCCGACCAGACGCAGGATCGGATCGCGAAGTGGGTGGAGCAGCTGAAGCGGGAGTTCGCGTGACCGAAGCTCGCCGGGTCGTGGCCGGGGACCTGCTCGAATTCCGGTTCCCCTCGCGACCCGTCCTCGCGGCATCCGGGGCCAGGGCCGCATTCGTGGTCCAGCGCGCCGACGCACAGCACAACCGCTACCGCTCGGCGATCCACGTCTGCGAGACTCCCGACGGCACGCCCGTGCGGCTGACGAACGGCGGTAGCGACACGGATCCGCTCTGGCTCGACGACGGCACGCTGCTCTTCGCCTCGAAGCGCGCGCGGCCGGGCGACGGAGGCGCCGACGAGGGGGGCGAACCCCGCGCCGGGACGACCGCGTACTGGTCGATCGACCCCGACGGCGGTGAGGCCGCGTATCGCTTCACGATCGACCGGCCGGTGACGTGGATCCGCGAGCTCGACGCCGACCGCTTTGTCGTTCTCACCCGCTGGGACCCGACCGCCGGCGAAGCGCACGAGCAGGATGGAGCCGATCAAACCCGGGTGCACGTCTTTGAAGAGGCGCCGGTGTGGTCGAACGGAACCGGCTTCACACCCGGCACGCGCACGAGACTTGGCGTCTACGACGCGAGGCGTGGCGAGCTGCGCGACCTCTCGTCTGCGACGATGGATTGCGCCGACGCCGCGCTCTCGCCGGACCGCGGTCGGGTGGCGTTCGTGGCCACCGAGCTCGTAGGCCTCAGGCGTCCCGAGAACAGGCTTTTTATCTGCGATCCGGGCTCCGGAACCATCCACGACCTGTCTCGGTCGAGCGAGCTGCCTGCGGGGATCTACGGTTCCCCGGTCTTTCTCCACGAGCGCTCGCTGTTTTTCGGTTTCGCCGATGTCGCCGAGCGGGGGATCAACACGAGCTCCCGCCTCTACCGGCTGGATCCCGCCGGCGAGCGCGCCGCCGAGCTCGTGCTCGACCCGGGCGAGCTGCGCCTGGGCGTGAACTCGGTGGGCACCGACGCACGTTTCGGGACCTCGTCGGCCGTGCCCTTCGTCGGCCGCGACGGTGTGCTCTACGCGGTGGGGACCGAAGGACATACATCGGCCCTTTACCGAATCGAAGCCCGAGGCTCGATCGAGAGGGTGACCCCGCAGGAGGGCAGCGTGGACGCTTTCGACGTCGCCGGCGCCACGATCGCGATGATCGCGATGCGGGACGGGCGGCTGCCGGAGGTGTTCGTGCGCTCGGAAGGGGCCGAACGACGGCTCACCTCGCTCAACGACGACTGGTTCGAGCGCCGCGTCACCGCCGCGCCGGCGACGCTGGACGTGACGAGCAACGGCGACCGGATCGACGCGTGGGTCCTCATGCCGCCCGGCTCGATCGACGCGCAGCCGCCGGCGCGGTCGATCCCGGCGATCCTCACCATTCACGGCGGGCCGCGAACGGTCTACGGCACCGTGTTCTCGCACGAGATGCAGCTCTGGGCGGCCGAGGGCTTCGCGGTCGTCTTCGCCAACCCGCACGGCAGCGACGGTCGCGGCGACGAGTTCGCCGACATCCGGGGACGCTACGGAAGCGTCGACTACGAAGACCTGATGACGGTGGTCGACACCGCGCTCGAGCGCCATCCTGCGATCGACCCGGCCCGCCTCTGCGTGACCGGCGGGTCCTACGGCGGGGTGTTTTCGGAAGGCGGCGGAGGGGTCCCCCCCCCCTCCCCTACAACCCGCGCCCCACCGGCCTAAATGTTCATTATTTTCAATCATATTTTGATGATTAAAATTAATAAAAAAATATAAAGAAACTATCACGGCTACAGATACATAATAAATATTAATCCGGTTCCATTGATACCTGAAAAAATTAAGATAAGACAATTTTCTCTCCAGGCGTTTCTTCACCTGTTTCCCGGGGTCAACGTCCAGGTTTCCGATCTCGTCTTTTAAAAATTTATTTATATGTTCAAAATCATTCTTCATTCAATCTTTTTTCTTTTTTATGAATCAGTGTATACAAGTTCTTTTGTATTTTTTTGCGTGCCCTGAGTAATTTTGATTTTGATGTATTTTCTTTTATATTGAGGGATTCTGCAATTTCTTTATGCTTATACCCTTCAAAGGTATAAAGGTTAAATACTATTCGCAATCCTTCCGGTAGTTCATTAATAACAGCAAGAATTTCTTGTTTTTCCAATGCTGCATCATATATCGTTGAGCGAATGTCATCGTGCATCAAATCATCGTTTTGTTCAGGTTCAGGACTTGCGTCTATTTCTTCATTAATCTGGGTATCTGTTTTGTTTTTCTTTTTCTTTTTTAATTTAGTGATTGCTGTATTAATTACAATCCTTTTAAGCCAACCTTCAAAAGAACCTGTTCCCTTATATGTTTTAATATTTGCATAAATATTTAACAACCCTTCCTGCAACATATCTTCAGCTTCTTCCCGGCTTGAAGAATATCTAATGCAAATACCCATCAGGGTAGGTGCATATTTATCATAAAGGAGTAACTGATACTTTTTCTTGTATTGTTTACATCCCTTTATAATTTTTGCATCTTCCCCTATTTGTATAGACTCATTTTTCAAAATGGTTGCACTTTTTTTTAAAGAAAAAATTAATGTTAATCAACAGATGTACGGGAATGCATTACTTTTGATCTTTTTATATCTTTTTTTAATTCACTAAAAGTACGACGTTTCTTAATGAAATACTGGAAAGCAATGCTTTTTGGATAGATAAGAGAGGATATATCCTGGT
>CAYWJH010000178.1:2487-4788 GCA_964458555.1 uncultured Spirochaetaceae bacterium | reverse complement strand
GTATGCCAGCACTTGATGACTACCGCACTTACGGAGGCGGCTTTCCGACGACCGCCGCGGTCGCCGGTGCGCTCGAATGGCAGGGGACGGTCAACCCGTGGACCGGCAAACCGTACTCGGAGGCGCTCCTCGCCGGGCTCGCGGGCGGGATCGCCTTCGGCTACTTCGTCTTCGCCTACGAGGGCGTGGATCCGCAGGCGAACATCGTGACCCGCAATACGTTTCACGACTACGGCTGGGACGCGCTGTCGCCGCGACTGGGCCTCGTGCGGGACGTCGTCAACGCGACCGGCGAGGCACGCGGGCGCGACAACCTCGTCGCGACGCTGGAGGAGGGACGCGCCCCGATCGTCTGGCCCGACGTGTTCTCGCTCGGCTACGAGCGGTCGGACCTGGGCGACGAGATGTGGATGACGATGCCGGTGGTCGTGACCGCGTACGAGCCGCAGGGCGAGGCGCTGCTCGACGACCGCGCCTCGGTGCCCATACGGGTAGACTCGGAAGCGCTCGACGCCGCTCGGGCGCGCGTGAAGAAGGATCGATTTCGCCTCGTAACCGTGGACCTGCCCGAACCGGCGGATCTCGCGGCATCGGTGCGCGAGAGCATAGGCGCGTGCCTCGCGCTCTTCACCGGGAAGCCGCCGCGCGGGTCGGCGCGCAACTTCGGGTTCACCGCGTACGAACGCTGGATGGATGCGCTGCGCAGGCCCGCCTCGAAGGACGGCTGGGGCAAGACGTTCTCACCGGGCCGTCCGCTCTTCGCCGGGCTCTCGACCGCGTTTCGCTACGCGCTGCTCTTCTGGGAAGACGGGTCGATGACCGCAGACCGCGCGCTCTACGCGGACTTCCTCGACGAAGCCGCAGAGATCCTCGACGAGCGCTCGCTCGCCGACGCGAGCGCGGCGTTCCGCGCCAGCGGGGAGGCGTGGCGGGAGCTCGGCCGGCTGCTGCTGCCGGACGCCGTCCCGACGCTCGCGGCCGCACGCGCGGCGCTCGTCGAGCGACATCAAACCTTCCTGAAGACGGGAAACGCCAACGTCGGCCGGTTGCGCGCGACCGACGCGGAGCTGGAGCGGCTCGCCGCCGAAGCGGACGATACGCTCGCCGATGACGCGCTCGCGGCCCGCATCATGTCCGACGCGGCCGACGGCGTGGAGCGCGTGCGCGACGCCGAGCGGGCGGCGATCTACACGCTCGCGGCGACGATCCAGGGGTAAGCCGGCGGCCGGGGCGGCAGACCGACGGCGTCTCGCCCCTCTTGACCGGCGGCGTGCGCCCGGGGGCACCGCCGGGTGCTCCGCCATCGGCCCTCTATTCTTCTTCCATGATCAGAACGAGCGGCCTGCGCGTCCCGCCGAGGAAGGTGTTCACCATCGCCATCCGGTAATCGCGGCTCCACGCCGGGTGCGGGTCGACGCGGAGGACGCTGTCGGTCTTCTGATGAGGCGTCGCGGTGGGGATCCAGAGCAGGTGCTCCTCGGTGCCCTCCTCCACGTCGAGCCAGCGGATGGGGTTGTGATCGTCGGGGACGGACGACGGACGCAGGTGCGGAAGCTCGTTCACGTAGGTATCGGTGAGGATGTTCCGGCCGTTGGGGTGGAGCGTTGGGTGGCCCGAGCCGGGGACCGACTCGGTGATAGGCCGGTAGTCGCTCCCGTCGTAGCCCACGCGCATGAGGACCATCCCGGTCCCTCGCCCGTGGTAGGCGACATTCATCGAGAGGTGGCCGCCGTCGGGCGTGAAGGTCGTGTGGTGGCCGCCCTTCTTCCACTCGGTCCACGGCACCGCACGGTGGATGTCGCTGCCGTCGGGCAGGCAGGTGAAGATGTCGAACCACATTTGGAAGTGGTCCCGAACGGCGAACGGTTCGGGATGGTCGGCAAGCTTGCGGCGGATCGTAACCATGAGCCGGTCGCCCTGCGCGTTCCACTTGCAGTGGAAGGCGTAGTTCTCCATCGCCTCGTAATCCTCGCGCTCCTCCTTCGGCACGCCGTCGAGCACGAGCTTTCGAATGGGCGCGACGAGGTCGGCCTCGTCGGATTCGGTATTGACGATGAACAGCCCGTCGTCGTCCGACAGGCCGATGTTGCGCGGTACCGCCTCGTCGGGGACGAGCACGCCGTAGCCGTTCTGCGTGCGCCGCATCGCCGCCGGGTTGGTGACCGCGGCGAGCCTGCCGTCGGGGGAGGCGTGGTAGATCCCGCGTGCGAAGCGCGCAGATTCGCCGTTTCGCCAGTTCAAGCGAACCCCGTGAGAGCGCCATTCGCTTGCATCGACGTCGTCGAACAGCAGCGTCTCGTC
>CAYWJH010000178.1:0-2387 GCA_964458555.1 uncultured Spirochaetaceae bacterium | reverse complement strand
GCGTTTCGGATCGTATGCGTCGTAGCGTGGGAAGTCGTACATGAGGCCGATTGTAACGCCTGCCGAGCCGCGACTGCAACGACGCCACAACCGACCTACGGGCGGGATCGTCTGTGTTCCGCCCCGAGCGCGAATTGCAAACCGTGTGGTATCATAGTATCATCTCAGTATGGAAGAGCACTCGGGACGGTTCGTGCTCCGTGTCCCTCCACCCCTGCACGCTCGTCTCCGTCGGCTCGCGCGTGAACGCGGAGTATCGCTGAACGAGTACTGCCGCAACGCCATCGAGCATTATGCCGACCGGTCCGCCGACGGTCCACAGCTCGCCGGCGAGGGTAGTCCGTGGGTGGACTCGGCGCACCGAGTCGTTGGGGACCGCCTCGAAGGCGTCGCACTGTTTGGTTCCCGGGCGCGTGGCGAAGCCCGGGACTCGTCTGACGTCGATCTCCTCGTCGTGATCTCAGACGAGCTGGTATTGAGCCGCGAGCTTTATCGCGAGTGGGACCGTCTGGGTGTGGGCCGACGTGTGAATCCGCACTTCGTCCACCTGCCTGCTTCCGTCTCGGAGGCCGGATCCGTCTGGTACGAGACCGCGATGGACGGTGTCATCCTCTTCGAGCACGACGGCTCGATCTCGTCATTCCTGCAGGCCGTGCGGCGCGCGATTGCCGACGGGTACCTGCGCCGCCGCTACGCGCACGGCCATCCCTACTGGGTGAAACAGACGGAGGCGGCGCGTGCAGAATGATTCGCTGGTTGCCGACTACCTGTTGAGGGCGCGTCACCGCCTCGCGGCGGTCCGGGTTCTGATGGATCTGGAGAGCTGGGCCGACGTGGTGCGCGAATCACAGGAAATCGTTGAAATCACGCTGAAGGCCCTGCTGCGAGCGAGCCGCGTGGAGGTTCCGCGAATCCACGACGTCAGCGCGGTACTCGAACAGAACCTCGATCTCCTTCCCGTGGCGATGCGCGACCGAATCGACGAGCTCTGCGAGATCTCACGCTCACTCCGTCGGGACCGTGAGCTCGCGTTCTACGGCAGCGAGGACCTCACGCCCTCCGAGTTCTACAAACGGACAGACGCCGAAACGGCGCTCGGTCAGGCATCGCGGGTGGTAGAGGTCGTGACCGGGGCGGTGGGCACGTAGGCCCTCACCAGTGGTTTGCGCTGTCGCCCTTGCCTGTCCCGACGACCCCGGCCTAAGATGGCCCTCATGAAGATCACCAACGTAACCGCGTACCCGGTGAAGGAGTGGCGCACCTTCCTCTTCGTCGTCGTCGAGACCGATGAAGGGATCTCCGGCCTCGGCGAGGCGGGTCTGACCGGCCAGGAGCGCGCGATGGCCGGCGCGCTCGACGCGCTGCGCGAGCTCCTCGTGGGGCAAGACCCCTTCCGCATCGAGCACCTGTGGCAGACGATGTTCCGCGGCGCGTTCTTCCCTGCGCAGCGCGTGCTCTCCTCGGCGATCGCGGGCGTGGACATGGCGCTCTGGGACATCAAGGGCAAGGCGCTCGGCGTGCCGGTCTACGAGCTTCTGGGCGGGCGGGTCCGCGACAGCGTCGTGTGCTACCCGCACTGCGGGGGCCGCACGACCGAGGAGCTCGTCGAGAACGCGCGGGCGAAGGTCGACGAGGGATGGCGATTCGTCCGATGGGGGGTACCGGCGTACGGCGAGACGCTCGAGCCGCGGCGCGCGCTGCGAGAATCGATCGCGCAGTTCGAGGCGCTTCGCGCGGAGCTCGGCGACGAGGTGGAGCTCTGCTTCGACGTCCACACGCGGCTCGACCCGAGCGACTCGGTGACGCTCTGCCGCGAAGTCGAGCGCTACCACCCCTACTTCATCGAAGACCCCATGCGCGCGGAGAGCTACCAGGCGTACCGGCAGCTCCGCGCGCGCACCGGCGTGCCCATCGCAGCGGGCGAGCACTACAGCAGCAAGTGGGAGTTCCGCCAGGTGATCGAGGAGGACCTCGTCGATTACGCCCGGATCGATCTGGGTATCTGCGGCGGGCTGACCGAGGCGAAGAAGGTCGCCGCGCTCGCGGAGACGCACTACATCCGCGTCGCGGTGCACAACCCCATCGGCCCGGTGAGCTCGAGCGCCTGCCTGCACCTCAACCTCGCGATCCCCAACTTCGGCGTGCAGGAGCTGCCCAGGCGGCCCGGCGAGAGCCTCCCGGACCTCATCACCGGTCAGCCGGAGTGGCGCGACGGGCACTTGCTCCCGCCGGAGGGTCCGGGGCTCGGCATCGAGCTCGATCCGAAGGCGCTCGAGAAGTACCCGTACGAACCGAATGCCATGCCCCGGCTGCACCGCGAGGACGGCTCGTTCACGAACTGGTGAGCGGCAGGCGGGACCGGGGGGCGCCCGCCGGCGGCGGTACGA
>CAYWJH010000177.1:0-4838 GCA_964458555.1 uncultured Spirochaetaceae bacterium | reverse complement strand
CGCCTCGACCCGGACTCCGGCGATGTGCTCGACGAAGCGGTAGAGATAGATCCCCACCTGTCGCAGCAGGCCCCCGTCGATGTCCTCTTGGTGCGGTCTGTCGGCGAACCACGGGTACGACTTCTGCCCGTACACCTGAATGACCTCGCCGATCCGGCCAGACGCCACGACCTCGCGCATCGTCGCGCACGGCTTCTCGGCGAACACGTGTTTGCCGGCCTCCATGCAGCGGATCGCGTCGTGCGCCTGGTCGGCCCTTCGGGGAGAACAGAGCGAGACGAGATCGATTCCGGGGTCGGCGAGGATGTCGTCGAGAGAGTCGCGGCGTAACGCATCGGTCGTGACGCCGCCTACTTCGGGCTTGCTGACGAGATCTCAACGGTATACGCTGTAACATTTTAAATGGTATGATCAGTCATTCGGGTGCACGGAAAGTGCGGTGAATACGGCAAATACCGTGCTGGGTTCCCCCGATTTCGTAGACACCCGAACTGCTTGTGACCCTACCGTTTCCCGGGGGTGTCTGAATCCTAGCCACATTGCACCGGCTGAATACGGCTGTTTTTCAGGAAGCCCGAAGTACACCGGAGAATCTGCGACCAGGAGCTTCCAGATGACCTCTGAATCGCGGCGGGCGTGGCGCCCGGAGACGAAGCTCGTATTGACGAGCTCGAGGGTGGAGAGATCGAGATCCCGAAGGAACGGCTCGCCGAAACCGAGGACGTGAAGGAGATCGACGAAGAGCTCGCTTTCCGCCGTGGTCATTGGTTCGGTGAGGCTGGTCAGGCATATAGATGATCGTCGGCCGACAGTGCGGCGCCCCGATCGATACCGTGCTCGGAAAGCCACCGTCTCATCTCGAGAACGTGCAGACGGAGTGCCTCGGCGAGTCGAGCCTTCCCCCTCATCCCTCCCGCGGGTAGAATCCTCCCATCGAGGAGGATTCATGACACCATCGCATTCGCTTCGCGCCGGGGTTATCGGGCTCGGGTGGGCGGGCCAGCAGCACATCAAGGCGTACCAGGCGCTTCCGGACACCTTCGTTACGGCGATCGCCGAGCCGAACACGACGCTCCTCGACCAGGTGAAGGACGAGTACGGCGTGGAGAACGCGTTCAGCGACTACCGGGAGATGCTCGAGTGGGGGCAGGTCGATGTGGTCAGCGTCGGCACGCCCAACTTCGCGCACGCGGAGCCGGCGATCGCGGCGCTCGACGCGGGGAAACACGTACTCGTCGAGAAGCCGCTCGCGCGCACCTACGCCGAGGGCCTGTCGATGGTGCAGGCCGCCGAGCGCAACGACCGGATTCTGCAGGTCATGTTCAACCAGCGGTTTCGGCCCGACGTCCAGGTCATGAAGCGCTTCATCGACGAAGGCGGGCTCGGAACGGTCTACCACGGCAAGTCTCGCTGGCTGCGACGCAGCGGGATCCCCGGACGCGGGCGGAAATGGTTCGTCTCGAAGGAGCTCGCCGGGGGAGGACCGCTGATCGATCTGGGTGTGCACATGCTCGACATGGCGCTCTACACGATGGGAGAGCCGATGGTACAGGCCGTCAGCGGCGCCACCTACGATCGGCTCGGCCAGCGCTTCGTGACCGATCTCTACGGCGAGGACGCGACCTACGAGGTCGAGGACTTCGCGACGGCGCTGATCCGGCTCGACGGTGGGCGCACGCTCGAGCTCGAGGCGAGCTGGGCGACCTACCGTGAGAACGGCGACTTCATCAACCTGATGCTCTACGGCGATCAGGGCGGCGCGGAGATGAGCACGCGCAACTACCGCGCCGAGGGCGCGGTCCGCTTCTACACCGACGCCGGCGGCGTCCCTGCCGAAACGATCCCGGACATCCCCGGCAGGGACGCGACGACGCCCGGACACCAGCAGGCCGGAGCGATCTTCGTCGACCGCGTGCTCTCCGGCAGCTACGGCGACCACCGCGGTCGCGAGGGACTGCTGCGTACCTGGATCATCGACGCGATCTACCGGTCGGCCGATGAGGGCCGCGAGATCAGGCTCGAGGAGCTCAAGGACGAGCTGTGACCGGGCTGCGGCCCGACGCTCAGCCGCCGGGCTCGCGGCGCTCGGCGGCCCGCCGTTGCGCCTCGCGGTGGCGCCTGCGCCGACGCCGCGTACGGATAGCGAGCCCGACGACGAGCACGAGCAGGAGGAGCGAGGGACCGGCGACGAGCAGGTAGCGCAGCAGGAGCGACACGCGTCAGTATGGCACGAATAAGGCGACGTAGATCAATACGCGAGCGGGCCCGGCGGGTCGAACGCTACCTGCGCGCGCTCGCGCTCGGCATCGTGGTCGACATCAGACTGAACCGGGGGATTGTCGAGATCTTGCTGCGGCGGGAGTCTTCGTGTATTATTCGTGCATGGCGACGAGGACCATCACGCTCGAGATAGACGCATACGAGCGGCTCAAGGCGGCGAAGCGGCAGGGCGAGTCGTTCTCGCAGGTTGTGCGCAGAGCGGTCTTCCCGGACGAGCCGGCGACAGGCGCCGGCCTCCTCGAGATCTACCGAGACCGGCGACGCGCCAGCGAGCGCTACGTCGAGTCGGTCGCGGAGGCCGCGGACAACGATCTACCGCCGGACGATCCATGGACCTGATCGCCGACTGGCGAACGCTCCGCGATCCGTTCGGAATAATCGGGTGGATCGCGGCGACGGCGCTCGCTCACGGGATGCCGGTCGCAACCGGGAACGGCTCCGAGTTCTGGCGGGTCGCCGGCCTGTCGGTCCTCGAGTTCTAAGCCCCCGCAATCCTCGGCATCGGCAGCACCGCCTTCCCCATCTCTCCGTAGAGGAACTGGAGTAGCAGCCGGCTCTTGAGCTCGCCCGCCTCCTCGCGGTTCCAGAGGTTTTCGTACTCGTCCGGGTCGGCCACGAGGTCGTAGAGCTCGCCGTACTCGCGGTTGTAATGGATGGTCATCTTGTACTGCGGCGTGACGAAGGTGCGCATGTTCATCGTCGTGGGCTGGTGCTGGTTCTCCACGATCGCGTGGGTGCGCAGCGTCTCCGTCTCGCCTCGCCACACGGCCGACTCGTCCACGCCGGTCATCTCGCGCGGAACAGGAAGCCCCGCCATCGACAGGAAGGTCTGCGGCAGGTCCACGGTCGACTGGAGCGCGTCGCTTACCACGCCCGCCGGAACGACCCCGGGCTGCCTGACGACGAGCGGCACCCGGATGAGATCCTCGTAGTGGTGGATCGCCTTCGCCACCAGGCCGTGCTGGCCGAAGAAGTCGCCGTGGTCGCTCGTGAAGCAGACGAGCGTCTCCTCGGCGATACCCAGCTCGTCGACCTTGTCGAGGATCTTCCCAACGTAATCGTCGAGCATCGTCATCATGCCGTACATCATGGCGATGTTCTTCGCCTTCTCTTCGCGGCTCTTCAGGTGGCTCCCCGCGCCGTGGATCGCGTTGCCGCCCTCCTCGGCGAAGTCGCTGAAATCCGGGTGCTCCTCCATGGCCTTCGCGAAGTACGGCGGCTTGTCGTCGAACTCGCCCTCGGTGTGCTCGGGGACCGTGACGTCGGCCGGGTCGTACATGCTCGCGTACGGTTCGGGGACCATGTACTGCGGGTGCGGGTCGAAGAAGCTCGCCCAGAGGTAGAAGCTCTCGCCGGCAGACGCGTACTCCTCCATGAACGCGTTCGTCCGGTCGGCGATCCACGCGTTGTAGTGGTACTCCACCGGGATGTCCCACGCCTCGCCGGGTGTGCGCTTGCGGTGCGGGCTCTCGGTCAGCGGGTCGCCGGCCACGGTCTGCCTCGGCTGGTTGGGCAGGAAGTAGTCGCGCCAGTTCGCCAACCCGTTCTCCTCCATCCAGATCGCGTAGTGCTGGCCGGCGTGCGACTCGTCGGTGTGGTTGCGCGCGAGCTCGACGCGCTCGAAGCCGTAGAACGGCCCGCGGAACTCGCGCCAGAAGTCCAGATCGTGGAGCGTCGGGTACGACTCGAGCGAGGAAAACTCCTCGGACTCGAGCAGCGGCTGGAAGTGCGCCTTGCCCACGAGCGCGGTGCGAAAACCGCCGTTCTGGAAGTGCTCGCCAACGGTCGTGCGGTCTTCGAGCAGCTTCGTGCCCAGGCTGTACGCGCCGTGCTGACTCGGATAGGTACCCGTGAGCCAGCTCGCCCGCGTCGGCGTGCAGGTCGGGTTCACCGTATACGCGCGGTGAAACGTCGTACCCTGCTCGACGAGCCGGTCGAGGTTCGGGGTACGGACCTCGGGATTCCGGTATCCCATCGCCGTGTAGTGCTGCTGATCGGTCGTGATGAAGAGAACGTTCGCCATGGTCGAAGCCTACCATGGAGCCCGGTCCGGCGAAAAGCCGATGTCGCTCTCGCGGACCGGCGCGCCCCGAACGGCCATCGAGGCAGCGAGAGTCGCCTGCCGCCTCGCGACCTTCCCGATCGTGCGGTGAATCGCCGAAAACGTGGCGGGACGCGCTCGCGAGTGGTATCTTGAGAGACATGGTAAGGTCCCCCGCTCGCCGTCAAGCGCTCGCCCGCGCCGCCCTCATTGCCCTGGTCGCCGTAGCGGTAACGGGGTGCGGCTGGTTTCCCGTCAACCTGGACCCGGACAGCTACACGGGGAACGAGCAGGTCTTTTTCCACGATCTCGACGACGTCAACCCGAAGCGCACGCTGAACTACACGATAGACGTGGGCTCGAGCCCGCGCGATGTCTACCTCGTGCTGACGAATCCGACGAGCAGCAAGATCGGAACGCCGGTGATCGAGAACCGATCCGTGTCGCCCACCGCGCGCTCCGCAGAGCAACCGACGATGTCCGAGGGCGAACGCGCTGTCGCAGCGTCGATGATCCG
>CAYWJH010000176.1:0-4935 GCA_964458555.1 uncultured Spirochaetaceae bacterium | reverse complement strand
CTTCGTCCGCAACCCGCGCGACGTGGTCAGCACCGGACAGGGCGTAGAGGTGAGCGTGATCGAGGTCGACCGCGATCGGGGGCGTATCTCGCTCAGCATGGTCGAGTCGTAGGCGTCGCGGAGCGAGGGGTTCGCGCGGCGACGCTGTGCGACAGGGCTTGTCCGGACAGGTCCATGTTCCGATACTCGTAGAGGATGGCGCCGACGACGACTATCACACCGAAGCTCGTCCACAACGCGCTGCGCATCGTTTTCGGCGAGGAATCTCCGTATTCGGAGGGGCTCTCGGCGCTTGCGAGCCTGTCGCAGAACGAGGTTGCCGCGTGGTTCCGCAGGCGCGCGCTGGAGCTGCACCCCGATCGTGCCGGTACCCTGGGTATTCCGCCCGACCGACTGGAGAAGGCGTTCAAGCGCCTGCACGGCGCGTATCGGCTCCTCAGCCGCCTCGTCGAGGACGAGGCGCTCCGGAATCGAGTCATCGAGGCCGATCGGCCCGCCGCGGTGCGTCGGGCGTCGGGACTCTGGACCCCGCGCGAGCCCGAGCCGCGAGAGCGACATCGACACGACACCGCGCCTGCGCGTTCCGACGTAACGCGGGCACACGCCGACGAGTCGGATGCCCCACGCTACTACCGGGGCCGCGTACCGCAGAGCGAGCTACGATTCGCGCAGTTTCTCTACTACAATCGCGTCATCGACTGGAAGACGATGATCGAGGCGCTGACGTGGCAGCACCGGGTTCGACCCAAGGTGGGCGAGATAGGCCGATCGTACAAGTTCCTCGACTTCGACGCCGTCTCGAGGATTCTGCGAGTCTCGCCCCGCGGTGAGCTCTTTGGCAGCACCGCGATGAAACTGGGTGTGCTCGACCGACGACAGCTCTTCGTCATGCTCGGTAAGCAGCACCAGCTCAACTACCCGATCGGGCGCTACTTCCTCGAGGAGGACATCCTCTCGAAGCCCGAGATCGACCATCTGCTCGCCCAGCATCGACGCCACAACAGCGCGTTCCGCGGCTCCTGACGGGTGCCGTCGTATTCGCTATCTTCTGGCTGTGCGATACCGAGGCTCGCCTGCAGGTTTCATCACGACCATCATCGTTCTCGCCGCCGCGCTGCTGGGGAGCGGTTCGCTCGCCGCGTGGGAGGATTGCTCGCCTCTCGATCACTCAGGCGAGTGGGAGTACCGGCACGAGCGTGCCGACAGCGCGCGGACCGAAGACGATCTGCGCGAGCTGTTCGAGAATCCGACGGTGATCGAAGCGAGGGCCACCCGTACCGCGGAGAATGACGCGAGGATAGAGACGCTGACCGAGACGCACGCGGTCTTCCCGGTGGACGCCGCGTCGATGATGCGGACGCTGCGGTCGAACGACATCCTCACGAGCTTCATGCCCAACCTGGGAGACCACGAGGTGGTGTGCCGGGTCTCCGAAGACGTGGAGCGGCAGCGCCAGCGAACCGACTTCGGCCTGCTGATCTTCTCGCTCGGCACCGAGTACGTGATCGACGTCGAGTACGTCGACCGCGGGCCGGAGGTCTACTCGTCCCGATGGGTGCTCGTCGAGTCGCTGGACGGGCGGATGTCGTATCTGTACGGTTCCTGGTACTTCGAGTCGATCGTGCTCGACGGCGAGCCGGCGACGTACGTACGCCACTACGCCCGGACCGGTCTGACCACGCGCGTACCCGGGGTACGCGCCTTTATCGAACGTCGGCTCGAAGGAGAGGTTACCCATCTCTTCACCGCGTTCTACGAAGAGGCCGCCGATCGCTTCGGGCGGACGGTACTCAGGTGACTACTTCGATACCTTGTCGAGTGTTCGTCGCAGCTGCGGCGAGCGCTGCGGGATCTGCAGCGGTGTGCGCGACCACGGCGACTCTTCGTGCTGCGCGCTCCGGTCGAGCGTCTGCAGAGCGTCGGGGTCTATGCCGAACTGATCCGCGATCCTCCCACGCGCCCGGTCGCCCAGTCGCAGGCCGTGAAAACGGACCAGCTGCGCGACGCGCCGCAGCGCGTACTCGGCGTGGTTCTCCTGGACTTCGTCGATGAGCGCGGCCGCCCACCCGGCGCGCACATCCGCCGAGAGTCCCGGCTCGAGCGACTCGATCGTGGGGGCGCGGCTGAGCTCGATCGCCTGCTGCACGTCCGAGCGGTAGAGCGGAAGATGGTCTTCGATCGCGGAGAGGATCTCCACAGCGACCCCCAGGATGTCGGCGCCCGGGAGGTCGATCGACTCGGTCTTCCAGACATCGGCGTGGTCCAGAATACTCCGCGTTGCTCTCGCGAGGCCGATGCGCGCGCGCTCATCGAGCCCGATCTCCGATTCTGTGATGCGGACTCCGTCTCCACCGTCGACGGCAAAACCGATCGTCTCCTCGCTCGACGTCCGTGCCTCCACGATGGCTTGGTAGCGCTCGACCGCCTCGACCATCCGCCCGTGCGAGCGGTGCAGCTGATCGTTCGCCTGTTCGAGGTAGCGGTAGGCGTTCATCGCCCGGCGAAACGCGTCGACCTCGTGCCTGGGTAGCTTGCGCAGACGGGGCCGATCGAGCTCGCGCGCCCACGCGTCGATCGCGGCGACGATGTCGTCGCGAAGCTCGCTCAGGTCTCGAATCCGCGCGATGGAGGGAACCACGCCTTCCACGCGCGACGAGAGTTGTTCGGCGGCTATTCGAAGGCGGCTGTTTCGGCTTCGCAGCCGGGCCCGGAACTCGCGTCTCGTTCGCTCGAGCGCCGCCCAGGCGTCGGCGATTCTGCGGTCACCGGCAAACTCGAAGGTGACGAGCAGCAGCGAGCGCCCGGCAAGCAGCTCCATCGCGAAGGTGAGGATCTCCTCGACGTCGGTGAGGCTCATGAGCCGGCGGTTGTCCTCGGACTCGGCGGCCAGGCCGCGCTCGATGAACCCCTCGGTTCGCCGACGCCCGCGGCGCTTGCTCGGCGACTGACCGTGCGACCGTCGGCGCACCATGGCCGCGGTATCCGGCGAGCGCGCCTCGAGCTCACCGCAGAGCCGGTCGACTTCGGCTTCGATCCTGCTGTGCTCTGCTTCGACGCGGCCGGGCATACCGTTGCGGCGGAAGACTTCGATGCGTTGGAACGTGTACGCGAGGTCGCGCGACCCTCCCAGGTCGCGGATCGCGGCCGCGACGGCGAGCTCGGTCGCGTCGGGATTCGTGAGCAGGTGCTGCGCCGCGAGCAGGCGCGCGTCGTCCTCCGAGTACGAGGCGAGCGCGGCGTCGCGCGCGGCGAGCAGCAACCGCGGAAGCTGATCGAGACAGTCGCGGAGGATCCGCGTCCCACGCTCCACATCCTTGCCGCGGGTGACCTGGTAGATGAGACGCGCGAGGAGCGCGACGACTCCGGCGATGACCGTGTAGACGCCGAAGTAGATGAGCAGCGCCGGCGGCGCCGGCTGACCGTAGCCGAGCATGTAGCCGCCCTGCAGCGCGAGGTAGGTGACCGGTCCGGCTGTCCAGGCGAGCTGGATGATGTTGCGTCCCCAGCTCTCCCGGCGCAGCGCCCGGTGGATGTCTCTGACAAGCTCTCGCGCTCGGTCCTGCCCCGCGTTTCGCCCGGGACTGGTGGTCATGCTCTAGATCTCCAGCAGGTGATGACCGTGGTAGCGCTCGTCGCGCACGGCGCGCACGTCTTCACTCCTGAGATAGTCGTCGAAACGCATGGTCCGGTCAATGACTCCGCCGGGGGTGAACTCGACGATGCGGTTTGCCACGGTGTCGACGAACTCGTGGTCGTGACTGACGAAGAGCACCACCCCCCGGTAGTCGATGAGCGCGTCGTTGAGCGCGGTGATCGACTCGAGGTCCAGATGATTCGTCGGTTCGTCCATGAGGAGCACGTTCGGACCGGCGAGCATGAGTTTACTGAGCATGCAGCGTACTCGCTCGCCGCCGGAAAGGACGCTCACCGGCTTGTTCGTCTCGTCTCCGCTAAAGAGCATCCGGCCGAGGAAGCCGCGGACGTACGACTCTTCCTCAATGTCGGTGTACTGCCGCAGCCAGGTGATGAGGTTCAGGTTCGACTCGAAGTAGTCGCTGTTATCCTTCGGGAAGTAGCCGGGCGTGATCGTCTGGCCCCAGTCGAAGGTGCCTGAGTCCTGCTGCTCGTTGCCCGCGAGAATCTCGAAGAGCATCGACTTCGCCTGGTGATAGGGTCCGACGAACGCGATCTTGTCGCCGGGATTCACGACGAACGAGAGGTCGCGCAGGACCGGCTCGTCGTCGACCTCCTTCGTCAGGCGGTCGACTTCGAGCACGATCTTGCCCACCTCGCGCTCCGGGCTGAAGGCGATGTAGGGTGACTTGCGGCTCGAGGGCTTAATGTCGTCGAGGCTGAGCTTCTCAACGAGCTTCTGCCGGCTCGTCGCCTGGCGCGAGCGGGCCGCGTTGGACGAGAAGCGCTGAATGAACGCGCGCAATTCGGCGATCTTGTCCTCCTTGCGCTTCTTCTCGTCGCGCTGCTGCTTGCGCGCGAGCTGCGAGGAGTGATACCAGAAGTCGTAGTTGCCCACGAAGAGATGGATCCGGCCAAAGTCGATGTCCGCGATGTGCGTGGAAACACGGTTGAGGAAGTGCCGGTCGTGCGAGACGACGATGACCGTGTTCTTGAAGCCGAGCAGGAAGTCTTCGAGCCAGGTGATGGACTCGAGGTCCAGATTGTTCGTCGGCTCGTCGAGCAGGAGAATGTCCGGGTTGCCGAAGAGCGCCTGCGCGAGGAGGACCCGCACCTTCTGGCCGCCGTCGAGCTCGCTCATCTGCCGCGTGAGTACCTCGTGGGAGAGTCCGAGTCCCGACACGAGCCGGCCCGCTTCGCTTTCCGCCTCCCAGCCTCCCAACTCGGCGAACTCCGCCTCGAGCTCCGCCGCGCGCATCCCGTCGGCCTCGCTGAAATCGCTCTTCGCGTAGATCTCGTCCT
>CAYWJH010000175.1:0-5017 GCA_964458555.1 uncultured Spirochaetaceae bacterium | reverse complement strand
TGTACACCCGGTTCGCCGACCTTCGCGATCCCGCCGACATCTGCATCCTCGACACCGCGACCGGCGAGGAAGCCGTCGTCGGGCGGGCGGATTCGGTGACCTATCACCAGGGTGCGACCGCCTACTTCTGCGACGGCGGACGCAGGGTGATCTACCAGCGCTCCTACGACTGGGAGAACGACGACAAGCGGCACAGCACCGTCGCCTGCGTCGATGTCGAATCGGGGGAGTCATCCGAGTTCGCCGGCGAGGTAGGCATCTACTACGGCAACATCGACGACCGGTTCCTCGAGGTCGACGCCGACCGGCCGGCCGAGGAGCAGGGCGGTATGGGCATCTACACGAGGAAGATCGACGGTTCAGACCGGCGGTGCCTCGCCACGGTGGACGACCTGCTCGCGTGCAACCCGGCCGGGTCGAGCATCCGCCAGTCCCGCACGCTCCTGCGGCTCGGCGGGGAGATCTCGCCCGACGGCTCTGCGGTCATGCTCTACCTCGTGACGAGGTTCGGCGTGCTCGTACGCGATTACTACGTGTGCGACCCCGACGGCTCGAACCTCACCTTCCACGGCCGCATCGGTCTGCACCTCATGTGGCTCCCGAACAGTCGCGAGGTGGTTGGCTTCGTAAACCCGTACCACTCGTCCTACTTCGGGCAGCTTCGCGGATCGAGCTCGTCGTGGGGCTACGGGCTGCTCGGCTGCTACGACACGAAGACGCGGGTGCTCCGTGTGCTCTCCGACGAGCGGATGACCGGAGGGCCGCACCTCTCACCCTCGCCCGACGGCCGGATGGTCGTGATAGACGAGAACGACGCGGACCGCGCGACGATCCTGCTCTACGACTTCGCGTCGGGGGAGCTGCGCGAAGCCCACTCACAGCCACGCGTGCTCGCGCCCATCGAAGGCGAGCGTGAAGCCGGACGCGCGCGGGGATCGGCGGCCGAGTCGGCGCGCGAACTCAAGCACGGGAAGCGCTACCGCGTCCACGCGCATCCGGTGTTCTCGCGCGACTCGAGCAGGATCGTGTTCAACTCGTGTACCGACGGGCGGGTGCGGCTGAAGGAGATCGCGCTGTGAGCGCCTCCGAGGCCCACGACATCCGCGCTCACGGCGCGGTAGGCGACGGGACGACGCTCGACACCGTCGCAGTCCAGGCGGCGATCGACGCGTGCGCCGCCGGCGGTGGCGGTACCGTCGTCGTTCCCCCCGGGCGCTTCGTCATCGGCAGCATCGTGCTCCGATCGCGGGTCGAGCTGCGCCTGAGCTCCGGGGCGACCCTCGCGGGTGCGGCCGGTCCTGAGCACTATCCCGTGATCGAGTCGCGCTACGGCGGCTACGTCGGGTTCAACGCCGCCTCCGAGGGCGGGGCATTCACGAGGACCGGCGCGCAGGCTGGGGTGGGGGCCGGTAGTCCCAGCTCCGCCACGGCCGATGTGCCGCGCCGCGTCTCCCGCGAAGCCCACCGCCCGCTCATCTTCGCCGACGGCGAGGAGGACGTCGTCATCTCCGGCCCCGGCACCATAGACGGGCAGGGCGCTCCGTGGTGGGAGCTCAAGCGCTCCGGTCGCCTCGAGGGCGCACGGCCGACGCTCATCGGCCTGAACGGGTGTCGGCGCGTAACGATCCGCGACATCCGACTCGTGAACTCCCCGTCGTGGACCGTGCACCCCGTCCTCTGTAGCGACGTGTCGATCCGCGGCGTGCGGATCACCAACCCGCCCGACGCGCCCAACACGGATGGCATCGACCCCGACTCGTGCAGCGGCGTTGTGATCAGTGACTGCACGGTCGACGTAGGCGACGACTGCGTCTGCATCAAGAGCGGGAACGAGGTCGACGGTCGCGAGGTCGGGGTCCCCTGCGAGAACATCGTCGTCTCGAACTGCATCATGCGCCGGGGACACGGCGGCGTTGTGGTCGGGAGCGAGATTTCAGGCGGGGTCGAGGGGCTTCTCGTCTCGAACTGCGTCTTTGACGGTACCGACCGCGGCATCCGGATCAAGTCGCGCCGCCGTCGCGGCGGGTGGGCGCGCGACCTCGTCTTCTCGAATATCGTGATGCGCGACGTTCTGTGTCCGGTCGTCGTGAACGCCTGGTACCACTGCGGCAGCGACCCCGCCGACGACTTTATACACGGCGAGGCAGCGCAGCCGGTCGACGAGACGACGCCCGTCTTCGCCGACATTCGCTTCGCCGGCGTTACCTGCCGCGGCGCGACGAGCGCCGCCGGCTTCGTGTGGGGTCTGCCCGAGATGCCGGTGCGCCGGCTGTCGCTTCGCGATGTAGACATAGAGGTCGTCTCGCGGGCCGATCTACCGGCGCGGGTGGCCGCGATGGCGCTCGCAGCCGAATCGACCCGCGGCGCGGGCTTCCTCTGTCGATACGCCGAGGACGTGCGGCGCGACGGGTGCACCGTCCGCGGCGCGACGGGAGAGCCGTGGCGGTTCGAGGAGTGTGAACGCGTGGAAGGAGCGTACCGATGATGCTCTACAGCCTGGTCTTCGGGCACGATTACGGCCGCTACTACCGCCGCTCGAAGCGACTGCGCGACCGGATCGAACAGCACGTGGTGCGCGCGATCCTGCGCTACTCCTCCGGCGGCGCGGTGCGGGTCTCGCGCGATGCGCGCGTCTCGCCGCAGGCTCTCGTCTCTGGGAACGTTCGTATAGGCGCGGAGACGGCGGTGATGCCGAACGTGGTCATTCGCGCGGGCGGCAACCGCTCGGTGCGCATCGGCACGCACTGCTCGCTCAATCCGTACGTGTGCATCTTCGGCGGCGCGACGATCGGCGACAACGTGCGGATCGCCACGCACGTCGTGATCGTTCCCATGCAGCACCGCTTCGACCGGACCGACGTACCCATCCACGGCCAGGGGGTTACATCGAAGGGTGTCGTGATCGAGGACGACGTCTGGATCGGAATGAACGTGTCGATCCTCGACGGCGTGACGATCGGCAAGGGTGCGATCGTCGGCGCAGGAGCGGTTGTCACGAAGAGCGTTTCCGCGGAAGCGATCGTCGTGGGCAATCCGGCCCGAGTGCTGCGCTACCGCGACGGACGTGGGCCCGACCGCGGGGAGGCTCCCTGACCCGTAGCGCGCGTCTGGTGCTCATCGCTCCGGTCCTCTTCTTCCTGCCGCTGGCGGTTGATCCGCTGTTGACCGGGGTATCGAACGCGATCATCAACGCGTACCTGGCGCGCGCGCCACGGCCCGAGTCGCTCATCGCGGGGTACGGCGTCGCGAAGAACCTGCTCTTCATGCTCTTCAGCTCGCTCATGATGGTGCGTCAGACCGTGACGACCTTCGCCGACGGTCGGGAGTCGCTCGCGGCGCTGAAGCGATTCTTCGCGGTCGTCGTGCTCGCGAACACGATCATCGTGGCGGGCGTCGCCTTCACCCCGCTCGCCGACCTCGTCTTCGCCACGCTCATGGGGGTGCGTGCCGATGCCCTCGTGCACGCGAAGCGGATTCTTCGGATCTTCGCGCTATTCCCGCTCGCCGTCGGCTTCCGTCACTACTGGCAGGGTGTAGCGCTACGTGGCCATCGCTCCGGGATCATCGCCGGCGCGATGGCGGTGCGTACGACGTTGCTGGGCGTGCTCGTCTACGCGGTGCTCGTGAGCGTCACGTCGACCTCATCCGGCGCCGCCTTGCTCTTCCTCGGGTCGGTGAGTGTGGAAGGCCTCGTCGTCTTCGCCTTCGTCGTTGCCGGCGGCATCGCGCTCGTGCGCCGGGCCGATGGCAAGCCGGTGCCGGCCGCGCGGCAGATCCTGCGCTTCTTCCTCCCGTTGGCGGTGACCGCGCTGATTCGCACCGCCGCGCTCCCGATCGTGAACGCCGGACTCGCCCGGATGAGCAATCCCAACCTCGCGCTCGCCGGGTTCACCGTTGGCTGGGAGATCGGCTACATCTTCTTCGCTCCATTGATGTTCTTCCACCACGTTCCGCTCGAGTTCCTGCGCCGCCGGGACGGAGCGAGCACCGGCCGCCTGGCCGCGACCGCCGCGCTCTTCGCCGCCATCTCGAGCCTCTTCCTCGCGCTGCTGGGATTCACCGCCGTCGGAACATGGGCGCTCTCACGGCTCGTCGGGGTGGAGGGGGAGCTGCTCGAGTCGGCGCGCTCGGTGCTCCGCGCCCTCGTGCTCCTGCCCCCGCTCTACGCCACCCGCGAGTACTTCTGGGGCATGCTCATGCACGATCGCAACACCCGACCGATCTGGGTCAGCAAGTCGGTGAGCCTCGTCGGGCTCGTCGGCGCGGTTGTCCTGTTCACCGCGATCTTCTCCGGCCACGCCGCCGCCGGTGTGGCCGCGCTCCTCGTCTCGGAGTCGATCGAGGTGGGTCTTCTCGCGGTGAACGCACGAAAACGGTATCGAATCGGACAAAGGAGTACCGATTCGGGAATGGGAGCCGGGCGCGACACCCCGTAGAATGGATCGATGAGCCAGATGCGAGCGCGCCGCATACCGGAGAACCCGATTCTGACCCCCGACTCCGACGGGGCGATCGGCGACAACATCAACGGCCCATCGCTCATCCGGGTCCCCGAGTGGGCGCCGGGCCGGCTCGGCCGCTACTACCTCTACTTCGCTCACCATTCCGGCGACTTCATCCGGCTCGCCGTCGCGGACGATCTCGCGGGCCCGTGGCGCGTCCACACCCCGGGGGTGATGGACCTCGCCGCCTCGGGTTTCACCGGACACATCGCCTCGCCCGACGTCCACGTCGACGAGGCGAACCGGCGCTTCGTGATGTACTTCCACGGCGCGCCCGCCGACTACGAGACCGGTCAGGCGAGTGCGATCGCGTACTCTACCGACGGGCTCTCCTTCGTTCGTAGCGGCGGGCTCGTCGCTCGGCCCTACCTCCGCGTCTTCCGCGTCGACGACGAGGTGTACGGAATTGCGATCCCGGGCAACCTCTACTACTCGCCCGATGGGGGCCGCGCCTTCCAGAAGGGACCGCTCCTCTTCGACCCGCAGACGCGCCACTTCGCCGTGCGCGTGCGCGG
>CAYWJH010000174.1:0-5026 GCA_964458555.1 uncultured Spirochaetaceae bacterium | reverse complement strand
CAAACCCGAACGGTTAGACTCGCCTCATGCTCGCCACCACCCCCAACATCGTCCTCGTCATCGTTCACGACTTGGGGCAGCACCTCGGTTGTTACGGCGTCCCCACGGTGCACTCGCCGAACCTGGACGCGCTCGCCGCCGACGGTGTGCGCTTCGCGAACAGCTTCTGCACCGCCCCGCAGTGCAGCCCCAGCCGCGCATCGCTCTACACCGGACGTTACCCGCATCAGAACGGGATGATGGGCCTCGCGCACGCGGAGTTTGCGTGGGACCTCCACGCAGAAGAGGAACACCTTGCGACGTCGCTCGCACGCGCCGGGTACCGGACCGCGCTCATCGGCTTTCAGCACGAGACGCGCCGTCCGCAGGAGATGGGGTTCCACGACTTCGACTACCGGTGGGCCGACAGCTCAGAGAACATCAGCGATTCCGCGGCGCGCTACGTCGACGAGCACGCGGGAGACGATCGGCCTTTCTACCTGCAGGTGGGGATCATCGAGCCGCACCGTCGGTTCGAGATGTACGGCGGCGTGCCCGACGAGGAGGACGGCGTGTTCATCCCGCCGTTCATCGAGCCCGACGACGGCGCGCGCGCAGACTTCGCCGGCTTCCAGGGCGCGATTCGAAAGATGGACGCGAGTGTGGGGACGATCGTCGACGCGGTCGATCGTTCCGGCCGGGCAGACGATACGCTCTTCATCTTCACGACCGACCACGGGATGCCCTTCCCGAAGGCGAAGTGCTCGCTCTACGACGCGGGAATCGAGATCGCGCTCATCGCGCGCTACCCGCAGCGGGGCTGGAGCGGCGGGCGCGTGATCGAGCCGATGGCGTCGAACCTCGACCTTCACTCCACCCTGCTCGAGCTCGCCGGCGCCCCTGCACGCGACGATGAGGGTCAACCGATCGAAGGCCGATCGCTCACACCGCTTCTCGACGGCTCCGCCGCGGGCGGTCGCGATCGCGTCTTCGCGGAGATGACCTGGCACAAGTACTACGATCCAATGCGATGCGTGCGAAGCGACCGGTACAAGCTCATCGCGAATCTCGCGAGCGCACCGTTCATCCACGAACCGAGCCAGATGTGGCGTCCGCTGTGCGTGCCGCGCGAGCCGGTCCCGCAAACCGGTCACCATCCGGACTTCGAGCTCTACGACCTCGACGCCGATCCCGCAGAGCTCGTCAACGTGATCGACGAGCCGGAACACGCGGAGGCGCGGGACGGGTTGCTGGCAGATCTTGCAGGATGGATGGACGCCACCGACGACGCGCTCCTGCGGGAGGAGCCGCGCTGCCCACAGCAGGCGCGAGTCGCCGATCGGCTACGCAAGGCGCTCGGCTGAAGGAGCCGGCGCGCGGCGGCGACCGGCCCGCCGCACGTCGCCACCGGCGCCGCTCCTACGAAATCGAGTCGAGGTCCTTCACGCCCTGCTCGACGTGCTCGGCCGAGTGGTCGAGCGCGCTCTTCTCGTCGGCCGAGAGCTCGAGGTCGAGAATGCGCTCGACGCCCTTCGCGCCGAGCACGACCGGCACCCCGAGGAAGATGTTGGTGTACCCGAACTCGCCCTCGAGGTAGGCCGATGCGGGCGCGACGCGTTTCTCGTCCCTGATTACCGCCTCGACCATCTTCGCGACGCTCGCCGCCGGGGCGTAGTAGGCGCTGCCGGTCTTGAGGTAGTTCACGATCTCCCCGCCGCCGGTCCGCGTGCGATCGGAGAGCGCCTTGATCTCGTCCGCGCCGAGGAGCTCGTCGAGCGGGAACCCCGCGACGCGCGTGTAGCGCGCGACCGGGACCATGGTGTCGCCGTGGCCGCCGAGCACCATCGCGTCGACGTCGCTCGGCAGGAGGTCGAGCTTCTCCGCGATGAAGTAGCGGAAGCGCGTCGAGTCGAGGATGCCCGCCATGCCCACGACGCGCTCCTTGGGGAAGCCGGTCTCGCGCAGCATCACCATCGCGATCACGTCGAGCGGGTTGGCGACGGCGATGACGATCGCGTTCGGCGCGTACTTCCTGATGTTCTGCGCGGCGGTCTTCGCGATGCCGACGTTCGTCTTCAGGAGGTCCATGCGGTCCATGCCAGGCTTGCGCGCGACACCCGCGGTGTGCACGACGACGTCGCTGTCGGCGATGTCCGCGTAGTCGTTCGTCCCGGTGATCGTGACGTTGTAGTCGAAGGTCGGCGCGGCGTGGAGGAAGTCCTCCGCCTTCGCCTGCGGGAGCCCCTCGACGACGTCGACCATCACGACGTCCGCGATGTTCTTGCGCGCGATGTAGTAGACGGCAGAGGCGCCGACGTTTCCTGCTCCGATGACTGATACCTTTTTCATGGCTGCCTCCTTACACGAACGCCTTGAGCGACTGGGCCGACCGTTCGAGCCGTACTCGCTCGCCGTCGGTGAGCTTCGGCTCGAGCACCCGCTCGATACCGCCGCCGCCGACGAGCGCCGGCAGGCTCATCGCGACGTCGGAGATCCCGTACTGTCCGGACACGGCAAGCGAGACTGGAAGAATCCGATTGGTCCCGCGGACGACCGCCTCGGCGAGGTCGGCGGCCGCGGCGGCCGGCCCATAAAAAGAGTTGGTCCGCTTCGCGAGCCCGACGATATGATCACCGGCGTCCACGGTCGCACGAACAAGCTCAGAGAAACGCGTTTCGCTCATGAGCTTGGTCGCGGGCACGCCCGCCACCGAGCAGTAGGCCGGCAACGCGATCATCTCCTCCGAGTGCCGCCCGATAACGGTCGCCTTGACATCCTCCTGCGCGACGTAGAGCTCGCGAGCGATGAGGACCTGGAGTCGAGCGGAGTCGAGCACACCGCCGATGCCCATGACGCGCTGCCAGGGAAGCCCTTCACGCACCATCTGCACCGTGAAGACGTCGACCGGCTCGGTCGCCACGATGACGACCCCGTCGTATCCCTTGAGCTTTCCGGCGATCTCCTCGATGATCGGCTTGTTCTTCTCGTAGAGGTCCTCGCGCTTCATGCCCGGCTCGCGGGTCTCGCCGGCGGCAACCACGACGACATCCGAGTCGAGCACGTCCGCGAGGTCGTCGGTGCCGCTCAGCCGGTACTGATAGCCCCGTAGCGGAGCTGCCTCCATCATGTCGAGCGCCTTGCCGGTGGAGAGCCCCTCCTTCACGTCGTACATCCGAATGTGCGCAAAGTTCTTCTCCGCGGCGAAGAACGCCGTGTTGGCACCGACGTTTCCGCTGCCGATGATCCCAATCTGTGCCATAGAATACTCCTGTAGGTGCTCTGCGCAATATAACAAGCACGGCGGCAGGGGGCGAGTTGGAATTCGGGCCGATGTCGTTTGCCGGGCTCACGCGCGGTTGGTATTGTTTTCGCAGCTTCAGGAGGCAGCCATGAGTCAGGAGAGGCGGGTCGAGCGAGACTCGATGGGCGAGGTTTCGATTCCAGGATGGGCGTACTGGGGGGCTCAGACGCAACGCGCAGTAGAGAACTTCTCGGTCTCCGAACACCGCATCCCCAAGGCGATGATCACAGCGCTCGCGCTCATCAAGAAGCACGCGGCGATCGCGAACGGCGAGCTCGGAACCGTCGACGCGAAGCTCACCAAGGCGATCGTCGAGGCCGCCGACGAGATCCTCGCCGGCGCGTGGGACGAGCACTTCCCCATCGACGTCTTCCAGACCGGCAGCGGGACGAGCTGGAACATGAATACGAACGAGCTCGTCTCCAACCGCGCGAACGAGATCCTCGGCGAGCCCATCGGGAATCGGCATCCCGTTCATCCGAACGACCACGTCAACCGCGGGCAGTCGAGCAACGACGTGATCCCCACCGCGGTCCACGTCGCGAACCGCACGGAGCTGCCCTCGCTCGTCGCGGCGGTTCGTTCGCTCTCCAACAGCTTCCGTCGGAAGGCGGACGAGTTCGCCAAGGTCGTCAAGATCGGGCGGACGCACCTCCAGGATGCGGTCCCCATGACGGTGGGCCAGGAGTTCGACGGCTACGCCGTGCAGATGAAGAAGAACGCCGAGCGGCTCGAGCGGACGATGGCCAACCTGGAGGAGCTCGCGCTCGGCGGCACCGCCGTGGGCACCGGGCTCAACGCGCATCCGGAGTTCGCCGCGAAGGCGATCGCCGGGATCGCGGAGGAGACCGGCGTCCCCTTCCGCCCGGCCGAAAGCCGGTTCGAGGCGATCGCGAACCGCGACGCGCAGGTTGAGCTCGCCGGCGCGCTCAACTCGCTCGCCGTGAGCCTGATGAAGGTCGCCGAAGACCTGCGATTACTCGCGAGCGGACCGCGCGCGGCGCTCGGCGAGATCGTCCTTCCCGAGCTCCAGCCGGGAAGCTCGATCATGCCCGGTAAGGTGAACCCGGTGATCCCGGAGATGATCATCCAGGTCGCCGCGCACGTGCTGGGCAAGGTCGCGTCGATCACGACGGCCGGCCAGCACGCTCCGCTCGAGCTCAACATGATGCACCCGCTCCTCGCACACGAGACGCTGAGCGCGATCGGCCTGCTCCGCGAGAGCTGCACCCGATTCGCCAAACGCTGCGTGGACGGCATCACCGTTGACGAGAAGCGGTGCGAGTACTGGATCGAGTGGAGCCTCGCGCTCGTCACGCCGCTCGCGACGCGCATCGGCTACGACAAGGCCGCCGAGCTCGCGCACACGGCGTTCCACGAGAACCGCACGATCCGCGACGTCGTGACCGAGAGCGGCCTGCTCGAAGAGAGCGAGATAACCGAGCTACTCGACCCGACGTCGATGGTGTAGGCACGGCGGCGGGAAGCCGCACCTGCTTGCGGACCCGCCGGAAGGGAAGTAGAATCGGCCCATCGAGGATGCCATGAAGAAGTACGTGTGCAACGTCTGCGGCTATATCTACGACCCCGACGAGGGTGACCCGGACGCCGACATCGCGCCGGGAACGTCGTTCGACGACCTGCCCGACGACTGGGTATGTCCCGTGTGCGGCGCGCCGAAAGAGGAGTTCTCTGTCGAGGAGTGACCTCCTCGACGCGAGGAGTGACCTCCTCGACGCGAGGAGT
>CAYWJH010000173.1:0-5034 GCA_964458555.1 uncultured Spirochaetaceae bacterium | reverse complement strand
GCGTACCCGTCCAGAGCGCCGGTCCGCATCCCACCGACCCCCCACCCCTCACGTCGCGGGGGGGGGGGGGTCCGCCGTCGGGGCCGCCGCGCCCGGCCCCCCCCGGGGCGGCTCGCTCCGCTTCGCCGACCGCCGTATCACGAGCGCGGACGAACACGCCGAGGCCGGCGCCTGGCTCATGAACAACTACGAGGGACCGTTCCGAGGTTTCGTCGATTTCCGGCCCGACGACCAGGTAACCCCGATCGGGCACGCCTCGTACGCCGGAATCCGACACGGTCGGTCCCACCGCTTCCGGATCGTGGCGCGCGGCGACTTCGCGGAGCTCTACGTCGACGACTACTACGTGCAGACCTACCTTATTCCGATCGGCTTCACCGGTCGCGTGGGGCTGCTCGCGTTCGATGGGATGGCTGTCTTTTCGGACCTCGAGGCGTGGGAGATCGACCTGTAGCGGCGCGCGCCCGCGGCGTAGCCGAGATCAGTCGATCTCGAAGATCGCCTCGACCTCGACGGTGATATTGCCGGGGAGCTCGTTCACGCCGATCGCCGAGCGGGCGTGTCGCCCCGTGTCCCCGAACACGTCGTTGAAGAGGCTCGAGGCGCCGTTCACGACCTTCGGCTGGTCGTTGAACCCCGGCGCGCTCGCGACGAAGCCGGTGACCTTCACGACACCGGTGATCCGGTTCAGGTCGCCAAGGTACTTCTCCGCCTGCGCGAGCGCGTTGAGCGCGCAGAGCTTCGCCGCATCCTGCGCTTCCTCGAGGGTCCGATCGGCTCCGGCCTTCCCTGTGGAAACGGGCGTCCCGTCGCGTACGGGCCCCTGACCGGAGGCGTAGATCATGCCCCGCGATTCCCTGATGGGGACGTAGAGTCCCGCCGCGTCGGGGGCGGACGGAAGCTCGATACCCAGTTCCTTCAACCGATCGTAGACGCTCATGGCGTCAGTATGCCATCAGCGTTCGTGTTGCGCCAGCCCGCTCCTCGTGCGTCGCGGCCGAACCCTTCCTCGTCGGCCGCGCGATTGCCGTCGGTCGACGCCTCCGGTAGACTCCGAGCTCAGGGAGGCTCCCCCATGCAGCTCGCCGACTATCCGCTCGCAGACGCCGCGACCATCCCGTCACCGGCTCTGCTCTACTTTCGGTCGCGCATAGAACAGAACATCGCAGAGATGATCGCGATCGCAGGCGGTCCGCACCGGCTTCGCCCTCACGTGAAAACGTTCAAGACGATGGCAGTCGTCGATATGGTTCGTCGTCACGGCGTGACGAGATTCAAGTGCGCCACGATCGCGGAGGCGGAGATGCTCGCAGACGGCGGTGTCGACGACATCCTCCTCGCGTACCAGCCGGTGGGTCCGGACGTGGGCCGGGTCGTCGAGCTGCTCGCGCGCTACCCCGAGCTCGAGCTCACCGTCCTCGCGGACTGCAACGAGGCGATCGCCGCGCTCGCGGCCGCAGTCGCTGCAACGCGTGGTACCGCCTCACCCGGCCGCGGCGGCGCTGCCGACCGCACGCTGGGCGTGGCGATCGACCTGGAGACGGGGCTGCGAAGGACCGGCGCGCCGATCCAAACTACCGCACCGCTCTACCGCGCCGTCGCCAACCACGACGCCCTCGTCTCCGGCGGGCTGCACTACTATGACGGAGAGAACCACCAGAGCGACTTGGCCGAACGCACCGCCGCGGCCGACGAGGCGTACGAGCGCGTCGCCGGGCTCGCTACGACGTTACGCGCGCACGGGCTCGACGTGCCTCGCGTGGTCATGGGTGGCACACCGACCTTCCCGTGCTACGCGCGGCACGAGGATGTCGAGCTCTCGCCGGGCACCTGCATCATCCACGACTGGGGGTACGCCTCGCGACTGCCGGACCTCCCGTTCACGCCGGCCGCGCTCGTGCTTGGGAGGGTCGTGAGCACGCCGGGCGACGACCGGTTCACGATCGACGTCGGGTCGAAGTCGATCGCGGCCGACCCTCCGGGCCAACGCGGGCTGGTCCTGGGTCACGAAGACGCGACGAGCATCCTCCAGAACGAGGAGCACTGGGTGTGGACGACGACCGGCACACGTCCCGGGCTCGGCGACGAGGTGCTCGTCGTACCCACGCACATCTGCCCGACGACCGCGCTCTACGAACAGGTCATCGTAGTCGAGGCAGATGGGAGCACCCGCGAGCGCTGGCCCGTCACGGCGCGACGGCGAACGCTGACGATCTGAACCGGCGCGCGCGGGTGCCGTCCGCCCAGCCCGGCCGCAGGTTGGTGGGGCGCTACTCGCCCGGGCCCAGCGGCACGCTGCCCGCCTCGAGCGCGACCGGCTCGCCGGCGTCCGTCGGAAACCCCTGGCCCACGCGGATCGCTGTCATCCGATCCCACCGAAGCGTCGCGGGAGCCGCGCCGGCGGCATCCTCCATGGAGACTGTTCCGTCGCGAAGCGCGAGCGCGGTCCTGAGGTACTCACCCTCGCGGTACGCGAATCCCTCACCGGCGTCCGCGTAGAGTCGTCCGGCGGCTGAGCCGTCCGCGTCGGGCGCGGCGAGCAGCCGAAGTACGCCGTCACCACGCTCTCCGGTGTGCTGGCGTACCGCCTCGTACGGGACGATGCTGCCCGCGCGGACGAAGAGCGGTAGCCTTCCGAGCGGGGCATCCACGACGACCGATCCCGCTCCGTTGTGTCGTTCGCCGGTCCACGCGTCGTACCATTCGCCGCCGGGCAGGTACACGGACCGCTCTTGCACACCGCGCTCACGTACCGGCGCGACCAATAGCGCTTCGCCGAGCATGAACGAGTCGACACGGTCGGCTGCACGGGGGTCCCCCGGGAACTCCCAGACGAGCGGTCGCATCACCGGAGCACCGGTGCGCGTCGCCTCCTCCATCAGCGTGCAGAGGTAGGGCAGCAGCTGATAGCGCAGCCCGATGAGCAACCGCACGGCGTCGAGCACCTCGGGACCGAACGCCCACGGCTCCTGGTCGATCGTGTCGAGCGCGGTGTGCGACCGGAAGAACGGCATGAGCGCGGACGCTGCGACCCATCGCGCGAAGAGCTCGCCCGTCGCGTTGCCCTGGAAGCCGCCGGTGTCCGCCCCGCAGAACGCAACGCCGCTGAGTCCCAGGTTGAGCTGCATGGGGATCATGAGCGCGATGTGCTCCCACCAGCTGTGGTTGTCGCCGGTCCACACCGCGGCTCGCCGCTGGATCCCCGCGTAGCCGGCACGCGTCAGGACGAACCCGCGCTCATCCGGACGAAGCGCGTCGAAGGCGGCTCGCGTCGCCTCGTTCATGCCGCTCGCGTAGACGTTGTGCAGCCGCCCGAACGCGGCCGGCTCACCGTCGTTGTCGGCCACGAGGTCGTCCGGAACGGTGAAGTCGGGGCGGAAGACGGGGTTGCCGGTGAAGTCGGCCGGTTCGTTCATGTCGTTCCAGACCCCGTCGACCCCGGCCTCGAAGAGCGCGCGGTGCTGCTCGGCCCACCATCGCCTGGTCTCGGGCTTCGTGAAGTCGGGAAACCCCGCCTCGCCTGGCCACACTTTGCCAACGTAGACCGATCCGTCGGCACGGCGGAGGAAGAGGTCGCGGTTTGCTCCTTCGCCGTAGACCGGATAGTCGGGGTCGACCTTCACGCCGGGGTCGACGATCGTGACAAGACGGAATCCGCGGTCGTGCAACTCGGCGATCATGCGCTTCGGATCGGGGAACCGGTCGGGATCCCACGTGAAGACGCGGTAGCCGTCCATGTAATGGATGTCGAGGTAGATGACGTCGCAGGGAACCCGCTCGGCGCGCATCCGATCGGCGACCTCGACGACGCGGCTCTCGGGGAAGTAGCTGTAGCGGCACTGCTGGTAGCCGAGCGCCCACTCGGGAGGAAGCGGCATGCGACCGGTGAGGCCGGTATACGCGCTCACCGCCGCCGGGAGCGTCGCGTCGGTACGCAGGTAGAGGTCGAGCTGCCCATCGTAGGCTTCGATGCGCAGGACGCCAGCGGCCGACGCTCCCACGTCCACGTACTGCGTCGCCGGCGAGTCTGAGAACACCGTCGTCACGCCATCGGTACCGACGACGTAGCCGACCGGGATGCTCTGGTAGAGTGGGTCCTTTCCCGGAACGTGCTCCGGGTCGTCGGAATTCCAGAACGCCCACGTCCTGCCGCGCTTGTCGAGCCCGCCGGTCTTCTCGCCCAGTCCGTACACGCGAGATTCGCGAGGCAACTCGAGGTCGACGCGAATGCCGTCGCGCGAACGCGCGAGCGAGACCGCCGCGACCGGCGGCGCGGCGTCCGGCGCGAACGCGACGAGCGTGGGCTCGTGGCGTTCCTCGACGAGCCCGCGCGTGTCCTCGTGCGGGTTCACCTCTCCTTCGACGACACCGACGAACCCACCTACGCGGCGCGAGGTCTCCTCCGGGCCTCGTTCGAAGGTCGTTCCGGGCCCCGGCGACCAGTGGCGTTTCGCGTCGCGATCGGGATCGAGCGCCCAGGAGCGCCGAGCGGCTGGCTCGCCGAAACGCGAGACGCGCAGGCGCAGCCATCCGTCGTCGGACGACTCGACGACGGGCGCGTCGCCGAGCGAGAACCAGTGCCGTGATCGTGCGTGCATTCGACGAGTCTATCGGATCGACCCCGGCGAAACCACCCTGTATCGCAGGACGGAGCCCGGCTGTAGGGAATTCCCTACATCGATTGTCGCACTTCCCTGACCGACAGCGGGACCGGCGTCGACTACGATGCAGAGGTAAGAGGAGAGCATATGTTGAAGAACATGAAACTCGGAACGAAACTGATCGGCGGGTTCATACTCGTCGCGCTCATCGTCCTCGTCGTCGGCTTCTTCGGCTGGAACGGCGCGCAGCAGCTGCAGGGCCACATCGACGAGATCGGTGAGGTCAGGCTGCCGAGCATCGAGAATCTGGAGGAGATCAAGGCCGAGGCGAACGCGATGCGCGCCGCGATCGCGACCATGCTCAACCCGCGTACGCCCCGCGAGGAGAAGCTCGCTCAGTACGACGAAGTCGTCGCGCTGCGCGACCGCTACG
>CAYWJH010000172.1:0-5107 GCA_964458555.1 uncultured Spirochaetaceae bacterium | reverse complement strand
ATGCACGCCTTCTTCGCGCCGTTCGGCAGCATGCCGAACAACGCGATCGTCGGCGGCAGCGCGGACATCGCGCTCGGATCGGCGCTCTACAAGCGGATCAACCGCAAGCCCGGCGTCGTGCTCGCGAACATCGGCGACGCGTCGATGGGCTGCGGGCCGGTGTGGGAGGCGATGATGCTCTCCGCGATGGAACAGTACCGCACGCTCTGGCCGAAGGACTCGGGCGGAGCGCCGCCTGTGATCTTCAACTTCATCAACAACTTCTACGGCATGGGCGGCCAGACCTACGGCGAGACGATGGGCTTCAAGGTGCTCGCGCGGGCGGGTGCCGGCGTCAACGACGACATGATGCACGCCGAGCGCGTGGACGGGTACAACCCGCTCGCGGTCGCCGACGCGGTCGCGCGCAAGAAGCAGATCCTGGCAGAGGGCCGCGGACCGGTGCTGCTCGACACGATCACCTACCGCGTGAGCGGACACTCGCCGTCGGACGCCTCGTCGTACCGCACGAAGGAGGAGATCGGTCTCTGGCAGGAGGCCGACGCGCTCGGCTCGTTCGGCGAACGGCTCAAGCAGGCCGGCGTCGTGGACGACGCGGCGATCGCCGCGATGCAGGAGCGGGTCACCGGCAAGATCAAAGCGACGCTGAAGCTCGCGATCGACGAGGAGCTCTCGCCGCGTGCGCCGGGGCGCTTCATCGAGAGCGTCATGTTCAGCGACACCCCGGTCGATCGCATGGAAGAGGGACGCGAGCCGGAGGTGCTCGTTCCGAAGGACGAGAACCCCCGCGTGCAGCAGATCGCGCGGCGCAGCCGCAGCGCCTTCGACGAGAACGGCAACGAGCTCTCCAAGATGAAGGTCACCCAGCTTCGCGACGCGCTCTTCGAGGCCATTCTCCACCGCTTCTACGAGGACCCCACGATGGCCGCCTGGGGCGAGGAGAACCGCGACTGGGGCGGCGCCTTCGCCGTCTACCGCGGGCTCACCGAGGCGCTTCCCTACCACCGGCTGTTCAACTCGTCGATCAGCGAGGGAGCGATCGTCGGTTCGGGCGTGGGCTACGCGCTCTCGGGCGGACGCGCGCTCGTCGAGCTCATGTACTGCGACTTCATGGGCCGCGCCGGCGACGAGATCTTCAACCAGGCCGCCAAATGGCAGTCGATGAGCGCCGGCGTCCTAAAGATGCCGCTCGTCGTGCGCGTGAGCGTGGGCAGCAAGTACGGCGCGCAGCACAGCCAGGACTGGACGAGCCTCGTCGCGCACATCCCCGGGCTCAAGGTCATGTTCCCGGCCACGCCGTACGACGCGAAGGGCATGATGAACCTCGCGCTCCGCGGGACCGACCCGGTCATCTTCTTCGAGAGCCAGCGGCTCTACGACGTGGGCGAGCGATTCCACCCGGAAGGGGTCCCGAGCGAGTATTATGAGGTCGAAGAGGGCGAGCCCGACGTCAAGCGCGAGGGCTTGGACGTCACGATCGTGACGATCGGCGCGACGCTGTACGTCGCGCTCGAGGCGGCCGACGAGCTCTCGCAGAAGTACGGGATGCAGGCCGAGGTGATAGACGCACGGTTCATCAACCCGTTGAACACCGAGCGGATCGCCGACAGCGTCGCGAAGACCGGCAAGCTCCTGCTCGCCTCGGACGCGTGCGAGCGAGGCAGCTTCCTCCATACGATCGCCTCGCAGATCACGCAGACCGCGTTCGACGAGCTCGACGGGCCTCCGGTCGTCGTGGGAAGCAGGAACTGGATCACGCCGGCGGTGGAGCTCGAGCCCGAGTTCTTCCCGCAGAAGGAGTGGATCATCGACGCGCTGCACGAGCGCCTGTTGCCGCTGCAGGGTCACGAGCCGAGCACCGTGCAGACCGGGGACGACCTCGTTCGACGCTACAAGGAAGGAGTATAGATGAATACGACCGCAGTCCGAATGTACGGCAAGCAGGACCTCCGAATGGAGAGCTTCGAGCTGCCGGAGATCGCAGACGACGAGATCCTCGCGCACATCGTGAGCGACAGCATCTGCATGTCGAGCTACAAGGCCGCCAAGCAGGGCAGCGATCACAAGCGCGTTCCCGACGACATCGGCTCGAATCCGGTCATGATCGGACACGAGTTCTGCGGCGAGCTCGTGAAGGTGGGATCGAAGTGGGCGGGGAAGTTCTCGGAGGGCCAACGTTTCGGCATCCAGCCGGCGATGTTCTACGAGGGCGGTCCCGTGGGGATCCTCTCGGCGCCCGGGTACACGTACCGGTTCATTGGCGGAGACGCGACGTACATCATCATCCCGAGGGAAGTGATGGAACAGGACTGCCTGCTGCCGTACGAGGGGTCGGCGTACTTCATGGGCTCGCTCGCCGAGCCGGTGAGCTGCATCGCTGGCGCGTTTCACGCGCAGTACCACACGAAGCAGGGGAGCTACGAGCACACGATGGGCGTCGTCGACGGGGGGAGCATGGCGCTGCTCGCCGGGGTCGGCCCGATGGGCCTCGGCGCGATCGACTACGCGATCCACGCAGAGCCGCGGCCCGGGCTCCTCGTGGTGACCGATATCGACCAGGCGCGCATAGACCGCGCGAAGTCGATCTATACCGTCGAGCACGCCGCAGAGCACGGGGTCGAGCTCCACTACCTGAACACGCGCGACATGGCCGATCCGGTGGCCGAGATCAGAAAGCTGGGCGACGGCACCGGCTTTGACGACGTCTTTGTCTTCGCGCCGGTGAAGCCGGTCGTCGAGCAGGCCGACGCGCTGCTCGGCAACGACGGCTGCCTGAACTTCTTCGCCGGCCCGACCGACCCGAGCTTCAGCGCGAGCTTCAACTTCTACAACGTGCACTACGAGGCGCACCACGTCGTCGGTACCTCCGGCGGCAACACCGCCGACATGCGCGAGGCGCTCGATCTCATGGGGCGCGGCGTCGTGAATCCCGTCGCGATGATCACGCACGTCGGTGGGCTCAACGCGGTCGTGGAGACCACGATCCACCTCCCGGACGTTCCGGGCGGCAAGAAGCTCGTCTACACGAACAAGAAGATGCCGCTCGTCGCGATCGACGACTTCGCCGAGCGCGGAAAGGACGATCCCTTCTACGCGAAGCTCGCCGAGATCTGCGAGACGAACAATAACCTCTGGAGCGAGGAAGCCGAGAGGTACGTCCTTGAGAACGCGCCGGATATCGAGGCGTAGCGACTGCGCGGCGCTCGCCCGGGCAGCACTCGTCTGCGCGGCGCTCGCGCTCTCTCCGCCCGCGCCCGTGCAGGGCGTCGAGCCGGCCGTCACGATCGCTACGACCGCGGTTTCCGCCTCCGATCCCGACGAGCTCACCGTCGCCGCGGTCCAGTTCGAGGTCACCGAAGCGCGCTTCCGTTCGCTTGCCGCGCTGAGCGCCGAGCTCGACGCACTCGTCCGCCGCGCGAGCCGTCGCTACGGGGCCGACGTCGTCGTCTTTCCCGAGTATCTCAACGTCTTCTTCCTCGCCTCGCGCTATCCCGACGCAGTCGCCGACGCCGACGATCTCTACGCGGCGCTCGCGAGCATCGCCGGGGGCGACGACGGCGGATCGACAGCCGTCGCCCCGCGGGCGGTACTCGCAGCGCGCGCCGAATGGATCGCGGCGCACGCGCAAGCGATCTGGAGCGAGATCGCCCGCCGTCACGAGGTCGTGCTCGTCGCCGGGACGCTCTTCGCCCGCGCCGACGGCGGAAGCGCCGCCCCGGCGGATGCCGCGGCCCGCGGGGATCACGGCTCCGCGGCCGGCACCGGTCTGCGGAACAGGCTTCTCGTCTACGGGCCCGACGGCGATCTCGCGTATACCCAGGACAAGGTCTACCTCACGCCGGTGGAGGCCGACGTTCTCGGGATCGAGCCAGGGCGGCTCGCCGACGCGGCTCCCGTCGTCGTCGACGGGGTCAAGATCGGCTTCACGATCTGCCGCGACACCTTCTTCGACTCCTGGGAGCGCAGACTCGCAGGCGTGGATCTGTGGATCGATCTGCGGGCGAACGGTGAGCCCTACTCCGAGGAGGTCTACCGCCGTTTCCTCGGGACGCTCCCCGAGCGAGTGGCGACGACCGACGCGTCGGCGGGCCTGAACGCCTCGCTTACCGGCGAGTTCCTCGGCCACGTCTGGGCCGGACCGAGCTACGCGGTCGCGGCGGACGGGTCGAGGATCGCCGCGTCCGAGGAACCAATCGGCACTCAGATCACCGCGCTACGGCTTACCCGACACGGGACCCGATGGACGCCCGTTGCGCTCTCCGCGGCCGCCGAACGAGAGCCTACAGCGAACCGATGAAGCGCACGTCCTCGGCGAGCGCCTCGGCCTGCGAACGCCCACCTCGCTCGACCGCGACGAACTCCACCATCGCCCACCCCTCGTATCCGGACCGCGCGACCGCGGCCGAAAGCGGCGTGTAGTCGACCACGCCCTCACCGAGCAGCGTACGCGGAAGCGTACCGTCGGGGCCGACGGCGTAGTTCTGCAGATGCGCGTGCGCCGAGAGCGGGAGCAACCGGTCGATATCCGCCGCGCTGCGCGTACCCAGCTCGTCGGCCGGCACGGGGTACGGGACCTGGTAGCAGAGCGCGACGTTCTCGTGCGCGATCGTCTCTATGACGCGACCGGCCGAATCCCAGCTGTTCGTCAGCGTGCGATTGTGCCGCTCGAGCACGACCTTCACGCCGCGCTCCGCCGCCTCGTCGGCAAACCGGCGGGTCTCCTCGACGATCGCCGTCCGCTCGTCGGGCGGGCACGCTTCGTAGTCGCGCGTGCCCGGCCAGATCCGAACCAGCGGCGCACGCAGGTCCTCGGCCGCCTCGAGCACGAACGCCGGATCTGCCTCCGGCTCGAGCGAGCGGTCGCCGGCGCGGCCGTCCGGGCGGTAGTACGAGCCGAGCGCGCGGAGCTCGAGCCCGGCCTCGCCGATCCGGCGGCGAAGCGCGCGCCGTCCGGCCTGGTCCGCTGGGAGGTGGGGCGACCTGCCCCAGAGCTCGATACCGCGGGCGCCCGCGTCGCGGATCACCGCGAGCGCCTCGTCGAGCGGCCGGTCCTTGAACGCGATCGTGCAGACGCCTGCCTTCACAGCTGGTACCGTACCCCGATGCC
>CAYWJH010000171.1:0-5200 GCA_964458555.1 uncultured Spirochaetaceae bacterium | reverse complement strand
ATCTGCGGGTGCGCGCGCTCGACGCGGTGCAGCGGATGATCGAGATCGGGTAGACGGGGGCCTACGCCGTGAATCGAACCGCGTCGTCTCTCGTTCGCAGCGTGTGGACGGGCGACGCGAGGTCGGGAGCGACTCCGCGGTGACCGAGTAGACTCTGACGTTCTCCGCGCGCGCTTCCTCGGCGAGCACTCTGGCCATCATCCTCTGCGCAGCGGCAACGATCGAGATCATGCCGGACTCCGGGGCTATGACATCGGCGGCTCCGCCGTTGATCATGACGTACGTCCCGTGGTTCTGGTCGTGCAGAAACGACAGCACGGCGCGCATGAAGAGGAAGTGGGTCGTGAGGTTGTTCAGCAGGACGCGCTCCCAGTCGGAGAACGGCATGCGGTGCAGACTGTACCCGTAGTACCAACCACCCAGACAGGCAATCGCGAGGTCCACGCGACCCACCCGCTCAAGGAGCTCGTTCCTGAAGCGCTGGACCACCGGCTCGTCGCCCACGTCCCCGTCCAGACACACGAGCTCGCCACTTTGGACGTCCGTCACGTACGCCTCGAGTCGCCGCCGCTTCTCCTCCGACCGGTAGGGCACTACAACTCGCGCCCCTTCCTCGAGCAGCGTGCGAACGAGACCTTCGCCCACGCTGCCGGTTCCGCCGCCAACCACCGTGACCTGATCGTTCAGTAGATTCATTTCTGCCTCCATCGCTAAGGTATGCAGCGAGGGGGCGGGCCGGCACGGTACTTCTCCACCCCACACCGCGTGACGGCGTCCTGGATGGAACGGGAAGCCGACTGCGTCGCCTTCTCGAGATGCGAGAGCATCTGGTCGAGCGGCACCTTGTGGATCTTCGCCGCGCGCTCGACGGTAAGGAATCTGGTGATCACGCGACGCAGCGAGTAGGTTCCAACCCGCTTCACTCCGAAGACTTCCATATCGTCAATCCACTTGACGCGTTGGTATGAACCGAGTGGGTCCCCACGAGGCGTGCCCCACCGATCATCCTGGTCGCGTGGTCGGCTGTCGGACGCGGCCGGTCGGGCAGTTCGTTTACCCATCATTTTTAATCCGATTGAGGCTGTCCTCGTCAAGCGGAGCGACCGCGATCTATCGCCGGGCGATTCCGGAGATCCAGCGCCTGACGACAAAAGGACGGTTCTGATCGTCGCGCTGACCGTGCTCTTCGATAGACGGGCCAACCGCGTTCCGCATCGCCTCGCCGGCGAGGTTCCCCGGATAGCCGTGAAGTGCGCCCGAGGCGTACTGGGCAAAGCCGCTGATGTGCTCCCAAGCTGTCTGGTAGAGCCGAACAGCGGTGCTGCGCCTCGACTCCACCGCGAACCCGACCTCCCGCAAGACCGTCTCGTAGTGCTCGGCGGGTAGAAAGCGGCTCGACTGCGGCGCAGCATCCCGCTTCCGCCGCTTGGCGCCGATCGATGTCAGATAGCGCACCGCTCTCTGGATCTGGGCGCGATAGAACGGCAGCGTATCCGGAGGCCTCGACTCGTCGGTGAAGGCCGAGTTGAAGAAGAACCAACCGCCGTCGGCGAGCGCGTCGCGGACCTTCTTCATTGCGACTCGCAGCTGTGACTCGCTCAGGTAGTGGATTCCGTTGCCCCACATCGCTACGTCAAACGTGCGGGAAAGCTCGAGCTGCTCGACCGAGCGCGTGATCACCTCGAGGTTTCGGACCGACGGCTCGAGCCGTCGCTTCGCGTGCTCGAGCGCCTCACCGCTCATATCGACGCACGTCACCGACGGCAGCTTCCAGTCGCCGGGCAGGTTTTCCAGGAAGAGCTGGACCATCGTCCCCACCCCGGAGCCGAGATCGAGCAGCGAGTTCACTCCCCTGGAGCCTGCAGTGACCAGTGTATCGATCCATTCACGGATAATGCTCCGATTGACTTCCAGGTACTCGGGCGTATCGGCGAAAGGCTCGTAGACGTACTCGGGTTCCGAAGGATCCATATAGCCTCCTCGCGGCACTGCCGCTTTGTCAGAATGGTGGCGACCGGAGTGACAGACACGCGTTGTGTCCGCCGAAACCGAACGAATTGGACAGCACGACGCCCGCGCCGATCGCTCGTGACTCCCAGGGAACGTAGTCGAGACGGCAATCCGGGTCGGGAGTGTCCTGGTTGATCGTGGGAGGAATCCGGAGCGCCTCGATCGCACGCGCGCAGAAGATCGCCTCCATCGCGCCGGCGGCACCTCCCATATGTCCGGTCATCGACTTCGTCGAGCTCACCGGTATTCCGGCTGCTCGCTCGCCAAAGACCGTCTCGAGCGCGAACGATTCGGTCCTGTCGTTGAGCGGCGTTGAGGTGCCGTGGGCGTTTACGTAGACCACATCGGTCAGGTCAGCGTCGGAATCTCTGAGCGCGTCGCTGATCGCGCGTGCTGCGCCCCGGCCCTGCGGGTCGGGAGCCGTCATATGATACGCGTCCGCCGTCGCGCCGTAGCCCGCGATCGTGGCGTACACGCGAGCTCCGCGCGCGCGCGCGAACTCAGCGTCCTCGAGCACGAGAACGGCGGCGCCCTCGGCCGGCACGAATCCGCTGCGGTCCCGGTCGAACGGTCGCGACGCGCGCTCGGGCTCATCGTTGAAGGTGGTGCACAGCGCGTGAGCCTGCTCGAAGCCGGCGATGCAGAGCGGAACGATCGTCGAATCGGTCCCACCCACGACCATAATCCTGGCCCGTCCCGAACGGATCATGTCCATCGCGATACCAATCGCGTCGGACGAGGAGGCGCATGCCGTGGAGACACAGTAGCTCGGTCCCTGCAGGCCGAGTCTGATCGACACCAGCCCTGCGGCGGCATTGGGCATCATCATTGGTATGACGAAGGGGCTCACGCGACGCGGTCCCGATCGCACGACGACCAGGGTCTGCTCAACGCTCGTCGTTATTCCGCCGATGCCGGTCGCGATGATAGCGCCTGCCTCAGCCACGACCCCGTCATCCATCACGAGGCCGGAATCGGCGAACGCCTGTACGGCCGCGGCGATTGCAAGTTGACTCGCGCGATCCATACGCTTGCTCTCTTTGGCGTCCATGTAGTCCCGGGGGTCGAAGCCCTTCACTTCGCCGGCGATGTGGACCTTGAGCCCGGCGTCCACCGGGTCGAACGCCTCGATCCTGCGGATCCCGCTCCTTCCGGCAAGAACCGCCTCCCAGCTCGCCTGCACATCGAGCCCGAGCGGATTCACGCTCCCGAGCCCCGTGATCACCACGCTCGGACGTGGGATTCGAGTGTCACTCATAGTTTCACGAGACCTCCATCAACGTGCAGCGTCTGCCCGGTGATCCCCCGCGAACGGTCGGACGCCAGGAAGGCCACGACGTCGGCGACTTCCGCCGGCGTGACGAATCGGCCGGAAGCCGAGTACCGCTCGACGTAATCGCGCGCATGATCGCCCGCCTCCCGGGTCAGATCCGTCTCAACAAATCCCGGACTCACGGTGTTGACCGTAATCCCCTTGCGTCCGTACTCCTGCGCGAGCGACCGTGTCATCCCTTCGAGCCCCGCCTTCGCGGCGGTGTAGTTCGTCTGTCCCGCGAATCCGACCCGAGATGCAACGCTGCCTACGTTGACGATCCGCCCCCACTTCGCGCGCATCATTCCGCGGAGCACGAGCTGCGCGAGCCTGAATGGGACGGTGAGATCGAGCGCGATGAGCTCGTCCCACGATTGCTTCATCCTGGTGGCCACGCCGTCCGCGGTCGTGCCGGCGTTGTTCACCAGAATCGTCACCGGTCCGAGACGGGTCTCAACGTCGGACACGAGGCGCTCGCGCTCTTCTGCCACCGTGAGATCGCACCGGAGAGCGAGTGGCTCGTCGAGCCCGGCGGCGCGGATTTCGGATGAGGTCTCCCGGGCCGCATCGTCGTCGCGAAGGTAGCAGAACGCGACCTTCGCATCCGTCGCCGCGAACGCTTTTGAGATAGCCCGGCCTATACCCCGACTCCCGCCGGTGACGAGGGCGACGCGCGGGTCGGGTTCGACGTTCGGTCCGTTCTGGCTCACGCTGTCGAGGCTACCATATTCCCGACCAACATGGTAGTCTTCCGCCGGGGGACTCAGCATGGCACTCTTGGACGGGAAGACGGCGGTTGTGTTCGGCGTTGCGAACGAGCGCTCCATCGCGTGGGCAATCGCCCGCGCCCTTCACGAGCACGGAGCGAGCGTCGGCCTCTCTTACGCCTCGGAAGCCCTCAGGCGCCGCGTGGAGCCGCTGGCGGCGAGTATCGCAGCACCCTTCGTCGAGCAATGCAACGTCGCCGACGACGATGACATCGCGGCGCTCTTCGAGACGGTGGGACCGCTCCTGGGCACCGTCGACGTCCTCGTGCACGCGGTCGCGTACGCCGACCGCGACGACCTCCGGGGAGCCTTCTCGGAGACGAGTCGGGCCGGCTTCCATACGGCGATGGACATCAGCGTCTACTCTCTCGTCGCGCTCGTGCACCACGCGCTGCCGCACATGCGTCCTGGTTCATCGGTTCTCACGATCACCTACTACGGCGGGCAGAAGGTCGCTCCCAACTACAACGTCATGGGCGTGGCCAAGTCAGCGCTCGAGTCCTCCACACGATATCTGGCTGCGGAGCTCGGCCCGCAGGGAATCCGGATGAACGCGATCTCCGCAGGCCCGGTTCGGACGCTCTCCGCTCAGGCGGTAGCAGGATTCCGCCACGCCCAAACCGAGTACGCGACGGCGTCGCCCATGCGGCGCAACATAGAGTCCGAAGACGTGGGCAACGCCGCGGTCTGGCTCGCTTCGAGCATGGCCCGGAACGTTACGGGCGAAATCCTCTTCGTGGACGGCGGCTACAACATCATGGCGGGCGGGCTGAACCCGAACGACTAGGTAGGGCTCGGGTTCCAGATCCAGGGAGTGCTCGTCACTGCGACGTTCCAATAGGACTGCGCGACCGCGGTCGGCAAGCTCGCGCGCGGTACCGAAGATCGCGTAGTTGTTGGATTCGGTGCCTCCGCTGATGAAGACGACCTCCTTCGGGCTCGCTCCGATGAGCTGCGCTACCTGCTCGCGGGCGACGGCAACCGCCGCGCGCACCGCCTCATCGTAGCTGACCGGCTCGCCCCCGGTCTCGGAGACCTCCGCTACCGCGCACCGGATCTCCGCCAGGTCGCGCGCCGCAACGCGCGAGACGGACTCCCAGAGCTCGAGCGC
>CAYWJH010000170.1:0-5271 GCA_964458555.1 uncultured Spirochaetaceae bacterium | reverse complement strand
AAGGAGAGAATCATGAGCACGATTGAATACGTGGAAGCACGGGAGATCCTCGATTCCCGTGGCAACCCGACGGTAGAGGTAGACGTCGTCCTCGAGGACGGCTCGTTCGGGCGCGCGGCGGTGCCTTCCGGCGCGTCGACCGGCGAGCACGAGGCGGTGGAGCTGCGCGACGGCGACAAGAAGCGGTTCAAGGGCAAGGGCGTCCTCAAGGCGGTGGAGAACGTGAACAACGTGATCGCCGCGGAGATCGAGGGCCTCGACGCGCTCGACCAGGTCGACATCGACACGACGCTCATCGAGCTCGACGGCACCGAGAACAAGGCGAAGCTCGGCGCGAACGCGATTCTCGGCGTCTCCATGGCGACCGCGCGCGCCGCCGCGGACTTCCTCGGCGTTCCGCTGTTCAAGTACCTCGGCCCCTACCACGCGACGCTGCTGCCGGTACCTATGGCGAACATCCTCAACGGCGGTTCGCACGCCGACAATTCGGTCGACTTCCAGGAGTTCATGGTCATGCCCGTGGGCGCGGAGACCTTCCGCGAGGCCGTGCGCATGACGAGCGAGATCTTCCATACGCTCAAGGGCGTGCTCGGCGAGAAGGGCTACTCCACCGCCGTGGGCGACGAGGGCGGCTTCGCGCCCAACCTGAAGAGCAACGACGAGGCGTGCGAGGTCATCCTCCAGGCGATCGAGAAGGCCGGCTACAAGCCCGGCGACGACGTGATGCTCGCGCTCGACCCCGCCGCGAGCGAGTTCTACGACAAGGACACGAAGAAGTACGTCTTCAAGAAGTCCGACGGCCGCGAGCTCTCGAGCGAGGAGATGGCCGACTACTGGGCCGACTGGGCGGACAAGTATCCCATCATCTCGATCGAGGACGGCCTGGACGAGGACGACTGGGAAGGCTGGAAGGTGCTCACCGACAAGATCGGCGACAAGGTGCAGCTCGTGGGCGACGACCTGTTCGTGACGAACACGACGCGCCTGAAGCGGGGCATCGACGAAGGCATTGGCAACAGCATCCTCATCAAGGTGAACCAGATCGGGACGCTGACCGAAACCTACCGCGCCGTGGAGATGGCAAAGCGCGCGAAGTACACCGCGATCGTGAGCCACCGCTCGGGCGAGACCGAGGACGCGTTCATCGCGGACCTCGTCGTGGCGCTCGAGACCGGGCAGATCAAGACCGGGAGCATGAGCCGATCGGACCGCCTCGCGAAGTACAACCAGCTGATGCGGATCGAGGACATGCTCGAGACGACCGCGAAGTACGCCGGGCGCGAGGCGTTCTACTCGATCTAAACGGCAGCCGGCCGCGCGCCTCAGTGCTCGACGGTGAACGTCGAGTAACCGGTCTTCTTGGCCTTCCAGTGGAGGTCGACGTCGGTGACGTTTGCCGACGAGGGGCCCTTGTGCAGCCACGTTGCCATCTGCTCGACCGCCGCCTGCTGGCCCTCGCACTCGACGCGCACCGAGCCGTTGGGGAGGTTCTGCACGTAGCCGCGCACGTTCAGCCGGTGCGCCATCGACCTCGTGTAGTAGCGGAAGCCCACGCCCTGGACTCGGCCGTGGACGGTGGCGGTGAATGCGTCGTGTTTGCCGTGGCCTGAGCTCATGCTCGAACGTCTCTCCCGGTCGCGCGGATCGGCGGATCGGCGGCGGTTCTAGTCGCCTACCGACCGGTTCGCGATGAGCTCCTCGATCTGCAAGTGCAGCGTATCGAGCTCGAGCGGCTTCGCGAGGAACGCGTCCGCGCCCTCTTTCAGGATAGCTTCCTGCTCGGCCGGATCGTCAAGCCCGGAGACCGCGACGATGATCGGCTTCGTCACCCCGCTCGCATCCTTGATGCTGCGCGCGAGCTTGTGGCCGTTGACACCGGGCAGGTCGATGTCGAGCACCACGAGACCCGGCTTGTGCTCGGCGAGCATGCGGCCGGCCTCGAACCCGTCGAACGCCTGGTAGATCTCGAAGTCGGGGTGCTTCTTCGCGAGGTACTGGTAGACGAGGTTGTTGAGGTCGCGGTCGTCGTCGACGATGAGAATCGTGTCGACCTCCATCTGCTCCTCGAGCACGCGCTGCAGTTCGTCGGGCATGCGCATCCCGCGCGAGTGCAGGAAGTCGACGAGATCCTCGGAGTAGACGCGGTACTGACCGCCTGGGGTCGTGAACGCCTTGAGGTACCCGTTCTTGATCCAGTTGATCGCGGTCTGGTTCACCACCCCGCAGATGTTCGCGACTTCGAGCGCGGAGAAAATTCGAATCTTCTTGTCGTTCTTGGCCATCTACCTCACCTCGTGCCTCGGCACAAATTGTACCAATCCTTCTACACTGTAGCAGGATAGAGCGGTTTCGACAAGTATATGAGTGATATATCCAGTATATCAATGGGTACCGGAACGGCTACTCGGGCCACTCCTCGTTGGTCGCATCGTCGACGTCGAGCTCGCCGACGACCGTCCGCACGACCGCACCCGCGAAGCCGCGCCGGTAGAGCCGGTCGGCGAGCGAGCGGGCGTCGAGCGGGCGCCGGCGGGTGAGCCGTTCGGCGTAGGAGCGGGCGGCCTCGAGCATCGTGTGCTCGCCCTCGCGGAGGACCCGGTCGATCGCCGAGTCGGCGAGCGTCCCGTCGATTCCCCGCGTGCGCAGCCCGGCGAGGAGGTGCGATCGGCCTTCCGGGTGCGACCGGAGGCGGCTGCGCACCCAGCTCTCGGCGAAGCGCTCGTCGGAGAGCGAACCGTCGGCCTCGAGCTCGTCGAGCACCGGGTCTGTCACCTGCGGTTCGTAGCCACGTTGGAGAAGCTTGCGGGCGAGGAGGAAACGGCTGTGCTCGGTGCGGGCGAGCAGCGCGAGCGCCTGCCCGCGGGCGCGGATGCGGTTGGTGCGCGCGAGGACCTCGTCCCAGCGCGCCTGCGGTAGCTCGTCGCCCTCGTGGAAGGGCGCCTCCTCCCACACGCGCATCGCGACAAAAAAAGAGGAGGCATCCGGGAGGACGACTTCGATCTCCTCCCCGGGCCTCCTGCTCTTTCTGCGAACGAGCCGTTCGATCTTAACGCTTGGAGAACTGGAACTTCTTCCGTGCTCCGGGCTGTCCATACTTCTTTCGTTCGACCATTCGCGAGTCGCGCGTGAGGAACCCGTTCGACTTGAGCGCCGTCTGGTTCGTCTCGTCGAGCCGCACGAGCGCCCGCGCGAGACCGTGGCGCGCCGCGCCGGCCTGGCCGCTCAGCCCGCCGCCGTTGACGTTGATCGTGATATCGTACTTGCCCTTGTTGTCGGTCACTTCGAGCGGCTGCTCGCAGATGTAGGCGTGAACGCGATTGGGGAAGTACTCGGCGAGATCCCGGCCGTTGACCGTGACCTTGCCCGAGCCCTGCTCCAGGTAGACACGCGCTACCGAAGTCTTCCGACGTCCAACGCCACGCGCAAGATGCTGTGCCATGAAATCTCCTCTACTCTATCTCGAGCGGCTGCGGCTTCTGCGCCACGTGCGGGTGCTCGGGTCCTGCGTAGACCTTCAGGTTCGTGAAGAGCTTGCGTCCGAGCCGATTCCTGGGAAGCATGCCCCGAATCGCGTGCTCGATCACGAACGTCGGCCGATGCTCCATCATCTCCTCGAAGTTCCGCGAGCGCAGCGCGCCCGGGTACCCCGTGTGATGATAGTACATCTTCTGGGTCGCCTTATTGCCGGTCACGCGGACCTTGTCGGCGTTGACCACGATCACGTAGTCGCCTACTTCGGCCCCGCGCGAGAACTCCGGCTTGTGCTTGCCGCGCAGGACCGTCGCAGCCTTGACGGCGAGCTTCCCCAGAACCGCATCCTGGGCGTCGATGACGTACCAGGAGCGCTCGATGTCTTGTGCCTTCGGAAAAATCGTCTTCATCATCCGGTGCTGCAGAGAGCTACTTCTCGCCCTCCGCCTCCTCTTCGGCTTCTTCCTTCTTCGCTTCGATGCGATCCTTGATGTCCGCGATGCCGATGAAGACGGCGATCAAACCGACGAAGACCGCGATGATCGGCACACCGCCCTTGAGAAAGTCGATGACGTATTCCCACCACTGGAGCGACCAGGAGACCGGGAGTACCGAGTAGACCGCGAACGCAATGAAGATGATCCCTACGATCAACGCCACCATATCTTCCTCCTCAGGATGCCAAAAAAAGCGTCCTTGTAAGATAGCAAAAAAACCCGGAGTGTCAACTCCCGCGCGAACGGCCGCGGCCACTCCACCGACGCGCGCCAATTTGCTTACCCGAATGGCTACTAGTAGCTTAGCCGCATGGGAATCCCGCTCTATCGGGCGTCGGTCGACCAGGAGCTGTGCATCGGATGCGGTCTCTGCGAGGAGACGCTCCCGGACGTGTTCAGCGTGGGCGACTTCACCGCGAGCGCCGCGACCGCCCCGGTCCCCGCCGAACATACCGAGCTCCTGCTCATCGCCGCGCGCGACTGTCCGGTCGACGCGATCACGCTGAGCTTCGTCGAGGAGGCCTCCTCAGGGCAGGCGGCGGGAGACGATGACGAGAAAGGCGAGGATGAAGAACAGGGTGGGGAGATTCGCGAGTACAAGCGGAAACACGGCCACCCCGCCGATCGTGACGAGGTCGAGCCGGACGACGCCCAGCGTCTCGAGCGCGGAAAACACAACTTCTCCGTAGTGCGCAACGGTACCCACGACAATTAGCATCCACGCGGTATCGCGCGTCTTCGACCAGACCATGATCGCGAGAAAGGTCGCGAGCGCCCCCAGCACGAACCGCGACAGCATCATGATCGCCTCTTCGCTCCCCACACACCCTCCTTACGACGCGGTCCGCTCGATCTGCCGTCGTTCCCCGTCGGACAGCTCGCCCGGCACGATGCTCGGCACCGCCGGGTCGGGGCTCAGCACGATCCCGGCGTCCAGAAACCGGTCGAACAGCGCGTCGTAGTCCCGGGCCGCCGGCACGCAGTACGGCCCGCGCGCGGCGAACCCGCGCAATGCTACCACGGCAGGCGCCGGAGCCGAAACAAGCGCGTCGGCCGCCGCGGTCAAGGCGACAAGCACCGCCTCCGGGAGGAGGTCGGACTCCAGGCCGATGCGCTCAGCGCCCGCTGCGAGCACCACCTGCGCGTCGACGAGCCCGCCGCACGGCAGGACCGGCAGCAGCACCGACGCGCGAGCGCCGGCCGGCGTGCCCGAGCTGCCCGCGACGAGCTCCCACGGGTCGCCCGGCAGGAACGGCCGCCAGAGCGAGGCGTGCGGCGCCTCGCGCGCGGGGGCGGCATCGCC
>CAYWJH010000169.1:0-5419 GCA_964458555.1 uncultured Spirochaetaceae bacterium | reverse complement strand
GATGCAGTACTACGACAGCCCGATCCACCAGGCGCAGCACGGGTTCAAGGTGTAGCCGGTGGGCTCCGGCTCGGCCGAGGACGAGCCGGCGACGGCCTACCGGCCGGGCCCCTCGTACCCGGCAACGACCTCCCACCCTTCGCGCGCGAACTGTGAGAGCGTGAACTCCGCGGCGCCGAAGGAAATGAACTCCGCTTCGCGCATCCCGTCCGGCTCGTACGCGCGCACGAAGTCGGGGATCGCGCGAAGCTTCTCGATGATCGCCTCGTCGACCGGCTCGTCCACGCGGGGCAGCTGCGGGAAGTCGCCGGCTGCGAGCTCGGCGGCCATCGCCGGCGAGATCGAGAACACGAACTCGCCGCCGGCAAGCTCGGTGACGTGGCGCGCGTGGCGCATGCCCGACGGCAGGATCGTGGCCTCGTAGCCCCGCTCGGCGAAGAGCGAGCGCGCGCGCTTCGCGACGGCGATCGCGGACCAATCGATCGTCTCCTCGTCCACACCGGTCGCGACGCGCTTGAGATGATCGTCGAGCCGTCCGAGCATGATCACCGCGAAGCATCGCCCCGGCGTGCGGCCGGCGGCCCGCGCCGCTGCGGCCGCCCGAGCGTGCGCCTCGCCGATCGCGAGCGCCTGCGGAAGCGAGAAGCTCACCGTGGCGACGATGCTGATTCCGTCGGCGACGCACGCCTCGAGCGCCTCGAGGCCCGCTTTCGTAACCGGCAGCTTCACGATCACGTTCGGCGCCCACGAGTCGAACTCGCGCGCCTGACCGATCATCGCCGGCGCGTCGTCGGCTGCCGAGGGGTCGACCTGCGCGCAGACGTAGCCGCCCTCGCCGCCGGTCGCCTCGTAGATCGGCTTCAACCGCAGCGCTGTGTCGCTTGCCACGCGTCGGGTGATCTCCACCGCGCGCTCGGATCCGGTCGGCGGCAGCGGGCCGCCGGCGGCGACGACATCGCGCGTCCCGCTCTGCTCCGCCGCGAGCCCACGCGCGAGCAGCAGCGGGTTCATCGTGACGCCCGCCGTGGCATCGGAGCGGGCAGCGACGACCTCTTCGATCACAGCGGTATCGACCCACCAGCTGCCGGGGGTCTCGGTGCTCAACCATTCCAGGTAGTTCGTGCTCATAGTTTCTCCTTCTATCCGAACAACGGCACCACCGCGAGTAACACGCCCGCGGCGACCGCCGACCCGATAACCCCGGCGACGTTGGGCCCCATCGCGTGCATGAGCAGATGGTTCTCGCCGTTGGCCTCCTGGCCGATCCGGTTCGCCACGCGCGCTGCCATGGGCACCGCCGACACGCCCGCCGCGCCGATGATCGGGTTGATCGGCCGCGAGCTCACCTTGTTCATCACCTTCGCGATGAGCACCCCGGTCGCCGTGCCGATGGCAAAGGCGACCAGCCCCAGCACGAGGATACCGAGCGTCTCGAGCGTGAGGAACTGCGCAGCAGAGAGCCGCGACCCCACGGCGAGGCCGAGCATGATCGTCACGATGTTCATCAGCTCGTTTCCCGCCGCCTTCGCGAGCCGATCGGTGACGCCGGACTCCTTCAGAAGGTTTCCGAACATGAGCGCCCCGATCAGCGGCGTCGCCGACGGAAGCAGCAGGATACAGATCCCGAGGACGAGCAGCGGAAACAGGACCCGCTCGAGCTTCGAGACCTCGCGCAGCTGCTGCATCGGGATCTCGCGCTCGGCCTTCGTCGTGAGCAGCCGCACGATGGGCGGCTGGATGACGGGAACGAGCGCCATGTACGAGTACGCCGCGACCGCGATCGAGCCGAGCAACTCGGGCGAGAGCCGGCCCGCGAGGAAGATCGCCGTCGGACCGTCGGCTCCGCCGATGATGCCGATCGCCGCGGCGTCGGCGAGCGAGAAGCCGATCTGTGGGAGCCGCCCCAGCCCGATCGCGCCGAGCAGCGTGGCGAAGATCCCGAACTGCGCGGCCGCGCCGAGCAACGCGGTGCGCGGGTTGGCGAGCAGCGGCCCGAAGTCGGTGAGCGCGCCCACGCCCATGAAGATGAACAGCGGGAAGAGCCCGTTCGCGATCCCGAACCCGTAGACGATCCCGACGAAACCCTCCGCCTCGGCGATCCCGATGAAGGGGATATTCGCGAGAATCCCGCCGAACCCGATGGGCACGAGCAGCAGCGGCTCGAACTTCTTCGCGATCGCGAGGTAGATCAGCACGAGGCCGATCGCGATCATCACGACCTGCTGCCACGCGAATCCGGCGATGCCGGTCGAGTTCCACAGCTCGCCGAGGAGCTCTGCCATACTCATGAGGGGCGCACCGTCGCGACGACCGCGCCGCTTTCGACCTGGTCCCCGGCCGCGTAGTGCACCGATTCGACCACGCCACCCACCGGCGCGGACAACGCCGTCTCCATCTTCATGCTCTCGAGCACGACGACCGTGGCGCCCTTCGCGACCGTCGTTCCCGGCTTCGCCTCGACGCGCAGGAGGAGGCCCGCGAAGGGAGCGGTGACGGGCGTCCCGTTGGCGTCGGGCGCGGACTCACCCACGGCGTCCCGCGCGAGGTCCACGGCGTAGGCGACCCCGTCCACCACGGCGCGGCCGTCCTCCACGGTCACCTCGTGCCGCGTGCCGTTGACCGTCACGGTATAGGTCGCCGCGCCCTGCGCAGGCGCCCCGGCTGCCGCAGTATCACCGCCGGCCGCGCGAGCGACATCGGCCTTCTGCTCCGCCTGCGGCTCCTTCTTCCGAACGTTGACCTTCGCCTCGCCGGCGAGGAAGGCAACGCCCTTCTCCTTGCACGTCGCGGCGATGAAGACGTTCTCGTCGGTGGGCGGAAGGCCCGCCTCGTCGAGCATCGCCTTCGCGGCGTCGACGCCCTTCGTCGGGTCTTCGTCGTTTATGTCGATGGGGGCGCGCTCGGTCGGCTCGAGCTCCATGAGCTCGCTCGCGCGCTTCACGATCTCCGGGTCCGGCGCAACGGGTGTCTTGCCGAAGTACCCGAGCACCATCTTGCCGTAGCCGTCGGCCATGCGCTCCCACGGGCCGAACATGACGTTGTTGAACGCCTGCTGGAAGTAGAACTGACTCACCGGAGTCACCGACGTCCCGAAACCGCCCCGCTCGACGACCTCGGTCATCGCGCTGATCACCTCCGGGTAGCGGTCGAGGATTCCGTTGTCGCGCATCATCTGCGTGTTCGCGGTGAGCGCACCGCCGGGCATGGGCGAGAAGAGGATCACCGGCTCGACCGCGAGCGCCTCCGGCGGCACGAAGTAGTCCTCCATGCATTCGCGGAAGATCGACTCGACCTCGCGGATCCGGTCGATGTCGATCCCCAGGTCGTAGTCGGTGCCGCGCAGCGCGCCCCACAGCGTCACGAGGTCTGGCTGGCAGGTCCCGCCGGAGACCGGCGCGAGCGAGCAATCGACCTGGTCGGCGCCGGCGTAGATCGCCGCGAGGTACTGGCTGATCGAGATCCCGGCGCTCTCGTGGCTGTGAAACACGATGTGCGCCTCCTCGCCGAGCAGCGCACGCGCCTGCCGAATCGTCTCGTGGACAACCGAAGGCGGCGTGGTACCGGAGGCGTCCTTGAAGCAGACCGACGAGTACGGGATATCCGCGTCGAGGATCTTCCGCAGGACCCCGATGTAGAAGTCCGGGTCGTGCGCTCCGGAGAGCTCCGGCGGCAGCCCCATCATCGTGACCGAGACCTCGTGGTTGGCCCCCGCCTCTGCGATGCAGCGCCCGGAGTAGACGAGGTTATCGACGTCGTTCAGCGCATCGAAGTTCCGGATCGTCGACACGCCGTGCTTCGCGAACATCCTCGCGTGCAGGTCGATGATGTCGCGCGACTGCGAGTCGAGCCCGACGACGTTGATACCGCGCGCGAGCGTCTGGAGGTCGGCCTCCGGACCCGCGATTCCTCGCAAGGTGTCCATCATCTCGAAGGCGTCTTCGTTGCAGTAGAAGTAGAGCGACTGGAAGCGCGCGCCGCCGCCCACCTCTATGTGGCGAAGCCCGGCGTCGACGGCCGCCTCGAACGCCGGGAGAAAATCGTTCGTGAGCACGCGCGCGCCAAAGTACGACTGGAACCCGTCGCGGAAGGCGGTGATCATGCTGTCGATACGCTTCTTCATGATCGGCCCTCCGATCGGTCGTTCGAGCGCGCGGACTCGCGGTGGTGTATCGCCGCCACCGCAGCCGCTACGACCGCGGCATCGGCTCCCGACGAGGTCCCGGCCCATCCGGCGGCGAACCGGCGCAACGCCGACATCGCGGCGACGAGTATGACGAGAAAGGCGAAGACCGTCAGCATTCCGACGGCGGTGAGCAGAAGACCACTTGCCAAAACACTACCTCACAACGAAGAATTACGCCCCGATTACTGTACCAGGTCGCGTGCCCCTTCTCAAACGCCCACGTTCTCAGAAGTGATACTCGGCCCACCACTCGAGCGTGTCACCGGAGCCGGCGCTCTGCTCGTAGTACGGCTCGAAGGAGAACGTGCGCGGGTTACCCCAGACGATGACGTGGCCCGCCGGATAGCTGAACCGCGCCGAAACGAGCCCGAGCCGAGGATGCCGCTGGAACACCGCGAGCGGTCCGGACTCGTCGCAACGGACCGCGACCGCCCGCAGCTCGTCGAGATCCGAGCAGCGCAGGTACCCATCGGCGCCGAGCGAGTAGGTCGTTTTGCGCGGCACGCGCACCGGCGCCGGCAGCGAACAGAGCGATCGCGACGCCGGATCTGCGCCGTAGTCGACGGGATAGAACGGATGCGGGAACCACCGTACGGGCACCTGCGGTTCTCCCGTGTTGCGGAGCCTGGTCTCCGAGCGTACGGTTCGACCGGCAACGGTCACGTCCCGTTCGAGCTCGAAGGCATAGTCGCCCCACCGCTGCACGGTGCGGAACTCCAGGTGGTCGGCGCGTTCGAGCACCGTCCAGTCGCAGTATTCGCGTACCGTACGCGCTACTGTGTCGCAGACCCCGATCCCGGGAATCAGCGCCAGGTGCCCCGGATCGTCCGGGTCGCGCAGGGGCCCGCGCGCGAACGAGTCGGGGATGCCCTGCCCGTCGAACCAGTTGAAGCTCTCCGGATACGTGGGACCGCTCAAGAGCGGTCCCGCCTCGTCCTCGACCTGGTAGATGTATCCGCCGGTGCAGTAGCGCGGCCCCATCCGCTCGCGATCGGCGAGCGGATCGAGAACGGTCGCAGTGAGCTCGTCGCTGGCAATCGTGTACATGACCCCTCCGATAGCCCCGACAGTGGCAGAGAATCCGATTCTGGGCAACTGGTTTGCCACGACGCGCCTGCGCGGGCGAGCGGACAGAGCGCTCGCGGCAGGTGAAATTCGGTTGCGTTCGTCAGAGTCGGTTGCGGAAGCCCCTGCGAAGCGCTATACAGGAGTATCACCATCATTGAGAGGCATTGA
>CAYWJH010000168.1:1743-5500 GCA_964458555.1 uncultured Spirochaetaceae bacterium | reverse complement strand
ACCATCTCCGCTCGCCCCTCGCACCCCGGCGTAACTATCTTGACCGTATGAGTACCCTATCTACCCGCGAGCGACGCCAGGCCGCCGTGACCGGCGCTGTTGTCGCAGACGCTGCGGCGCTCGGCCTGCACTGGATCTATACGCAGCCGCGCATCCGACGCGCGGCGCCCGAGGCGCCGGAGTTCCGCGACCCCGACCCGAAGAACTACGAGGGGGTCCCCGCCTTCTTCGCGCACCCGCACAAGTCGGCCGGCGACAGCACGATGTACGGCGAGAACATCGCGGTGCTGCTGCGCGCCATGGCCGGCCGCGACGGCGAGTACGACGAGGGGTCGTTTCTCAGCGCCTACCAGACGCACTTCGGGCCCGGCGGCCTGTACATAGGCTACGCCGATGGGCCCATGCGCGGGACGCTCTACAACGCGCAGTCGATGACCAGGGAGATCGAGGAGCACGCGCTCGGCATGCCGCTTCCGGGCGTAATCGACGAGACGCACCGGATGATCGCGCACTACGTCGCGCGCTACTTCCTCGAGTACGACACCGAGGGACTCAAGCGCACCGTCCGCGAGGCGGTTGGCATGCACGACGGCATCACCGACGACGATCTCGCCGCCTGCGACACGGTCGTCGACGCGATGCAGCGCTACCGCCGCCCCACCGGTGCTGACGACAAGCAGATGCCGGCGCTCACGCGGGTGGCGGTCATGGTCGCCCGCTACGCCGGCTCGGGCTCGCCCGGGGAGACCGACGAGCTCATGGCGAAGCTCGAGAACGCGGTCCGCATGACGAACAACAGCGACGAGGCGGTCGCCTACGCGAAGGGGCTCGCCCGGCTGCTCGTGCGCATCACGAGCGACGAGGGGGCGGCCGCGCTCGGCGGGCCCGGCCCCGACTCGGCGGCCGATCAGCAGGCGCTCGTCGCGGCGATGAGAGAGAGCTTCGCCGACCTGCCCGACGACCGGCGCGCCGACGTGGAGAAGGCGCTCGGCATGCTCGGCGAGGACACGAAGGCGGTCACGCTCACGTTCGGCCCCGCGTGCGACTGCGCGATGGGCGTTCCGAGCGCGCTGCACAACTGCGCGAAGTCGGCGAGCTTCGCAGACGCCGTCCGCACGAACATCTACGCGTGCGGCGACTCGTGCGGCCGCGCGATGGTCGTTGGCCCGCTCGCCGGCGCGCTCTACGGCACCGGCGGCGAACGCGGCATCCCCAAGGAGTGGATCGAGCGGACGAGGCTCGCCGGCGAGGTCGAGGAGCTACTGCGGAAGGTGGCGGGGTAGGCCCGCCCATGCAGCGGCGCAGTCTACCCTGCGCGCCGTGGTCGTCGGCGCGTGCGCGGTCGTCCGCCCTCTTGGAAGCCGGGGCCGGGCCGCGGGTGGCGCCGCCGCCGTGACCTCCGGCATCGGCCTTCGAGAATCCTCCCTCTGTCTCGACTCCCGGCTCGTTCAGCACGTCGAGCAGCGAGGTTTGCCTCGCCTGCCGCGTATCGCCTATACTGCAGGCCATACTGAAAGGAGTGAGCGATGCACGCGGGACTTGCTGCGATCCTCGACGAGCTGCCACGTTACGAGGAACGGCTGTCCGAGCTATCCGAGATCATGCTCGCGAATCTCGTCATGATCGCCGAAACTCCGGCGCCCACGTTCTCCGAACAACGGCGGATGGAGTTCCTCCTCGAACGGTACAACGAGTATCAGCTGCAGAACTGCTCCACCGACGAGCGGGGCAACGCGCTGGGGATCCTTCCCGGCGAAGTTGGCGACCGGAACATCCTCATGGTCGCGCACATGGATACGGTCTTCGACGAGACCGAGGACCACACGGTGACGATCCAGCCGGGCTACGTGACGGGGCTGGGAATCGGCGACAACAGCCTGGGCGTCGCGTCGGTCGCGACGCTGCCCATCATCCTCGACCGGCTGGGGATCCGCCTCGAGTCGAATCTGATCCTCATGGGCTCCGCGCAGAGCCTGGGGCGGGGCAACATCGAGGGGATCAGGTTCTTCCTCAACAATACCGACGTGCCGATCTCCGCGGGCATCTGCGTCGAGGGCGTGCGGCTCGGGCGGCTGTCGTACAGCTCGATCGGGATGCTCCGCTGCGAGATCACCTACGACCTTCCCGAGGAGTACGACTGGACGCGCTTCGGCGCCGGCGGCGCGATCGTCAACATGAACGAGGTGATCAACCGCGTCCTCGAGATCCCGCTGCCCCGCCGACCGCGCACGACGATCGTGTTCAACGCGATCGAGTCGGGCGCCGGCTTCAACACGATCCCCACGCGCGGGTCGCTGCAGTTCGAGGTCCGAAGCGAGACCGGCCCGCTCGTCGCCGAGCTCGGCGAGACGATCGAAAACATCGCCGCGGAGGTGAGCTCGCAGACCGGCACCGACGTGAAGATGGAGGTGCTCGCGCGGCGCGAGCCGGGAGGCATCAGCTTCAACCACCCGCTCGCCGCGAGCGCGCGGACGATCATGAAGGGCCTGGAGATCAACCCGCGCATCAGCCCGAGCACCTCCGAGCTCTCGGCGTTCATCGACAAGGAGATCCCGGCGGTCACCGTGGGACTCACCAACGGAGAAGGCCTCAACGAGCCGACCGAGCGCGTGGAGATCGAGCCGATCACGCGCGGCCTCGAACAGCTCCTGGGCCTCATTCTCGCGCTCGACAAGGGGTACTGCGATGAACCTTAACGAGTGGCTGCGCTCGAACACCTACCATCATTCGTCCTTCCGCGACCTCCGCGCGCTCGTCGACGCGAAGGAAGAGCAGGGCCTTTCGATCAGCCTCTGCATCCCGACGCTGAACGAGGAGAAGACGATCGGCAAGGAGGTGGTGATCTTCCGAAGCGAGCTGCAGCAGCGGTATCCGTTACTCGACGAGATCGTGGTGATCGATTCGGGCAGCGACGACCGTACGCTCGAGGTCGCCTCGAGCTTCGGCGCGGACACCTACCTCGCGAGCGACATCCTGCCCGGCCTCGAGCCCAAGCGCGGCAAGGGCGAGAACCTGTGGAAGGCGATCCACCAGCTCTCCGGCGACATCATCGTCTACATAGACGCCGACATCAAGAATATCCACCCGCGCTTCGTCTACGGCCTCGTGGGACCGCTTATCGAGAGCCCGGAAACGAAGTACGTGAAGGCGTTCTACGATCGGCCGCTCGCCTTCAGCGGCGGGATCCGACCGTCGGGCGGCGGGCGCGTCACGGAGATCCTCATTCGCCCGCTCTTCTCGCTCTTCTTCCCCGAGCTCACCGGGATCATCCAGCCGCTCTCCGGCGAGTACGCGGTGCGCCGCGAGGTTCTCGAGGCGATCCCCTTCCCCATCGGCTACGGCGTTGAGACCTCGCACCTGCTCGACGTCTACACGCGCTGGGGGATGAGCGCCTTCGCGCAGACCGACCTGGACCAGCGCGTCCACCGTAACCAGGCCACCCGCAGCCTGGGGAAGATGTCGTTCGGGATCATGCAGACCTTCCTCTCGCGCCTGCAGAAGCTCGAGGTGATCGGGCAGTTGCCGGAGATGAGCACGATCCTGCGGCAGTTTCAGGTGAAGGAGCAGCTCTTCGAGACGGTCGAGTACGAGATCGTGGAGGAGGAGCGCCCGCCGATGCTCACCATACCGGAATACCAAAAGAAGACGGGTCGCAAGCCGTAGCGCGACGACGCGGGGGCGGAGCGACGGGCGTTACCGGAGCGACGCGGGGGCGGAGCGACGGGCGTTACCGGAGCGACGCGGGGGCGGAGCGACG
>CAYWJH010000168.1:0-1643 GCA_964458555.1 uncultured Spirochaetaceae bacterium | reverse complement strand
GGCGTTACCGGAGCGACGCCCCGAGTACCGAGTTGATCGCCTCGATCTCCTCGCCGCTGATCGTGTGCCCCATGCCGGGGTAGAGCTTCATCTGCACCGCGCCACCGAGCCGCTCGAGCGCATCGGCGCTCTCCTCCACCCGCGAGCGCGGGATGTGCGGGTCGACGTCGCTGCACCCGATGTAGACCGGCGTGCGCTCGAGCGACGCCTCGCTCTCCCACGTCGTCCCCGGCGGCCCGATGAGGCCGCCGCTGAGCCCGAAGACGCCGCCGTAGCGCGCGGGGTAGCGGGCGGCGAACTCGAGCGCGAGGCAGGCACCCTGGCTGAAACCGAGGATGAAGACCTTCTCCTTCGGGACGGCCTGCAGCTCGCACTCCATCACGAGGCTCTTGATCACGGTCATCGCCGAGCCGATCCCCGGTTCGTTCTGCTGGACGGGCACGAGGAAGCTGTACGGGTACCAGCTGCGGCCTTCGGCCTGCGGCGCGAGGAAGGCGAGATTCTCGTAGCGGAACTGGGGAGCGAGCGCGATGATATCCGCGGCGCCCGCGCCGCGACCGTGGATCATGATCATCGCCGCCGACGCGAGCGAAACCTCGGCCCCCTCGCGCAGTAGCGGCTGTCCTTCGTGTAGCGACATGGAGCCTCCACCGGCAAAGATAGCACGCCCGGAGGCGCGGGGGCAGCACCGGGCGGGCCGCGCCTCAGGCGTCCGCAGCGGCCTCGTACACCCAGACCGCTTCGGCCTCGACGGTGCGCGCGAATCGCGCGCCCTCGCGCCGCATGCGGCCCCACTCGTCCTCTGTGTAGATGAGCAGGTCGACCGGGACCGGCAGCGAACCGGTGTCCCACTCGACCGCGCGCCGCTCGATCGGCTTCGACGCGTGGCTCACGAGCGCGATGACATCGAGGTCGCTCCCTACGCCCCAGGTACCGCGCGCGTACGAACCGAAGTAGCCGATCCGCAGCACCCTGCGGTCGGCGCTCCCTCTGCTCGCGGCCCACTCGCGGGCGGCGGCGTCAACGGTCTCGCGATCCGGCCATTTGAGTACGGACGAACTCAAGGATCTCACCGGCATAGCGGATCGCCTCCTCGCTCTGGATGGTTCCGTAGTGCGTATACGGCGCTCCCTCGGGGTGACCGTTCGGATAGCGCGTGGGTACATACAGGTTATCGAGGACCTTGCCCTTCTCGACCAGGGCCTGGGGAACCGCGAGCGGCAACTCGGCGAGCAGCCGCGCTACGACGTGCCCCCACGCCTCCTGCCCACGCGCGAGATGGAGCGCCTTCACCGCGAGCTCGGCCGCCTGTTGCGCGGCGAAGCACGCCCACTCGTGACGCTCCTCCGAGCGCGACGACTCGGCCTGATCGATGTTGCGCCCCGCCTGTGCAAACCAATCGTCAGCACGATTCGCCATACCACATCCTGTCACGTAGCGCATCGACCGGCAAGCCCGACGCGGCCGGGCGCGCGGCAGCCGCCCTACCCGCGCGCGAACGCGCTCGCGTACCGTTGGTCGGCGTAGCGAAGCACGAGCCTGCCCATCACCGCCGCGCCGACGAGCGCGAGCCCGGAGCCGAGCGCCATCACGAGTCCCGGCAACGCGCCGCGCACGGCGGCCACGGCGGCGGGCGCCGCGGC
>CAYWJH010000167.1:0-5522 GCA_964458555.1 uncultured Spirochaetaceae bacterium | reverse complement strand
TAAGATTCAGCGTGTAGCGGCCCGGGGCCGCCCGCCGCACCGCGCCCGCGCGACGGCCGCCCGCCCGCCGGTCGACCGCACCCTGCCAACGCTTGCAACCGACCCGGCTCCCCGGCACAATGGCCCGGTGCTGAAGCTACCCGACGACATCGACGCGATTCTCTTCGACTGGGACGGCACGCTGTCCGACAGCGTACCGCTCGTCACCAAGGCCACGAATAAAATCCTCGCCGCGCACGGATACGCGACCGTCACCGAGGCGCAGATCCATGACGGGATGCGGTTTCCCACCGCCGAGCGGTTGCTCTACCACATGGGTCTGCTCGGCGAGGACCTGCTCGCCCGCGCCCGTGCGATGGCCGACGAGTTCTACGCGGCCGCCGACGAGCTGGGACACCGCTACGTCGCGCTCTTTCCCGGCGTGCTCGAGATGCTCGAGGAGCTCGACGCCGACGGGATGCCGATGGCGGTCGTGACGAACAACCGCCGAACGACCGCGAGCGAGCTCATCCGGCACGCGGGGCTCCCGGAGTCGCTGGCCGTCGTGATCGGCGAAGAGGACGTGATCCGCCCGAAACCAGACCCCGAGGGTGTCTTCCGGGCGATCGCCGCGCTCGAGGCCCGCGCCGGGCGGCCGATCGCACCCGGGCGCACCGTGTTCGTGGGCGACTCGCAGAGCGACGCCGGCGCCGCGACGGCGAGCGGGGTGGTCGGCGTCGGGGCGGGGTGGCCGCCGGGCTCGATCGTTCATCGCGCGGAGAATCCTTACGAGCGTGTCTGTCTTCGGACCGACGAGCTCGTCGCCGCCGTCCGCGGCGGGGAGGCGGCATGAGCGGAACGCGCTTTCTCGTCGTCTGTCTCAACCCGACGGTGCAGCGGACGTTCAGTCTCGATCGTCTCGAGCGGGGGCAGGTCAACCGTGTGCGTGGCTTCCGGGTCGACGCTTCCGGCAAGGGCGTGAACGTCGCGAGAATCCTTCGCCAGCTCGGCGAGGGTGTCGTCCACCTGACGCAGACCGGCGGCGAGCTCGAGAGTCTTTTCCTGAGCCTCGCGGGGGAGGACGGCGTCGATGTGCGCGCGGTCCACGGCGAGATCGAGATCCGGCAGTGCTACACGCTCCTCGACGGAGCGGACCGATCGACGACCGAGATCGTCGAAGCCGGCCACGCCGTTCCGTCGGGCATGGAGGAAGCCGTCCTCGATGCGTACCGCGAGCTTCTGCCCGACGCGCACACCGTTATCGTCTCCGGCTCCAAGGCGCCGGGGTTCTCCGAGGACCTCTATCCGACGATGGTGCGCGAGGCGCGCGAGCGTGGCGTGCGCGTCGCGCTCGACATCCGCAACGCGGACCTCGTGCACGCGCTGCCTCACGGGCCCTCGTTGGTGAAGATCAACGTAAACGAGTTCGCCGGGACCTTCCTCGACGATTCGGTCCCCGAGGAGACCGCCCCGGACGAGTTACCGCCGGAGATCCGGTCGCGGATGATCGAGGTCGCCCGGCAGGGGCGTACCGATCTGGTCCTTACAAACGGCGGACAGCCGGTGATGTACGTGGAAGGAGACCGCGTCGAGCTCGTCTCACCGATGCCCGTGGAGCCGGTGAACACGATCGGGAGCGGCGACGCGGTGACCGCCGGCATCGCCGCGGGCCTCGCGCGCGGGCAATCGCTTCGTGAGGCGATCGAGCTGGGGCTCGACTGCGCGCGGCGCAACGTACGCTTCGAGAAGCCCGGCACGATCGAGTAGGGCCTTCGTCGCCTCGGACCGGGGCTTCGCGGCCTTACCGATCGACGTCGACCCACCCGCCGGTACGCGCCGCTTCGATCGCCGCGTAGGTGAGAGCGATGCTGCCTATGTTGGCCTCGCCCACCGTCGTGGGCTCGTGGCCGCCGCGGATGCAGGCGGCGAATTCGCGAAGGCTCCCCGCGCGGTCGAGCGCGTCCATCCGGGGAAGCTTCTCTCGCCTGGGCTTGCCTCGGTCCCTGCGGATCCATAGCTCGTCCGCGTCGCGGTCCATGTCGCCGCGGCTCGTGAACCAGACCTCGCCGCGTTCGAACTCGAGCCGCCACTCGCCCGCCCACGCCGTCGTCGGACCCTGGCTGACCCAGCTCCCGCGGTACGTCACGACGACGTCGTTCTGCATGTCGATCACCGCCTCCGCGGCCGGGTCGTCGGTGAACGAGCTCCACGGCGGGTTGAACGAGTGGCAGCGAATCCGACGAGCGTCGGTAGCGGTTACCATGCGCATGAGGTCGAAGTGATGGATGGCCATGTCGGCGAGCAGGGGGTTGGCGAGCGCGTAGTGCTTCTTGCGGCGTTCGTCGTAGCCGACGTTGGCGCGCCGGAACTCGAGATGGACGACCCCGAGTCGCCCGAGCTCGCCGTTGGCGACGAGCTCGGCGGCGCGCTGAGGGGCCGGGAAGTAGCGGTAGTTCTGGCTGATCATGAGCAGACGTTCGGCGTCGCGGGCCTGCTTGGCGAGCGCGCGTGCGTCTGCCACCGACGGGGCGAACGGTTTCTCCATGAGAACGTGCTTGCCTGCTGCGAGCGCCGCGCTCGCCGCGGGAACGTGTCCGGCCAACGACGCGGTGACGAGAACCGCCTCCGCGTCGGTCGACGCCAGCGCGTCTTCGATTCGGTCGTAGCATCGGTCCGCCGGGGCTCCCGCGTCCTTCTGCGCGAGCGCGAGCGCATCGGCGCTCTGATCGACGATCCCGACGACGTCCACCCACGGCTCCGGTTTCAGCCGATGTTGGTACCAGTTGCGGCCCCAGCCGCCCAGTCCGACCTGGATGATCCTCAGCGTTGTCTTTGAGCTCATGATAGTTCCTTTCTCGGGGGTCCGCCGACGGCGAGCCGGCGCACGCCGTAGGGTCCGCGGCTATTCGGTAGCCATATACTCCAGATGCTTCGGGGGCGTCCCTACCGAGTCGGCGTACACGCCCCGCATTTCTTCGGGAAGCAGCTTTGCCATCTCGCGCATCATCTCGTCGGTGATCTCGCGCAGCACCGCGGAGGAGAGCCGCACCGTCTCGCCCACACGCACCCGGAACGGCGGACCTACGCGGAACGTGACGCTCGTGCGGCGCAGGCGACGGAGATTGCGGCCCATATCGAGGAAGCCCCAGTGGACGACCGGGTAGATGGGCACCGGACGCCGCGTTGCGAGGAGCGCGACACCCGGGTGTCCGGCGCTCAACGCGCCCGATCGGCTTCTCGTCCCCTCCGGCGCGATGCCCATGATCATCTTCCGGTCGAGCGCGCGTACCGCCGCCGTGAGCGCGCCGCGGTCCACCCGGCCTCGGGCGACCGGGATAATGTTCCAGAGCTCCATGAAGAACCTCGTGTACCAGTGCTTCCACAGCTCGCGCTTGCCGAGCGCAGTCGCCGGCCGCGGCTGGATGAAGACGTAGTACGCCGGGCCCTCTATGTTCGTCGTGTGGTTCGAGACGAGCAGCGCCGGTCCCCGCGGCGGCAGATTCTGCAGCTCGGAGACGTTCATCCGGCAGAGGAGGCGGAATATCGCGCGGAGCGCTGCGTTTACGATTCGCTCGGTGTACGACACTCGCTCCATCGTACGTCGGCGGTAGCTGCGGTTGCAAGGGGGCCGCGTACGCCCTACAATCGCAGACCCATGACGCTCTCCGGTCGTCTCGCTCAGACACGCCTCGCCGAGCTCGCGCTCCTCGTCCAGGCGATTCCCGCGCCGACTTTCGCGGAGGCCGATCGCGCGCGGTTCGTTCGGGATCGATGTGAGCAGGCCGGCGTCGAGGCGGACGTCCTCACTCACGACGACGGCTCGACGAACACCTACGCGCGTATTCGTGGTGCCGACCCGTCGCTACCCGCGCTGCTCGTATCCGCGCATACCGACACCGTCTTCCCCGCAAGCGCCGATCTCGCCGTCCGACACGATCGCTCCGCCGGCAGGATCTACGGGCCGGGAATCGGCGACAACAGCCTCGCCGTGGCCGCGCTCGTCGCGCTCGCGGGGGCGGTCGTCGCGTCGCGCGAAGCCGGGGAGATCGAGCTCCCGTGCGACCTCTGGCTCGTAGCGAACGCCGCCGAAGAGGGTCTCGGTGATCTGCGCGGGATGCACGCGGCGATCGAGCACGTCCGCGCTCAGGCGCCCGGCGGTATCGGTGCGGCGATCGTGCTCGAGGGGCTGCTGTTGGGGTCGATCTACCACCGGAGCATCGGCGTGCGGCGCTACCGGCTCGAGGTCGAGACGCCCGGCGGCCACAGCTGGGGCAGCTTTGGAGCGTCGAGCGCCGTCCACGAGCTCGTACGGCTGCTCGGCGAGGTCGTCGACCTCGAGGTGCCGCGCTCTCCGCGGACGACCTTCAACGTCGGGCGGGTCGAGGGCGGTACGAGCGTCAACACGATCGCCGCTTCCGCGTGGGCGGAAGTCGATCTGCGTTCGGAGACGACCGAGGAGGTCGAGCGGCTCGAGGGGCGGCTGCTCGAGATCGCAGCGCGTCCTCGCGGGGTCGATGTCGTCGTCCGGGCGGTCCGGATTGGCAGTCGCCCGGCGGGCTCGATCGACGAGCACCACCCGCTCGTCATCGCCGCGACCGAAGCGCTCGCCGCCGCCGGAATCGTCGCCGAGGTCAAGGGCGGCAGCACCGACGCGAACGCGCTGCTCGCCGCGGGCGTGCCGAGCGTCTGCGTGGGCGTGAGCACCGGCGGCTGCGCACATCGGCTTGACGAATACATCAACCTCGATCCCATCGAACAGGGCATGCAGCAACTCGCGCTGCTCGTGCCCGAGGCGATGCGGATCGCAGCGAGTGGATCATGAAGTACGAACTGCAGACCATTCCCGTCTGGAAAGCCTTTGAGGCCGAGCCGGAGTGCGCGCTCTGCCACCTCGAGCGAGAGAGCGAGCAGCGCAACGTTACCTTCTTTCTCGGTAACTCGATCATGGCGCCGGAGATGCGTGTGCGGCTCAACGAGCGCGGCTTCTGTCCGCGGCACTTTCACATGCTGCTCGAGGGGCAGGGCAAGCTGGGGTACTCGCTCGCGCTGGGAACGCATATGGACACGCTCGCCGAGCGTTTCGCGAAGCAGGAGCGGCGTATCGTCGCCGGCGGACGCGGCGTCGAGAAGGCGGTGGCGGCCTACGCGCAAGAGCTCCGGCGCCAGGAGGCTGATTGCCTCATGTGCGAGCGGATCCGGTATAACCTGCTGAACTTCACCTATACGATCGCCAAACTCTTCGTCGACGAGCCGGAGTTCGCGCAGGCGTTCGATTCGTCGAAGGGGTTCTGCGTGCACCACCTGCCGGGGTTACTCGAGATGGGGCTCGAGGTCGTGCCTCCGAAGCGGCGCGACGAATGGCACGAGCGCCTGTTCGAGGTTCAGCGGCGCAACCTCGAGCGTACGCGCGCCGACCTGGAGGCGTTCAGCTGGCAATTTGACTACCAGACCGAGAAGCGTACGCCCGAGGAGGCGAGGGATGCGGTCCCACGGGCCGTACAGCGCTTAGCGGGCTTCGAGGGGCGATAGGGACGGCCCTGGCA
>CAYWJH010000166.1:0-5549 GCA_964458555.1 uncultured Spirochaetaceae bacterium | reverse complement strand
GCTCCCGGCGCGCGCGTACTGAGCGCGTGCACGTTTCGCGCAGCGAAACTGCTGGCGCGAGCGAAGCGAGCGCGTGCATCCAGCCTACCGCCCGTGCTACCCTCCCCCGCATGGCCACTACACCCCGAGGAACCGACCGAGCCGACCGACGTCCGAACATCATCTGGATCATCGCAGACCAGTTGCGCGGCCAGAGCTTCGGCTACCGCGGCGACCCCAACGTCCGTACGCCGAACATTGACAATCTCGCCCGCCGAGGCGTCCGGTTCGACAACGCGGTCGCGGGGGCTCCGTGGTGCTCGCCCTTTCGCGCCGCGCTTCTAACGAGCGCCTACCCTCATCAGAACGGTGTCACCCGGACTCCGTCACCGCTCGACCCGACGCTCCCCACGATCGCCGCGCCGTTCCGCGAGACCGGCTACCACACCGCGTGGATCGGGAAGTGGCACGTCGACGGGTCGAACAGCAGCGACCACTACGTCCCTCCCGAGCGACGCGGCGGCTTCGACTACTGGCTCGGCTACGAGAACAACAACGCCCAGGAGGAGGGCTACGTCTACGGCGGCTACGCCGACGCGCCGGAGGCGGCGTCGCAGCAACCGCATCGGCTGCACGGCTACGAGACCGACGCGCTCACCGACCTCTTCCTCGCGCACATTGGCGAGCGCACCGGGCGCGCGCCGGCACCGGGAACGCACGGCCGCGAGGACTATCAGCCGTTCTTCGCGACGCTGAGCGTTCAGCCACCGCACAGCCCGTACGTGGGTCCGGGGGTCGCGGCCACCGACGCGGGCGGGCGGGCGACGCGCGGTCCGGCCTGGCCGCCGATCTCTCCCTCACAGGTCGAGCTGCGTCCGAACGTGCCGCACGTCGATCGGATCCGCGAGCAGGCGAGGCTCGACATCGCCGGGTACAGCGCGATGATCGAGAACCTCGACTGGAACGTTGGTCGCTTGTTATCCACCCTGCGAGAGCTCGACCTCGACCGCGAGACGTGGGTCGTCTTCTTCGGCGACCACGGCGATATGCTCGGGTCGCACGGCCAGTGGGAAAAGTCGAGCCCGTGGGAGGAATCGATCCGGATCCCCTTTATCGTCGCGCGAGTGGAGGGTCACCAGGTGATGCCGACCGGCGCGTCGGACGCGCTCGTGAATCATATTGACATTGGCCCCACCTCGCTCGGGCTCTGCGGCATCGGCGTGCCGGAATGGGCGCAGGGCTACGACTACTCGGCGCACTGCCTGAAGGAGCGGGAGGTCGACGCGCAACGCGAGCCGACATCGGCCTACCTCCAACAGATCCCGCGCAAGTACCACAAGCACACGGTGAACCGGGCGTGGCGCGGCGTCGTCACGCGCGACGGGTGGAAGTACGTCTGCACGCCCGGCAACGACTGGCTGCTGCACAACCTCGACGAGGATCCCTACGAGCAGGCGAATCTCTGCTACGACACCGTCTACCAGCGCGAAAAGGAACGGTGCCACGCCGAGCTGGAACGACTCATCCGCGAGACCGGCGACGAGTTCGAGCTGCCGGATGTCTCGGTGGAGGTCGGTGCGCCGACCTCGTAGCGGCCGACCGGCCGGCGCACAACGGGCCCGAGGCCGCGCGGTCGGCCGGGGGCCGCTTCCTTTTCCGACCGAAATTGTGTACCTTCTTCATGCGGGGCGCAGGCAAGCTTCCCCGCGTCGAGTATCAGTCCGACTGAGCGGTCACGCTGTGTTCTGCGCTTCTGACTGGTATCAATCTACCAGTGCATACCGCCCTGAAGGGCGCGCTTCGAAGCGTTCGCACAGAGGACCAACCATGACAGCATCTCGTTTCTCACATCTCGACCTTCGTGAGTCGACGCTATCCGCGGTCGACCAGGCCGGGTATACCGAACCCACGGAGGTTCAGCGACTCGCGATTCCGCACCTGCTCGCAGGAAAGGACGTTCTCGCTACCGCGCAGACCGGAACCGGCAAGACGGCGGCGTTCGTGCTGCCGCTCGTCGAGCGCGTGCGGGCGGCGGCTCGCAGGGGGCGCTCATCGACGCCCGCCGCCCTCATCCTCACCCCCACGCGCGAGCTCGCCGTCCAGATCGTGGAGAGCATCGGGACCTACGGAGAGGGCTCGGGCCTCTCATGCGTCGCGATCTACGGCGGGGCCTCGCGCAACCGGCAGATCGACCAGCTGAAGGCGAAGCCCGACATTCTCGTAGCTACCCCGGGGCGGCTGCTCGACCTGATCGGCGAGGAGTACATCGACCTCGGCTCGGTCGAGTACCTCGTGCTCGACGAGGCGGACCGGATGCTCGACATGGGGTTCATCCCGGCGGTACGCCGCATCGTCGGCATGACGCCGTCGGATCGGCAGACCGCGCTCTTCTCGGCGACGATGCCGGGGCCCATCCGGCAGCTCGCCGACGAGTTCCTCCGGTCGCCGGAGCAGGTGGCGGCAGAATCGGGCGAGCTCCGGGTCGAGAAGATCGACCAGTACGTGATGTACGTCGACCAGGCGAACAAGCTCTCGCTCCTTCCGGATCTCGTCCGAGATCGCGGGATGTTCCGCGTCCTGGTCTTCACGCGCACGAAACATCGCGCCCGCAAGGTAGCGAAGGTGCTCGTGCGCGAGGGGATCGACGCGGACTCGATCCACGGCGACAAGGGGCAGTCGGCACGGCAGCGGGCGCTCGCCGACTTCCAACGCGGCAAGGTGCACGTGCTCGTCGCTACCGACGTGGCGAGCCGCGGCATCGACGTGGACGACATCACGCACGTGATCAACTTCGAGATCCCCAACGAACCGGAGACGTACGTCCACCGGATCGGGCGGACCGCGCGTGCCGGCGCGGCCGGATGCGCGATATCGCTGTGCGACGAGTCGGAGATGACCTACGTTCGGGACATCGAACGTCTCATGGGCGCCGAGCTCGTGCTCGACCGGGATCAGTCGTTCCACGTCGACCGGCGGAAGCCCGCACCGAAGGGTGGCGGTAACGGATCGGGCACGCCGCGGACGACGCCGCAGGGAAACGCAGGCGGTTCGAACGGTCGGGCGCGAAGCCGATCGGGCCGCCCCCGTTCAAACAGAGGCAACTCCTCCGGCGGTCGTCGCGGAGGGCGGCGCTGACCAGGGATACCAAGGAGGTAATCCATGACGAACACCACGTCGACACATACAGGGCAATCGTCCAGACCCGAGTGGTTCCACGATCTGCAGAGCTTCCAGGAGCGAAGCTGGGCACGAGGCCTCCTCCAGATCGCAGACAGCGTCCTGCCGTATCTCGCGATCATGACGCTCATGTTCGTGTCTGTGCTGCGGGGCTGGCCGTACTGGGCGACGTTGCTGATGGCGCTGCCCGCCGCGCTCTTTCTCGTGCGAAGCTTCATGATCTTCCACGACTGCACGCACGGTTCGTTTTTCCCGTCCAACCGCGCGAATCGGGTCACCGGCTTCATCATCGGCGTACTCACCTTCACCGCGTTCGAACCGTGGCGCCGTTCGCACCTGAAGCATCACGCGACGAACGGGCAACTCGACCACCGCGGCTTCGGAGACGTGAGGACGATGACGTTCGAGGAGTACCGGGACGCCACACCGTGGCAGCGGCTTCTCTACCGGGCCTACCGAAACCCGTTGGTGATGTTCTTCGTCGGGTCGTTCTACACCTTCGTCGTGATTAATCGATTCATCGGGTTAGGCGGGACGGCCGCCGAACGCCGGAGCGTGCTCGCCACCGACGCCGCGCTCGTGGCCGTCGCGACGACGCTCTCGCTGCTGTTCGGCTTCTCGACCTACGTGGCCGTGCAGCTTCCGGTGATCTTCATCGCGGGGGTGCTGGGGATTTGGCTCTTCTACGTCCAGCACCAGTTCGATCCCGGCTACTGGGAACACGACGACGAGTGGGATCAGATCGACGCCGCGCTCTACGGCGCATCGTACTACAAGCTGCCGGCGATCCTGCGCTGGTTCACGGGAAACATTGGCGTGCATCACGTACACCACCTGAAACCGCGCATCCCGAGCTATCGACTCTACTCCGCCTACCAGGCGGTGCCCGAAACGCACATCGAGCAACCTCTGTCGCTGTGGAAGAGCCTGGGTGCGGTGAAATACAACCTGTGGAGCGAGGTGCGCAAGCGCTTCATGAGCTTCCGCGAGGCGAGACGCATACTGCGGGCGGAAAACCGCGGATCGACGCGCACCGCGTAGGTTGGCACGTGCCGCCAAAATCCAGTATATTCTTCCTGCTCGTAGATTCTACGTTCAGTGCAACGGCCCGGTAGCTGCGTTGCTCTACCGGGCCGTCCATTTTGCCACTCTTTCCTCGTAATCAAGACCGTCCTCACGGTAGAGCGCGTACCAGTGGAGCGCGCTCATCATGATCGCGTGGACGTGAAAGTCCGGGCGGACGAAACGGACGACCTCGTCGACGGGGAGGAGCACGGCGTCGAGCCGCTCGTTCTCGTCGAGCGCCTGATCGCGATCGAGGCGCACGCCTTCGGCGAGATAGGTGTACGCGGCGTTCGACATGAAGGCGGGATTCGGGTTGACCCTTCCGATCAGCAGAAGCGATTCCGCGGTGTAGCCGGTTTCCTCCTCGAGCTCGCGCAGCGCCGCCGCCTCCGGAGACTCACCGTCGTCGACGAGCCCGCCGGGGAACTCGACGGTGACCGAACGGCTTCCCTGGCGGTACTGCCGCGCCATCGCGAAGCAGCTCACGCCGTCGGAGCGCTCGACCGGCGCGATCACGTTGCACCAGTCGGGCGAGTCGACGAGGACGTAGTCGGTCTCCTTGCCGTCGATCGCCCGGCGGCGGGAGCGGAACACCTCGAAGATGTGCGCGTCGAGGAGCGACGTGCGATCGATTTCCCGCCAGATCAGGTGGTCGTCGTTCTCCGCGTTCATCCTGCCGACCATACCTCAGACGACCAACCGTGTCACCCGCGAGGCAGGACGGTTGACAGACCGGTTCCCGGAACCAAAGATTACAGCGATGTATGAACGAATCCAGCGGCTCCTGCGGGCGCTCGCCACCGACCTCCACGAGCGCGAGGAGGCGATCCGGCTCGGCCTGCTCGCAGCCGCGGCCGGAGAGAGCCTCTTTCTGCTCGGCCCTCCGGGTACGGGGAAGAGCCTCATCGCGCGGCGCCTGGAGCAGGCGTTCCGCGACGCGACCGCGTTCACCTACCTCATGGGGCGTTTCAGCACGCCGGACGAGGTCTTCGGCCCGCTCTCCATCCGCGCGCTACGCGAGGAGGACCGATACGAGCGAAACACGACGAGCTACCTGCCCGACGCGGACGTCGTATTCCTCGACGAGATCTGGAAGGCGAGCCCGCCCATTCAGAACGCCCTGCTCACCGCGCTCAACGAACGCCGCTACCGCAACGGAACCGAGGAGATTCGCATTCCCCTGAAGGTGTTCATAGGCGCGTCGAACGAGCTTCCGAGCGACGCGGACGAGGCCGCCGCCTTCTGGGACCGGTTCCTCGTGCGTCTCGTCGTGGACCCGGGAGCACGAGAGCTCGCCGCATGCGATTAGAGAAGCGCTGAGGCTAGCA
>CAYWJH010000165.1:0-5568 GCA_964458555.1 uncultured Spirochaetaceae bacterium | reverse complement strand
ATCGTGGGCGGCGCGCAGCGCGTCGCGCAGTTCCTCGAGGAGATCGCCGCGGCGAGCAAGGAGCAGTCGCTCGCGATCGAGCAGATCACCGAGGGCCTGGGTCAGGTCGACCAGGTGACGCAGTCGAACACCGCGAGCGCCGAGGAGAGCGCTTCGGCCTCCGAAGAGCTTTCGAGCCAGGCCGATCAGCTGCGCGCCTCGATCGCGACGTTCAAGTTGAAGAAAATGACCGACGCGGCGGTTCTCACTGCGCCCGGCGCATCCGCGAAGGCCGTTCAGGCACCCGAAGGCGCCTCGCACGCGAGCCACGGGTCGAACGGCAACGGCAGCGCGTCGTACCGGACGGAGCCGGTACACACCGGTGCCTCGGACGACGAGGACTTCGATCGGTTCTGATTCCTCACCGGACCGATCGGCTCCTCTCCCTGGTGGTGGGCCCGCGCGAAGCGCGGGCCCCTTTTCGTGTTCAGCGACGCTCACCGGGCAAACGGCGCACCGCCCCGGTATCCGCGCTCGTGGCGAGGTACGCGTACGCGGCGAGCGCGCGGCTCACAGCCCGCTCTCGCTCCGCCGGCTGGTAGCCGGCTGCCTCGCGCCGCGCGCGCCGCTCGTCGAGCACCGACTCGGAGACACGCAGGTCGAGCCTGCGCGCGGGAATATCTATGTCAATCGTATCTCCATCCTCGATGAGCGCGATCGCCCCGCCGGCCGCCGCCTCCGGCGAGACGTGCCCGATGGACAGCCCCGATGTCCCACCGGAGAAGCGACCGTCGGTGATGAGCGCGCACGCCTTGCCTAAGTGTCGCGACTTCAGATAGCTCGTCGGGTAGAGCATCTCCTGCATTCCGGGCCCGCCTTTCGGCCCCTCGTAACGAATGACGACGACATCCCCTTCTCGCACCGTACCGTCGAGAATCGCCTCGCACGCCGCTTCCTGACTCTCGTACACGCGCGCCGGACCGCTGAAGGTGTACAGCGACTCGTCCACGCCGGCGGTCTTCACGACCGCTCCGCGCTCGGCGATGTTCCCGAACAGGATGCACAACCCGCCGTCCGGGTAGTAGGCGTGCTCAACGTCGCGGATGCACCCGGCCGCGCGGTCGGTGTCGAGCTCGCGGTAGGTCGACGCCTGCGAGCCGAGCACGAGGTTCGGCTTCCCGCCCGGGGCCGATCGCCACAGGTCGAACGGCGCGGGCGCGACGGCGTCGCCGCCCGGCGCCCCCGGCTCGGCACCCAGCGCGTCGTACCGCTCGATCGCCTCACCGAGCGTCATGCCGTCGACGCGATAGGCGCTCCCGTCAAGCAGGCCGCCACGGTCGAGCTCGGCGAGGATGGAGAGGATGCCGCCGGCGCGGTTGACGTCTTCCACGTGGTAGGAGCTCGACGGAGCGACCTTGCAGATGCACGGCACGCGCCGGGAGATCGCGTCGATGTCTTCGACCGAAAACTCGACCTCGGCCTCCTGCGCGGCGGCGAGGAGGTGAAGCACGGTATTCGTGGAGCCGCCCATCGCGATGTCGAGCGCCATCGCGTTCGAGAAGGCGGTTCGCGTCGCGATCGACCGCGGCAGCACGCGCTCGTCGCCCTCCTCGTAGTAGCGTCGCGCGAGGTCGACGATCGTCGCGGCCGCCGATTCGAAGAGCCGCGCGCGGTTCGCGTGCGTGGCGACCACGGTACCGTTGCCCGGGAGCGCGAGCCCGATCGCCTCGGTGAGGCAGTTCATGCTGTTCGCGGTGAACATCCCGGAGCACGAGCCGCACGTCGGACACGCGACCGACTCCACGGCGGCGACGCGCTCGGCGCCGACGGTGTCGTCGGCGCCGAGCACCATCGCGTCGATGAGGTCGAAGCGCTCGTCGCCGAGCCGTCCGGCTTCCATCGGCCCGCCTGAGACCATGACCGTGGGAATGTTCAGCCGGAGCGCCGCCATGAGCATGCCCGGCGTGATCTTGTCGCAGTTGCTGATGCACACGAGCGCGTCGGCGCGGTGCGCGTTGACCATGTACTCGACGCTGTCGGCGATCAGCTCGCGACTCGGCAGCGAGTAGAGCATCCCGTCGTGGCCCATCGCGATTCCGTCGTCGACCGCGATCGTGTTGAACTCCGCGGCGTAGTATCCGTGCGACTCGACGATGGCGCGCACCCGCTGGCCGATCTCGTGGAGGTGCGTATGCCCGGGGACGAACTGGGTGAACGAGTTCGCGATCGCGACGATCGGCTTGCCGAAGTGCTCGTCGCGCATTCCCGTAGCGCGCCACAGGCTCCGAGCCCCGGCCATTCTCCGACCGGCGGTATTGGTGGTGCTCCGCAATGGGATCTTCATGCACGTAGCGTGAATGAAGATGCGCCGATGTGCAAGCGACGCGTCGGGGATCCTCCTTGCACCGCCTCGCCGGATGAGCGAGACTGATCGGCATGGCTACCGACGCTGTGACGCCCGATACGCTCGAAGGCGGATTCCGCGAGCTCGGAATCGCGCGCGGCGACCGTCTGATGGTCCACTCCTCGCTGGGCTCGTTCGGGAAGGTAGACGGCGGGGCGCAGACGGTCATCGACGCGGTGATGAACGCCGTGGGCCCCGGGGGCACCATTCTCATGCCGTCGTTCAATCACGGGGCCCCCTTTCGCGACGGCGGCCCCGGCGTCTTTGACCCGGCGCGCACGCCCACGACCAACGGCGCGATCCCCGACCGATTCTGGCGGATGGAGGACGTCGAGCGCAGCCTCAACCCGACGCACGCGTTCGCCGCCTGGGGCCGCGACGCCGACGACCTCGTGCGCGAACACCACCTGGCAACCACCATGGGCCCCGGCTCGCCGCTGTACCGGCTGTGGCGGGCCGGTGGGCTCGTGCTGCTGCTCGGCGTGGGCTACCGCGCGAACACCTTCCACCACGTCGTGGAGACGGTAACCGGCGCTCCCTGCCTCGGGCGACGTACGGAGGCGTATCCGGTCCGCGTGCCGGACGGAACCGTCGAGGCGCTTCGCACCTGGGGCTGGCGCGACGGGACGTGCCCGATCACCGACGAGACGCGCTACAAGGAACCGCTTCGCGCGACCGGGGCGGTGCGGCAGGCCCGTATTGGCGAGGCGACGTGCACGCTCGTTCCCATGCAGGCGTGTTACGACGTGATCGCCAGACTGCTCGCGCATGGTCTGCCGCCCTACCCGCCCTGCAGCGGCTGCCCCGTCCGTCCGCGTCGCGTTCGATGGACCGTCGAGTAACGACGCGAGTACCTTCTCCCCATGAGTGGACTTTCCCAGCAGACGTGCACGCCCTGTCGGGGCGACGAGCCGGCGATGAGCCGGGATCAGATAGCCGAGACGATGAACGGGATAGGCGACGAGTGGGAACTCGTCGAGCGCGGCGACACCCCACGGCTGCGCCGCAGGTTCCGCTTCAAGGGGTTCCAGGCGGCGCTCGACTTCACCGTCGACGTGGGCCGCATCGCCGAGGAAGCCGGACATCACCCCCGGATCGTCACGCAGTGGGGCTCGGTGACCGTCGACTGGTGGACGCACAAGATCGGCGGGTTGCATATGAACGATTTCATCATGGCGTCGAGGACGGATAGCCTCTACACCGACCGCTGACCGGCCTCGCTACCGGCGGACCAGCCGGCGGGCGCGCCAGCCGGGACGGCGATTCCCGCGTGGGTAGCGTGAGGGCCGCACGCGCGACAGCGCATCGGGACGGTACTCGTCGCGGTAGATCTCCACGACCACGATCGCCAGCGCGACGACAAGCGGCCCGAAGACGAGCCCGGAGAGCCCGAAGGTTGTGAGCCCGCCCACGATCGCCAGGAATATGTAGAACGGCGACATCTGAGCCTGACCGCGCATAAAGAAAGGCCGCAAATAATTGTCCACCCCGCCCACGAGAACGGTCGCCCAGACGGTGAAGAAGGCGGTCTGCCAGTACAACTCGTTGACGAAGAGGTAGAGGATCGCCGGCACGGTGACGAGCGCGGTCCCGACGACCGGGATGAGCGACGAGACGCCGATCACCGTCCCCCAGATCAAGCCGGGGAGCCCTACGATTACGAACCCGATACCGCCCAGCAGTCCCTGCAGCGCTGCAACGGCGAAGGTGCCGAAAACGACCGCGCGGGTTACATCCTGTATCTTCGCGAAGATACGCGTCGTCTGCGCCTCGCGCAGCGGTAACAGCCCGCGCAGGCGCTCGACCATGCGCTCGCCGTCGCGAACGAGATAGAACAGCAGGAAGAGCAGGATAAAGAACTTCGCAACCACGTCGGCGATGTTGCCGAAGATCGCAACCCCGTTGCGGACCAGGTACTGAACGGCGGAGTCGGCGAAGCCGGCGAGCTGTTCTCCCAGGCTGAAGCCGGCCAGATCCGCCTCCGGCAGGGTTCGTTCGATCAGCTCCTGCATCCGATGGAGAAACGGGAGGTCGAGCAGGCCGCCCGTTCCGCCCTGTTCGAGCTGCGCGGAGAGCTCGCGCAGCAGCGACGCCCCCTGCGTAAAGAGCAGCAAGAGAAACGCGGACACCGGCACGACGACGATCAGGAAGGCGCCGGCGACCACGAGGAGCGCGCTCACGTTACGCCCCACCCGAACACGCTCGCGAAGCCAGACGTTGACCGGCGCCGCCAGAAGCGCGAGGAGAACGCCGAGAATGATGGGCGTCAGGAACCGCCACAGGATCAGCAGCACGAGTCCGAGCACAACGGCGAGCAGCACGAGGATGAAGGTGCGCACGCGGCCGGTGCGCGAGGACGGCGACGGGGACGATGTGCGTTGCGGCATGGCGGCTCCTCCGCGCCGGTGGTTCGGCCGGCTACCGCAGCCTATCAGGACCGTAACGAAAGGCAAAGCGCGGAGAACGGCCGCTCGAAGCCCGCCCGTGCCACTTACCAGCGAGCCGCGCTTCTGCTACGCTCGACGGACGTGCTCACGACCCACGAGACTCGCGCATCAGAGCCGCCGGTGACCCGACGGGAACGACGAACCTTCGCCTTCGATTCGATCCGCATCGCGACCGACGGGGTCGGTGTAAGTCTCATCCAGACGGTGACGCTCGTCATCGCGATCAAGGTGTTCGCCGCGCCCGACGCTCTGAAGAGTCTGCTCGCGTCGGCTGCCAACATCGGCCAACTCGCATCGCTCTTCGTGACGGCGGCGCTCGCACGGCGCGCGATCAGGCCGAACAGCGTCGCGAGCGCCATGGGTGTCGCGAGCGCGGTCGCGCTCGCCGCGTCCGCGGTCGCCTCCCGGGCGCTGGGCTTCTCCATCTTCCTCGCCGCGGCGCTGATGCTCTTTCAGCTTCGCCTTCCGTTCATCGCAGCGATACACGAGCACAATTACCCGGCCGAGCGCAGAGGACGCCGCTTCTCGGTCGGCCTGATTCTTCTCGTCGTAGTCTCGCTCGTGTTCGACCTGAGCGCGGGGCAGCTGCTGGAGATAGACCTCGAGTGGTACCGCACGCTCCTCGCCGCCGGCGCGGCGATGCTCCTCGTGGGCGGGCTCGCGCTCGCCTTCGTCCCCTCGCGACCGGCGCCGGTGGCAGAGGGGGGCAATCCGTTCCGCAATCTCCGCATCCTGAAG
>CAYWJH010000164.1:0-5680 GCA_964458555.1 uncultured Spirochaetaceae bacterium | reverse complement strand
CTCGCACGAGTCTGGCGAAGATGGCGGAAAAAGTACAGCGGCGAGCCGCTCGCCGCGCGCCGGTGCGCTCAGCCCCCGGAGGGGTAGAGGTGGCAGGCGACGTCGTGATCGCCGTCGCGAATCAGCATCGGGTCGATCTTCGTGCACGTTTCGAACGCCTTCGGGCATCTGGGATGGAAGTTGCACCCGTTCGGGGGGTCGATCGGGCTCGGGACGTCGCCCTCGAGGATGACGCGCCGACGCGCGCGTTCGCGGGGCGGGTCGGGAAGCGGTACGGCTGACAGGAGCGCCTGCGTGTAGGGGTGCTTCGGCCGTTCGTAGAGCGAGACGCGACCGGCCACCTCGACGATGCGTCCCAGGTACATGACGGCGATCCGGTCGCTGAAGTGCTGGACCACCGACAGGTCGTGCGCGATGAACAGATAGGTGAGCCCGAGGCGGTGCTGCAGGTCTTCGAGGAGGTTCATCACGCCGGCCTGGATCGAGACGTCGAGCGCGGCGATCGGCTCGTCGCAGACGATGAAATCCGGCTCGGTCGCCAGCGCCCGGGCGATCCCTACCCGCTGGCGTTGACCGCCGGAGAACTCGTGCGGGTAGCGGTTGCGATAGTCGGGGCTGAGGCCCACCATCTCGAGCAGCTCGGCGACCCGGTCTTCGCGTTGGCGGCGGGTCCCGGCGAGCGAATGGATGTGCAGCGGCTCGGCGACGATCCGTCCGATCGACATCCTCGGGTCGAGCGAGGCGTAGGGGTCCTGGAAGATCATCGCGACGCGCTTGCGCAGCGACCGCAGCCGCCCGGCGTCGAGCGCGGTCATATCCGTCCCGTCGAAGACGACCGATCCCGACGTGGGCTCGATGAGCCGCAGCAGTGCGAGCCCGGTCGTAGTCTTCCCGCAGCCGGACTCGCCCACGAGACCTAGCGTCTCGCCGCGGCGGATGGAGAAGCTCACGCCGTCGACCGCCTTCACGTCGTTGACGTGTCGGCCGAGCGCGCCCGACGATCGCACCGGGAAGTAGACGGCGAGGTCGTTCACGTCGAGCAGCGTATCGCTCATCGTTGCACCTCGAGCGGGTAGTGGCACGCCGCGGCGTGATGGTCGTCGTCCATGCTGCGCACTTCCGGCAGCGTATCCACGCAGGTCGCTCCATCGGAGTAGGGGCAGCGCGGTGCGAACGGGCAGCCCGCCGGCATCGTCACCGGATCCGGCGGGAGCCCGGGGATGGTCGTCAGCTTCTCCGGCCGCTCGCTTCCCGGCATGGGGATGGAGCCGAGCAGTCCTTCGGTGTACGGGTGGCGAGGCGCTGCGTAGAGATCGTTCACGAGCGCCTGCTCCATAAACCGTCCGCCGTACATGACGTGCACGCGATCGGCGATACTCGCGACGACGCCCAGGTCGTGCGTGATCCAGATCACCGCCATCCCGAGCCGTTCCTGCAGCCCGGCGACGAGCTCGGTGATCTGCGCCTGGATCGTAACGTCGAGCGCCGTCGTCGCCTCGTCGGCGATCAGGACGTCCGGATCGCACGCGAGCCCCATCGCGATCATGACGCGCTGGCGCATGCCGCCGGAGAGCTGGTGCGGGTAGTCGTCGAACCGTGAGTCGGGCGAGGGGATTCCGACCAGGTCGAGCAGCTCCACCGCGCGCGTGCGCGCATCGGCACCCCTGATCCCGAGGTGCAGCGAGAGCGGCTCGACGAGCTGGTAGCCCACGGTCCGGACGGGATTGAGCGAGGTCATGGGATCCTGGAAGATCATCGCCATACGCTTACCCCGGATCGAGCGCCACTCCTTCGGGGAGAGGCCCATGAGCTCCTGACCGTCGAAGACGACCGAGCCGGTCACCGTCGCCGGTGGCTGCGGCAACAGGCCCATGAGCGCGAGGACGCTCACGCTCTTGCCCGAGCCCGACTCGCCGACGATCGCGAGCGTCTCGCCGGCGTCGAGGTCGTAGGAGACGCCGTTGACGATGTTCGCAACCCCGCGCTTCGTGCCGATGCGCACGCGGAGGTCGTTCACCCTCAGGACCGGTTCGCTCATGCGGACCGTCCGCGTGATTCGATGACCGACTTCTGCTTCGGGTCGAGCGCGTCGCGCAGCCCGTCGCCGATGAAGTTGAAGGCCATCACGGTCACGAGGATGGCGATGCCCGGAAAGATTCCCATCCACGGCGCCTGCTGGAAGAAGTTGCGGCCTTCGGAGAGCATCCGGCCCCACGCCGGGTTCGGCGGCTGGACGCCGAGGCCGAGGAACGACAGCGCGGCTTCCGACAAGATCGCGAAGGCGAGCGAGAGCGTGGTCTGCACGATGATGGGCGCCATGACGTTCGGAAGAATATGCAGGAAGATGAGCCGCGCGTCGCGCGCGCCGAGCGAGCGGGCAGCGCGGATGTACACCTCTTCGGAGGCCACGAGCACGCTGCCGCGCGTGATGCGCGCGAAGATGGGCGTGTAGACGAGTCCGATCGCGATCATCGCGTTCCCGATTCCTGGACCCAGGACCGCGAGGATCGCGATCGCGAGGAGGATCGCCGGGAACGAAAAGAGGATGTCCATCATCCGCATGAGAACCGAGTCGACCGCCCCCCGGAAGTACCCGGCTGCGAGGCCTACGGGCACGCCCACCGCGAGCGAAAAGCCCACCGCGATGAAGCCTACCTGAAGCGACACCCGGGCGGCGACGAGCACCCGGCTGAATACGTCGCGCCCGAGCTCGTCGGTGCCGAACCAGTGCTCGCCGGAGGGAGGGGCGAGCCGGTTTGCGATGTTGATTTCGTTGATCCCGTAGGGGGCGATCGTGCGCCCGAAGATACCGACGACCACGAGGAGCACGAGCACGACGAGCCCCGCGACCGCGAGGCGGTTCGCGAGCAGCGCGGAGAGCGTTTCGCGCGCCCGGGATTCAGGCTTCTCGGACAGCCGTACGTCGGCGCTCTGCTCGCTCACGACACCCGCACCCTCGGATCGAGCGTCGCGTAGATCGCGTCGACGATGAGATTGATGGCGAGGAACATGAACGCGATGTAGAGCACCGCGCCCTGCAGCACCGTGAAGTCGCGGTCCTTGACCGCGGTCAGCGCCAGGCGTCCCAGTCCTGGCCACGCGAAGATGACCTCGGTGACGACCACGCCGCCGAGCAGAAAGCCCAGCTGGAGACCGACGACGGTGACGATGGGTATCCACGCGTTCGGCAGAACGTGGCGATGCACGATCTGCCACTCGGAGAGACCCTTCGCGCGTCCGGTCAAGACGTAGTCCTGGTTGAGCGCTTCGAGCACCGCCGAGCGAACGAAGCGCGTGATGATCGATCCCGATATGAGCCCCACGGTCAGCGCCGGCAGAATGAGGTGACGCAACCATCCCACGAAGCTCTCGCCAATGGGGGTGAACCCGGACGACGGCAGCCAGCCGAGCGCGAGCGAGAAGAGCAGGATGTACATGACCCCTGCCCAGAAGTCCGGGAGCGAGATCCCGACCTGGCTCGCCGTCGAGACCGCGTAGTCGAGCGCCGAGCCGGACCGTACCGCGGAGATGATTCCCGCGGGCAGCGCCACGAGCAGCGCGATGAACAGCGCCGCGAACGCGAGCGTGATCGTTCCCGGCAGCCGCTCGAGAATGAGCGTCGTCACCGGCTGGCCGTTTCGGAAGCTTACGCCCAGATCCCCGGTGAGCGCGCCGCCGAGCCAGCTCACGTACTGCTCCACGAGCGGTCGGTCGAGGCCCATCCGCTCGCGCAGCGTGTTGTAGAGCTCCTCGTCGAAGCGTGTTCCCAGCGCGACGCGAACCGGATCGCCGGGAACGAACTGCATCAGCGCGAACACGACGATACTCACGCCCAGGAGCGCGAGGAGCATCTGGAGGAATCGCCTGAACAGGAAGCGACGCATGCGGGGGTTCCGAAACAATCCGGCCGGAGGTGTGCCTCCGGCCGGGTACGGTCTACTTGAGCGCGGTCTCCTCGAACCGCACGGCGTTGTCGCCGCGGGTCGAGTAGCCGCTCACCTCGTCACGCCAGGCGTTGATGTTGTCCGGGTTGTAGAGGTAGATGTACGAGGCCTCGTCGACGATGGTCTTCGCCGCCTGGTCGTAGAGCTCCTTGCGCGCGGCCTGGTCGGTTTCGACCCGCGCCGCCTCGAGCAGGCCGTCGACCTCGGAGTTGGAGTACCCCTGGAAGTTGAAGCCGCCGTCCGAGTGGTGCTGCGCGTAGTAGAAGTCGTCCGGATCGATGTTCCCGATCCAGCTCAGCATGAACGCGTCGAACTCCCCGTTGCCCTGCATGTCGAGCCAGGTGGAGAAATCGACGTCGGTGATCTCCACGGCGATCCCGGCCGGCTGGAGCTGCGCCGCGATCACCTGCGCCTGCGCGACCGTCTCCGGAAAGTCGCTCGAGACGAGGAAGTCGACGTTCAGGTCGCTGACGCCGGCCTCATCGAGCAGGTCCTGCGCCGCCTCGACGTCGCCCCGTTCGTACGGCGCGTAGTCGAAGTACCACGCCGCGTTGGATTCGGGAATGGCGGTCTGGTTCGTGGTCGCCGCGCCGAACTGCGCCGCCTCCGCGATTTCGTCGCGGTCGATCGCCGTCGCGAGCGCCTGGCGCACGCGAACGTCGCCGAACGGCTCACGGTTCTGGTTGAGCGCAAAGTAGTGATAGTCGCCGCCGGGAACGCGTCCCACGGTGATGCCCGACTCGTTGGAGAGCGACTCGATGTCCTGCGGAGGAACGGCGTCGATCCAGTGGACCTCGCCGGTGCGCAGCGCGGTCAGCTTCGTGCCGGCGTCGGGGATCTGTGTGAAGCGAATTCCGTCGAGGCGCGGCAGGCCTTCGTCGGCGCGCCAGTAGTCCGGGTTCTTCTCGAGGACGATGCCCTCGTCGGGCGACTGCGAGACGAAGCGGAAGGGCCCCGTGCCGACGGGGTTCGTACCGATCGTGCCGTCCTCGACGATTTCCTGCGGTACGATCGCCATTCCCTTGAACCCACCGATCGAAACGAGCAGGTTCGGGCTCGGCTGCGTAAGCGTGATGACGACCGTCGAGTCGTCGGGAGCGATGACGCTCTCCACGGCACCGAACCGCCAGCCGTTGAGACCTTCGGCGATGATGCGCTCGAAGCTGTAGACCACGTCGTCCGCAACTAGCTCGCGTCCGTTGTGGAACGTCACGCCGTCGCGCAGCGTGAACGTCCAGGTCAGATTGTCGTCGCTGATCTCCCAGCTCTCGGCGAGCGCCGGCTCCATGGAAAGGTCGGCCGCGGGCTGCACGAGCGTGTCGTACACGTTCTCGAGCACCTGGAAGCTCGCGTACGCGCTCGTCATGTGCGGGTCGAGCTGATCGGGCTCCGAGCCCTGCGCGGCGATGAGGATCGTCTCCTCGTCCTGCATCGCGGCCTGCGACCCTTCAGCGCCGCCTTCTTCGGCCTCGCCGCTCGCAAACGCGGCGAGCGCAAGCACCATCATGAGCACCGTGCTCATGGTCGTTCGCAGTGTGGTCTTCATACCGGTTCCTCCTCTGGCAAATCCATGCATAAGTTCTGCATGAATATTACATGGCATCGCCGGCGCGGGCAAGCGAGGTCTTTGGGGGGCCGTTCTGTTCGGCGATCCGGTTTGCACAGACCGGTCGAGACTCGGTTATCTCGCCGAATCCGCGAGAACAGCATCGATCTGCGCGAGCTCTTCCTCGGCA
>CAYWJH010000163.1:0-5690 GCA_964458555.1 uncultured Spirochaetaceae bacterium | reverse complement strand
TGAAGCGCTCGGCGGCGCGCGCGTGAATCTCGAAAGCGAAGGTCTCGTTCGGGATGCGACCGTGGAGGATCTCCCGAGGCACGAAGGCGGGGGGCTCCCTGAGGAGCTCGTGCTCGGGTCGCGCCGGGCGGTAGGTGAGAATCGGCGTTGCGGCGACCCGCGGGGTGGCGACCCAGTCGAAGTGGAGCCACGCCCGTCGGATTCCGGCGCAGACGAGGCCCCGGCAGCTGTGCCAGCGGCCGGGCGGGATGACGATGAAGGCGGGACCGTCGAGCTCCACGACATCGGCCTGCCTGCGAGGAGCGTCGAACTCGAAGAGGAAGCGGCCGCCGCTGCCGAGGAGCATGAGCTCGTGGTCGTAGATCACGCGCTTCGGGTCGAGCCAGTCCGCACGCCCGGGATCGGCGCCGGCGATGGCGAGGACGGGGGAGATCCGGTCTAGCCATGCGGTGTCGTTTCTGTCCAAGGCGGGTCGCATATTTCCTCTATACCAGCGTCGAGCGCGAGTCTAGAATCGAATCTACCAGATCGCGCATCGTTTTTGGAATAGCACGCAAGGAGAGATCCATGGCGAAAGAAACCTACCTCTGCAAGCTTCACCCCGACTTCCACATGCCGGCGGACGTGGACATTGGCGTCGGGTTCGACGCGGACGCGTACACGAAACGGCTGTCGACGATGGGCGTGGACGCGCTCGCCTTCTTCGCGAAGTGCCACTACGGGCACGCCTACTACGACACGAAAGTCGGCACGAAGCACCCGCGGCTCGACTACGACATGCTCGACGCGGTTATTGGCGGATGCCGGAAGCACGGCATGGGAATCGTCGTCTACTTCTCGGTCTTCCTCGACACCGTGGCGATCGAGGCGCACCCCGACTGGGAGCTCAAGGCAACCGACAACCGAGTCGACGCCGGCTTCGACAGCGGCAACTACCGCGCGGTCTGCGTGAACAGCCCCTACCTCGAAGAGCTCTTCATCCCGCAGGCGATCGAGGTCGTTGAGAACTACGACCTCGACGAGGTGCTGCTCGACACGATGACCGGCTTCAAGCCGTGCTACTGCGACACGTGCAAGGCGAAGTTCGGAAAGCCCATTCCGCACTCGGAGGACGAGCCGCACTGGCTCGAGTACGTCGCCTGGTATCGGCAGAGCTACGACGACTTCTTCGCGCGAACCGCGGAGGCGATCGCGAAGGCGGCGCCGCACGTGGCGATCGCGTTCAACTGGGAGTGGGGCGTCCGGCGGCCTACCGACCCGCCCGAGCACATCGGCAGGATCACCGCCGATCTCATCCCGACCGGCCTGGTGGCGAGCGAGGTCACGCACTACTCGGCGGGGACCGGCTACCCGCACGACTACATGTGCGGCCGCTTCCTCGACGGGCTCGGCGACTGGAACAACAACACGCGCGAGTCGATCCTCTACACCGCCGCCTCCACCGTCGCGAACGGCGCGAGCTTCTACATCATCGACCGGCAGCTCCCCGACGGATCGCTCGAGGAGCGCGCCTACGAGATGATGGACGAGGTTTTCGGCTTCGTGCAGGCGAGGCGCGACGTCGTGATGGACACCGAGCACGTCCGCGAGACGGCGGTGCTCCACTCGTACGACCACCAGATGGGAGACCGGCTCCAGTTCTTCCCGCACCCGAAGCTGCGCCAGGAGCGGATGGCGCCCTTCGAGGGCGCCTCGCGGATGTTCATGCACCACGCGCGCCACTACACCGCGATCAGCACGCAGACGCTCGCGCGCGAGGTCGACCGGTTCGAGATGGTCATCGTGCCGGAGACCGAGTTCCTCACCGACGAAACGGTCGCGCACCTTGAGCGCTTCGTCCGGGCGGGCGGCAGACTCCTCATCACGCAGTCGTCGGACGAAGGTGCGGGCGTGAACAAGCGACTTCTCGAGCTCGCCGGCGTCGAGCTCGAGGGATTCTCGGCTCTGGAGTACTGCTACTTCGGCGAGCTGCCCGAGCCCAACGCGGCGAGCGGTCGTTCGGCTCTCGTCAAGCCGACCGACGGCGCGACCGAGATCGTGAAGCGCATCGAGCCGATTCGCGCGGGCAAGGGCGGCGCGAAGTTCGGCCACGGCCGCGCCCCGGCGGACGCTTACGACGGCTACGCCGCCGCCACCGAACGGACGGTCGGCGACGGGAAGGTGATCTACTGCGCGATTCCGGTCTTCGGCGAGTACTGGAGGCGGCCGAACCCGCACGTGCGCGAGCTCCTGTTCAGCCTCCAGGACCGGCTGCTGTCGAAGCCGATCGTCCGCGTCGACACGAACGCACAGGTGGAAATGACGACGATGCGCAAGGGCGACGACCTCATCGTCCACCTCGTCAACCACAGCGGTCGCGAGGTGCTCCTGGGCAACTGGTACCCGATGACCGAGTACATGCCGATCATCCGCGACGTCCCGGTCCGGATTCGGATGGACGGAAGGCAGGCGAAGCTGCACCTTGAACCCGCGGGGACGAAGTTGACCTCGGTACCCGAGGACGGGTACGCCCGGGTCACCGTGCCGGAGCTCGAGTTCATGCAGAGCATCCGCGTCCCGGGCCATTTCGCATAGGAGGCACGATGGTACAGGCTATCAACAGCGCCCTCGACCAGGGCGAGGGAATCCTCAGGCTCACCCCCACGTGGGTGCCGCGATCGTTCTGCATCCCCGGGGAGGCGGATCAAGCTCCACCCGGACGACTACTACGTTCTCGGCGGCGAGCGCGGCGGCATCGACGAGCGATGGTTCGCCTCGACCACGCACGCGGAGAACGGCCCGCTCACCGACCCGGAAGAGGGTCTGAGCCACGTCGTCTTCGAGCACGGAGCCGAGACATCGGTCTTCCTCCTGCGCGACGCGGTCGACGAGCTCAAGGGCAAACTGATCGGCGACCGGCTCTGGGACGAGTGGAAGAGCTGGCCCATGTACTCGAAGTTCTTCGACAACCAGCAGCCGCTGCCCTTCCACATCCACCACCGCGACCACCACGCGGCGATGACCGGCCAGCGCGGGAAGCCGGAGGGCTACTACTTCCCGCCGCAGGTGAACAGCCACGGCGGCGACTTCCCGCATACCTACTTCGGCCTCGAGCCCACGACGACGAAGGACCAGGTGCGCGAGGCGCTCGCCAACTTCGCGGCCGGCGACAACAAGATCACGATGTTCTCGAAGGCGTACCGGCTCGAGCCGGGCACCGGCTGGGACGTCCCGCCGGGACTGCTCCACGCGCCGGGCAGCCTCTGCACCTACGAGCCGCAGCGCGCCTCCGACGTCTTCGCGATGTACGAGAGCGTGATCCACAACCGCCAGGTCGTCCCGGAGGAGCTTCTCTGGAAGGACACGCCGGAGAACCTGAAGGGCAACATCGACCACGCGATGGACGTGATCGACTGGGAGCTCAACACCGATCCGGAGTTCGTGAAGAATCGATTCATGACCCCGAAGCCGGTGAGGCCGGAGGAGGAGATGGCCGCCGATGGCTATCGCGCTGTCTGGATCACCTACCTCTCGGACGCGTTCAGCGCGCAGGAGCTCACCGTCCAACCGGGTCGGACCGTCACGATCAGGGATTCGGCCGCCTACGGGATGATCATGATGCAGGGACACGGTACGATGGGCGCGTGGGCCATCGAGACTCCCACCATGATCCGGTACGGACAACTGACGCACGACGAGTACTTCGTCTCCGAGCACGCCGCGCGGGCGGGCGTGACGATCACCAACGCGTCGAAGTCGGACCCCATCGTGATGCTGAAGCACTACGGACCCGGCAACCCGGATCTGAGGCTGTGATGCCGACGCAGGAACGCGTCGCGGAAGAGACGGTCATCGCGCTCGTCAACGAGCGTCGCGCGCAGGCCGGCTGAGCCGGTGGAGGTACCCATGGAATACTACGGTTCCTGGAATCGCGACCAGCTGATGATCATCAACGGCTGGCAGAAGGGCGAGCTCGACCTGGAGGAGCTCTTCGTTCATCTCTACGACGACGAGCGGTGGCTCGATCGATTTCTGAAGCAGTTTCCGCAAGCCGACACCGACGGCGACGGAAAGGTCACCGCCGAAGAGGCGGTGAAGTTCCACGCCTCGCGCGTGCCGCCGCTCACGCCGGGCGCGAAGACACCCGCCTGGCTGCCCCCCGGCGTCAGTCACTGGAAGGAAACGCTCACGATGCGCGACGGGGTCGAGCTCGGGACCGAGGTCTACCTGCCGGAGGGCGAGGGGCCATTCCCGGTCCTGGTCGGACGGGGCGCGCGGCTTCGCGGTCAGACCGATGGCGTCAACTTCTACCTGGACAAGGGTTTCGCCTGTGTCTCGCAGGACCTCGCCCCCGAAGGCGAGGAGATCCGCGTCGGCGCGCACGGCGCGAGCACCGCCCGCGTGCGGAACGTCGAGCACGACACGTACGACCTCGTCGAGTGGACCGCGAAGCAGGCGTGGTGCAACGGGAAGACCGCGATCTTCGGCTACTCGGCCGGCGGCATGGCGACGCTGCCCGCGCTTAAGAACCCGCCGCCGTCGCTCACCGCGGTCGTCACCCACATCGCATCGACGGAGGCACGGGGCGTGTTCCGCATGCGTGGCGGGGTCGCTTCCGATCGGCGCCCGACGCACGACCTCGACTCACCGTGGGAGCCGGGCGAGCCGCCTGCGAACGACGCGTGGACGATCCTCGAACCGCTCGGGCCCGACGACGGCGTTGAAGTCTTCAAGACCGATATCGCCGGCTGGTTCGACATCTTCACGCAGGGCAGCATCGACGATTGGGTCGCGTGGAAGGGCACCGGGCGCGCCGTGCTCGTCGTGGGCGGCGGTACGCACGGCGCTCATCCCAGACCGTCGCGGGTACCTCCGGACTACTGCGATTCGGACATCTTCTGGCCGGATGTCCCACAGTTCGACCTGCTCAACGGCGTCGTCGACTGGAAATCGGTCGAATCCGTGATGTACTACTTCCTCATGGGCGACTTCACGAATCCGGAGGCACCCGGGAATCTGTGGAAGGTCGCGCAGGAGTGGCCGATTCCTCACACCGACGTCCCCTACTACCTGACGGCGGACGGGGGCTTGAGTACCGACGCTCCGGACGGCGCCGGAACGCTGACGTGGGACTACGACCCGAAGAACCCCGTCTCCCGCGCGGACATAGAATGGCGCAGCCTCATCGCCGACGGACCGGTCGACCAGCGCCCGATCACGCGGCGAGACGACGTGATTCGCTTCGCGAGCGAGCCGCTTCCGGCCCCGGTCGAGGTGACCGGTCGGATCCTCGCCAACCTCGCGATCGCCACCGACGTTCCCGACACGACCTTCGTCGTACAGCTCCTCGACATCTACCCCGACGGCTACGAGGCGATGATCGCGCGCGGCGTGCTCATGGCACGCTACCGCGACGGCTACGCGAACCCGAAGCCGCTCGAGAAGGGGACGGTCTACGACCTCACGCTCGACCTGTGGAGCACGGCGATCGTCTTCGACACCGGCCATCGCATCGGCTTCCTCGTAACGAGCAGCGAGTTCGGCCGCTACGAGGTCCACCCGAACAGCTGGGACGCGGTGGACAGCTACCGAGACGCGCCGGTCGCGCACAACACGCTCCACTTACGGGCGGAGTACCCGTCGCGCGTGATCATCCCCGTCGTCGAGCCCGGCACGACCGAGGACTACGACCCGTCGAGGCACGCGCTCTG
>CAYWJH010000162.1:0-5747 GCA_964458555.1 uncultured Spirochaetaceae bacterium | reverse complement strand
ACTATGCGATAGTCTTTCAGAGGGCGGCTTTACCGACTGGTTTCTGCCTTCAAAGGATGAGCTCAACCAGATGCATAAGAATCTGCACCAAGAAGGTGAAGGCGGATTTTCTGAGGCGTGGTATTGGTCGTCGACCGAGTACGATGATTACTACGCGTGGGCCCAGTCCTTCGCCGGAAGTGGCGCCGTGTCCGGCCAAAAAAAGGACTTCATCCTACGGGTTCGAGCGGCACGGTCGTTTTAGCATGTGTCACGGAGGAACGAATGATGCTCAACAAGCCGTCCTTTGCTGTAACCTTGTACTCTACGCGCAGTGGACACCGGAGGCGGAACGACGATCGTCATATCGTACCACAGTCCCATTATCGTGAGCGAGGGCACGTTCGCCGCTTGACAGGAAACAAAGTGAAGATCAAAGATTACGCAACTCGGGGAGGTATTATGAAGCGAGGAATTATCGTGCTTCTTCTTTTCGTCGTCGTCGTGGGAGTGGCTGTGGCGCAGCCGACGGACGACCCCGGACCGATCAAGGTCGATCTCAGCACCGGCCTGACCTCAAGCATCTTCGCCGCGCACTGGAGCGTAACGCCGTCGGCCGTCTACCGATTCGGGATCTTCGGCGTGGGGGCCGGCATCAAGAACCATTTCGGAATTGGACACGACGCGTTCTACCTCGGGCCGTACGTGCGAGGTGAGGTCGGGTGGTTCTACCTTGGCATTGGCCCGCTCTTCCTGCTGCAACAGCCGAGCGGTTCCGAGTGGGCCGAGTTCACCGAAGGCGTCACCGTGATCGTCCCCGCGGGGTTCCAGATTCCGTTCCTGCCTGTCGGACCCGGTCGCTTGGGTGTCGACGTCGGTCTCGATTTCTCGCTGACCCCGTCGAAGGTCGTGATCACGGAGAGCGACAACATCTTCGCAACGATTATCGGGTCGATCGTGGCGACGACCTTCGGAGTGGTGATGAACGCCATCAAGGTGAACGCCGGGCTCTTCTACACCCTCCGCTTGTAGCTGGAATCGGGCGCGAACCTTGCCCAGCAGCTGAAAGGCGGCGGCAGTCGAACGGCGAGTGGCGGAACTGGAGGATCAGGTGCACGCGCTTTCCCACACGATGCTCAGCCTCGAGCAGCGGCAGGGGTTCACGTCCAGGCTGCTCGAGGAGAATCCGGGAACGGCGTCACAGGAGGAGGCGAGCCGGGCATTGTGCCGCAGGCTCACCGGGCCGGGCGTGTCCTGCCAGCTCGCGGCGACGAAACAGTGACTACGTGGGTCCCGCGCACGATCACCGCAGCGGATACATCTGTTCGTTCGAGCGATCGATGCGGGATCACGGCCGCCTTCTGGAGGTAGAGACAATGGCGCTCATCCACTGCGATTTCTTCTCCGATGTTCTCGGTCTGTCCATGTCGATGAAGGTCATCCTGCCGCAGAGCACGACGCGGCAGATAGGCATGGCGGGGACGCGGCGCGACGGATCGATCCCGACGCTTTACCTCCTGCACGGCATGTCCGACGACCACACGATCTGGCTGCGGCGCACCTCGATCGAACGCTACGTCGCGGACACCGGGATCGCCGTCGTGATGCCCGCGGTGCACAAGAGCCGGTACAGCAACCTCGCCACGGGCGACCGGTACTGGGACTACGTCTCGGAGGAGGTGCCGATGCTCGCGCGGCAGTTCTTCGGGCTCTCCGACCGGCGCGAGGACAATTACGTCGCGGGGCTCTCGATGGGCGGCTACGGCGCGTGGAAGCTCGCGCTCAACAAGCCGGAGTCGTTCTGCGCCGCCGCGAGCCTATCCGGGTCGATCTACACGAACTGGGACGACAACGCCCGCCGCCCCGGCGGCTTCGAGCTCGCCTTCGGCAGCCGCGATGCGTTCGAGGGGAGCGAGAACGACCTCGTCTTCCTCGCCCGGCGGCTCGGCACATCGGACCGCCCCAAACCGCGGATGTACCAGTGCTGCGGGACGGAGGACTTCCTCTACGAGAACAATCAGCGGTTCCGAGCGATCATGGAAGAGCTCGCCTTCGACTACACGTACGAGGAGGAGCCGGGAACGCACGAGTGGGGATACTGGGACACGAAGATCCGACGCGTGCTCGAGTGGATGGGGATAACGACGCGGTAGTGGTTCGTCCGCCGACGCTCACGTCTGTGACCCATCCGCGGTCCGGCGGACGACGAAACCGACCTTCTTGAGTCCGCGCATGAATGCGGCTTCAGACCGCTTGGGAACGACGAGATGCCGACTCCCGGCGAGCATGCAGTGACGGCGCGTATGGGTGTCGCGCGCGATCAGTAATGCCAGCGTCTCGTCGTCGCATTCGATCAGACGCGCCGTACCTACATCCGACACGCGTCCGCTTCGTTCTTCAACGTCGTCGAGCAACTGCGCGACCGTCTGCGGGAGTGACGTCTCGCTGTGCGCGAGGAGATACTCACGGACCTGCTCAATCGTCCCGCCACTCTCCACGAGCGACAGAAGCTTCTCGGGTTCGACGCGCCACACGAGATCCGCCTCCAGCTCGAAATACCGGTCCAGAGCGAGCCTGTCGGCCGTCGAAACCGTGGTACCGGTAACCACGTCTCTGTTGGGAAGCACCCGAAGGCAGCGCTCCGCCTCGTCCATCGGCGAGGAGTACCGCGTACTCGTACCCAGACAATACGCTCCGAGCGGGTTGAGCCGAATCGCAATCAGACCATCATATCGGCTGAAATACGGTAGCTCGTCCGTGCCCCACAGGTCACCGTCCTCCCGCCACGTATCGGCAGGGTGGACCAGCGCGACGTCGATGAGGCCCATCGTAGCGGCGTATTCGAGGAGGAAGGCCTTGAGATAGCCTCGGGCAAGGAGTTCGGCGCCGCCGGAGTACCCGAGCGAACCGTACTCCCGGTGCCCGATGTACAGGTCCCACGCGTTGTGTGTAACCGTCGCGTCGATTCCCGACGCCCGCATGAACCTGACAAGCTCGTCGAATTCGATCCACTCATCCGTGGGGCACGAAGCAAGGGCGTTCCGTATAGCCTCGCGTCGTTCGATCGTCGACGTTAGGCTCCGACCGCTCTTTCCGGTCTGCCCCTTCACACACTCGATCCGTGAAACCTCGTCCAGCTGCGCCGCGTAGACCCACCGTTCCCAGATGCGGCGGATCACCTCGCCCGGGGGCGACGACAGCGCGGTTCGTCCTTGCTCGGTCAGCTCGAGGCGGGTGCCCGAGAGTCGCGCCAGGTCAGCCGTGTGCAGGATCACCGGCCAGGCGAATGCACGAATCGCCCCGGGATTCGGGTCGTGGTACTTGCTCACCGGCCGATCGTTCGGGTAGAAATCCTCGCCGTCGAGCACCGCGGAAACCGCGCCGAGCGCTGCCTTCGACGGTCGCAGCGTCTTGCTTCCCACCGCAACCTTCCGGCTTTCGATGAGCCGAAGCATCGCGGGCAGCTCCCGTTGCGCGCGCTGCTCGCCCAGGTGCACACGTACCGGAATCGCTTCGCCTTCCACGACTCCAGCCTTGGGCCTGCCCGGGCAGGTCTCCGGCGGCGAATCGACCGTTTGCAGCGTCACGGCCGCCGGTGGAGGCACGAACTCCTTCAGGCGCCTCTTGATCTCTCGCGGCATCAGCCGCTTACGACCGAGCAGGAACATGTCGAGATGCGTCGGCTGCCCCCGGAACGAGGAGCGACCGCCGAATTCCTGAGGAGGGGCACTGCCGTACTTCGCGAGGAACCGCGCTCCATCGAGCGTGTCCGCCTCGGAATGCACCACCTCGGCGACCGCCGCTCGCCCGAGCTCGCCGAGCGAGTCGTAGGCCTTCCGCAGACCATCACCAGCGAGATAGCGAGCGATGTGGTCGGCGAGGTCCGCCTTCCGAGTCGGCGGGCGTGGGCCGGCGAGCCGCGCGAGCTTGCTAAGCTCTTCGCTGGAATTCAGCTCCATGAGGGCGTCGGTGAGACTCTCTATGTGGGTCAAGCGGTAGGAATTCATTGCGTCTCCAGTATCTCGGGTCGATCAGCCGCGCTGAAGCGAGCGCTCTTCCAGTCGCCGAGAACCGGTGAGGTCTTCGTGTTCGTTCCACACAGAAGTCCAAAGCCCCTCCATTTCATTCAGTCTCGTACGCTTCGCAGAAACACCGGCGCGACATTCCATCGCCGGCGGTCGTCGGTCAGGATCGAAACCGTCTTCTTATTGAGCCTGATGATTCGACCGGTGACCGTGGTCCCGCCATTGTCCTCGAACTGCACGCGCTCCCCGATACCGTACTTCGCCATTTCGGACGTGCTCTTCGCTTGATCTATCAACTTGAGGCGTTCGACGATGAGTCGGTTCAAGTACACCAGTTCTTCTTCGTCCAAGGACTTGATGAAATCCTCGATCCGCTTCGTGTCACTCGGGTTCATGTCGGTAGCTTATCGATTTCAACACTCGTCGTCATCCGGACCCGTGGGTGACATCACCGACGTGCGAGGCCCTGTGAGGCCGATTGTCGACACCGCCAAGCCGGTCCGCCCAGTTCTCCGGGTAGCCGTCGAAGTAGCATGGCCACCACCGGCCGGTGCGTCGACGGTAGGCACGGGCGTAGAGCGCGCGCAGCGCGGAGGGCAGACCGACGAGTGGCAGGTAGAGCGGACCGAGCAGCCTCGACTGAATCGTGTGCCCGTACTCGTGGCGTCGGATCGACTCGTCGGTACACCAGAAGACGAACCAGCCGAGCGACACTCCGGTCGATCGCGTGCGAAGGAAGAGGCGCCCGTTCTCTCGCCTGCGTTCGGTGATCCGCCGACGCATGAGCACGAGGAACGCGAGTCCCACGAGGTTCTGAGGCAACTCCCAGACGCTGAGCATCGCGCTCCATACCCCGTGCAGCAGGCTGATCATGACGCATCGTCGCAGCGCGGGAACGATGGGTCAACACCCCTTCGCGTTCGCGCGCATGACATAGTCTGCCGACGATGAGCAGTCTCTACCGGACCGTTCCCGAGGAAATCGCCGCGGCGAAGAAGTCCCGCATCTCCGCCAGGTCGCTCTCGTCGGCTTCGTCCACCGTTCCTTCGAAGATGATCGAGCCCTGGTAGAGGAAGAACACCCGGTCCGCGGTGCGCCGGACTCCGGTCATGTCGTGCGAGATAACGATCATGCTCATGCCGAGACGTCGCTGCAGATCGCGCAACAACTGGTCGAGCGCGCGAGCGGAGAGCGGGTCGAGACCCGACGACGGTTCGTCGCAGAGCAGGAGCTCCGGGTCGAGGGCAAGCGCGCGGGCGAGCGCCGCGCGCTTTCGCATGCCGCCGGACAACTCGCTCGGCAGGGCGTCCGCGGCGGACTGTAGACCGACAAGCGCGAGTTTCGTCCGGACCATCGAATCGATCACCGGGTCAGGAAGCTTCGTGTGCTGCTCGAGCGGAACACGGACATTCTCGAAGACCGACACCGAGTTCAGCAGAGCACCCTGCTGGAAGAGGACGCCGATTCGTCGCCGGACTCGCTCGAGCTCGAGCTCGGTTGCCGTCGCCAGATCTGCCCCGAGCACCTCTACCGTACCGGACTGCGGACGGAGCAGTCCGAGGATGTGCTTCATGAGCGTCGTCTTACCCGATCCACTCGCACCGAGCACGACCGAGATCTCGCCGCTGCGAAAGACGGCATTCACGCCGGAGAGGACCTGGACATCGCCGAACCAGGCATCGAGGTCTTGGATTCTGACGCTCGAGGAATCACTCATATCAGGTAGAACAGGCTGAAGATCGC